>JAIMBO010000158.1 GCA_023511405.1 Rubrobacteraceae bacterium
CGCCGCGCGGGGGAACTTCGCCTCTGGCGCAACGCGAGGGAGCGGAACATCGAGGTCTGGCGTTTTTCTACCGGGAACGGCAGGATCGAGAAGGTGCGTCTCGGGGATTTCTGGCCGGAGGTCGCGCTTCCGGTAAGCCTCTCGTCCGAGGTGGAGGTGCCGCTGGAGTGGGTCGGGGAGCCGGTCGAGGTCGAGCTGTGGCTCGGGGGAGAGGGGTTCGTGCGGCTCTCGACCGGCGCGAGCGGTGGCCTGAACCCGTACCACACGAGCTTCCGGGTGACCGATGAAGCTCGCGGCGGAGAGAGGATAGAGATCGAGGCCGAGGTCGTCCCGCACGGCGTCTGGGGCGAGATGGTTCCGGAGCCCAGGATCGAACGCGCCGCGCTCGTGGTGCCCGAGAGGGAGGTGCGGGGCCTCGAGCGGGACCTCTGGGTCTCGCTGGAAGCGGCGAGGCAGCTCGGGGAGCACGACGCGGTGCCGCTGCTTCTGGACGCGGCGGAGGAGGCGTTCGCCTCTCTCGCCGGGAGCTGGCCCACGGCGACGGACGTCTTCCTTCCGCGTCACCTCAGGAGGTACTCCTCCGCCGGGGAGAGGCTCCCGTGGAGCCTGCCGGAGGATCCAGGGAGTGTCACCCCGCTCCCGCCGGAGGCGCGGCAGGCCGTACGCCGGGCGCGGAGGCTCCTGGCGAAGAGGATCGAAGAGATCGAGGCCGGGCACCCGCCGGCCGGGCGCCTGGCGCTGACGGGACACGCTCACCTGGACCTGGCCTGGCTCTGGCCGGTGGCGGAGGCGCGGCGCAAGGGGCGCCGGACGTTCGCGAGCGTCCTCTCGCTGATGGATCGCTACCCGGAGTTCACCTTCAACCAGTCCTCGGCGCAGCTCTACGCCTGGATCGAGGAGGACGACCCCGAGCTCTTCGAGCGGGTCAGGGAGCGGGTCGCGGAGGGACGCTGGGAGCCGGTTGGCGGCTCGTGGGTGGAGAACGACTGCCAGATACCGGGCGGCGAGTCGATGGTGCGCCAGCTCCTCTACGGGCAGCGCTACTTCGAGGAGAAGTTCGGCGTGCGCTCGAAGGTGGCCTGGCTCCCCGATGCCTTCGGGTTCTCCCCCGCGCTGCCCCAGATCCTCAAAGGAGCCGGCATCGAGGGCTTCTTCACCTACAAGCTCAACTGGAACGAGGCCGATCGCTTCCCGCACGACCTCTTCCTCTGGGAAGGGCTCGACGGAACGACGGTCCTCGCCCACCACTTCGACAACCCCGGCCAGGACTACAACGGGAACGTCACCCCGCACGATCTGCTCGGGACCTGGCGCAACTTCCGGGGCAAGCGGTACCATCCGGAGAGTCTCTTCTCGTTCGGATGGGGCGACGGCGGCGGGGGGCCGAGCGAGGAGATGCTCGAGAACTACGCCCGCCTGAAGGAATTCCCCGCCCTTCCGCGCCTGAGGATGACCCGCGTGGAGGATTTCTTCGCCTCGCTGCCGCGCGAGGGGCTCCCGAGGTGGGTCGGGGAGCTCTACCTGGAGCTGCACCGGGGAACGCTCACCACGCAGGGTCGGATCAAGAAGCTCAACCGCGAGGCCGAGCACCGGCTCGTGGAGGCCGAGGCTCTGCGCGCCGTGGCACACGCGCTGGGGCGGGAGAAGTACCCCGCGCGAGAGCTGGAGCGGGCCTGGAAGACCCTCCTGCTCAACCAGTTCCACGACATCCTGCCGGGTTCTTCGATCCACGAGGTCTACGATGAGGCCGTGCCGCAGCTCGAGGGGGTGGTGACGGCCGCAGAGGAGGTACGCGACGGTGCGCTCGGCGGTCCGGCGGGGGACGGGACCTCGAGGGTCGTGAACGCCTCGGTGTGGCCCCGTCCTCTCTCGGTCGTGGTCCCGAATCTCGACGGGGACGTCGAGCTGGAGGGGGAGCCCCTGCCCACCCAGCGGGTGGAGGAGGGGGTGCTGGTCTGCGACCCGGAGCGGCTCGTGCCGCCGCTCGGATGGGTCACGCTGCGCCGCGGCGGGGCGGGTTCCCGGAAGCCCTCTACGACCGTCCGGGCCTCGGAGGAGGACGGGCGGTTCGTGCTCGAGAACGAGATCATACGGGCCGAGGTAGGGCCGGACGGCACGCTCTGGCGGGTCTTCGACCGGAAGGTCGGGCGGGAGGTGCTCGACGGGCGGGGCAACCAGCTCTGGGCCTACACCGACGAGCCGCGCGAGTGGGAGGCGTGGGACGTAGACGAGGACTACGGACGCGAGGGGGAGGAGGTCGGCGGGGTCGAGGGGATCGAGGTCGTCGAGGAGGGACCCCTGCGGGGTTCGGTGCGGGTGCGGCGCCGCTTCCGGAGCTCACGCATCGTGCAGACCTACCGGCTCCTCGCGGGATCGCGGCGTTTAGACGTCGTGACGGAGGTCGAGTGGCACGAGCGGCGGGTGCTGCTGCGCTCGCTCTTCCCGTTGAGGGTCCGCAGCCACGAGGCGACCTTCGAGACGATGTTCGGCGCGCACCACCGTCCGACCCACCGCAACACCTCGTGGGACGAGGCTCGCTTCGAGGTCTCGGCGCACCGCTTCGCGGACCTCTCCGAGCCAGGCTACGGGGTGGCGCTGCTCAACGACGGGCGCTACGGCCACAGCGCCGAGGGTAACGTGCTCGGGATCAGCCTGCTGCGCGGCCCCTTGTTCCCCGACCCGCTCGCGGACGAGGGCCGCCACCGCTTCACCTTCTCTCTCCTGCCGCACCGGGGAGACTGGACGGAGTCCGGGGTGGTGCGGGAGGCGCTCTGGCTCAACAGCCCTTCTTTCGTCGTCTCCGGTGGTGAAGGGTTGCCGGATGCTTTCTCGTTTTGCGGCGTCGAGGGCGTGGAGCTCGCCCTGGGGAGCCTGAAGCTCGCCGGGGACGGGGAGGAGCTGATCTTGAGGCTCTACGAGCCGCACGGGGCGAGGGGGGAGTGCGCTCTGCGCTTCGGGGTCCCGGTCGAGAGGGTGCGGCGGGCGAACCTGCTCGAGGAGCCCGGGGAGGAGCTGGATGTGAGAGGGGATGTGGTGCGCCTCTTCGTCCGGCCTTTCGAGGTGGTGACGCTGCGCATCGGGCTGTCGAAGGAGTAAGATACCCCGCGGACCACACGAGGGAAGGGGTTTTCAGGATGGAGTACCGGAGGCTCGGCAGACTCGGCAGGATGAACTCGGTCCTCATCTACGGGGGAGCGGCGCTCTCACGCGTCGACCCCGACGAGGCGGACCGTTCGATCGCGCTCGCCCTCGAGTCCGGGGTGAACCACTTCGACACCGCCCCCGACTACGGCGACTCGGAGCTCCACTACGGACGCTGGATGCCCGAGATCCGCGACCGCATCTTCCTCTCCACCAAGATCGAGGCCCGCGACCGCGACGGGGCCTGGCGCGACATCCACGCCTCGCTCGACCGGCTGCGGACGGAGAGGATAGACCTGATCCAGCTGCACGCCGTAGGTGACCTGGAGGACCTCGACCGGGTCACCGGTTCGGGAGGAGCGCTCGAAGCCGCGGTGGAGGCACGCGAGCAGGGGATCGTCGGCGCGATCGGCATCACCGGTCACGGCAACGGTGCCCCGGCGACCCACCTGGAGGCGCTCAGGCGGTTCCCGTTCGAGACGGTGCTCACACCCTGGAACTACATTCTCTTCACCGAGGATGGCTTCCGCCGCGACTTCGAAGCGCTCGTGTCCGAGGCGAGGCGGCAGGACGCCGCCCTGATGACGATAAAGACGATCGCGCGGCGCAACTGGCAGGGTGACCGTCCGCTGGAAGGGCAGCGCTACGCGACCTGGTACGAGCCTTTCGACGAGCAGTGTCACGTGGACGCGGCCGTCTCGTGGGTGCTCTCACACGAGGAGATCACAGGGATAGCGATGGCCGGGGACGTGCGGCTCGTACCGAAGATGATAGCCGCCGAGCGTGAGAGGATGAGCCGGATGGACGCGGAGGACGTCCTTCTGCGGACTCCGGACTACTCCTCGCCGTTCATCGAGATGCCGATCTAGAGGTTTGGAGGTGATTTTGGAGAAACGTGCTTTCGGCAGGACCGGTATGCAGATAACCCCCATAGGCTTCGGGAGCTGGGCCATCGGCGGGAGCGGGTGGGCGGCCGCCTGGGGGCCCCAGGACGATGGGGAGGCTATCGGGGCGATAAGGCGCGCCGTCGAACTGGGGATCAACTGG
>JAIMBO010000159.1 GCA_023511405.1 Rubrobacteraceae bacterium
GCCGGAGGCGAGGGAGGGAGGAGGCAGGGAGGCTGGGGTGGTGTTTGCGGTTTCTATGCTTGGCGGCGTGGTGCTGCCCCTCACCCTCCTCTCCGGCTGATCCCGCTCATCTCCTCGACGAGCACTAGGAGCGCCGAGTGGTCGAGGTCGCCCCTGCCCTGCGCCTCGAGCGCGGCGAAGAGCTGGTCCGCGAGCGCGGCCGCCGGGAGCACGACCCCGAGCTCACGGGCGGTGTCGAGCGCTATACCGAGGTCTTTGTGATGGTAGCGGGCCTTGCCACCGGGCTCGAAGACGTGAGATAGGAACTTCTCCCGCTTTACCTCCATCACCCTGTTGCCAGCAAGACCTCCTGAGAGAACATCCAGGATCTTCTCCGCAGAGACCCCTCCCCTCTCCCCCAAAACCAGCGCCTCAGAGACCGCCTCTATGCTCAGCGCGACCACGATCTGGTTCGCAGCCTTCACGACCTGCCCGGCCCCCGAGGGACCAACATGGGTTATGGTCCTGCCCATCACCTCGAAGAGGGGCCTTGCCCGCTCGAAGTCCTCCTGTTCTCCTCCGACCATGATCGAGAGGGTCCCCTCTTTAGCCCCCACGTCTCCTCCCGAGACCGGCGCGTCGAGCGCGGAGGCTCCCTGCTCGCGCGCGACTTCGGCTATCTTTCGGGCGAGAAGGGGAGAGGAGGTGGACATGTCCACCAGCAGGGCCCCCGTGCCCGCGCCTTCGATCAGGCCGTCCTCCCCCAGAAAGACTTCCTCCACCTCGGGCGGGCCCGGGAGCATGGTGATGACGACGTCGCTGTTGTTTGCGACCTCTCTGGGGCTCTCTGCGAGCTGTGCACCGGTGTTTTTGGCGAACTCTTCGGCCTTCTTCTTGGTGCGGTTGTGGACGGTGAGGTCGTAGCCGGCCTGCACCAGGTTTTCGGCCATGGGCCACCCCATGATCCCGAGCCCTACGAAGCCGACCCTCATCTCTTATCCCCGTCGAGCGGGACGTTGTGCAGCCTGAGCTGTCCGCGGGCCACCTCCTTGCCGTCCTCCGAGCGCGTGATCACGACCTGCCAGAGCTGCTGCGTCCTGCCCTGCAGGATCGGCTCCGCCACCACCTCGACCCGCCCCTCCCGCATCGGACGCAGAAAATCCGTGGCGTTGTGCACCCCGACGGCGAACATCCCGTCCTCCTCGACCGCCGCCGAGGCCCCCACGCTCGCTGCACTCTCGACCGCCGTCGTGTACACCCCGCCGTGTACCACCCCCCACGGCGTGTGGTGCCGCTCGTCGAGCTTGATGTGACCGCGCACCCTCCTCCCGCTCACCTCATCGAGCTCCAGCCCCGCCGCCTCCAGAAACTCCGAGACCCGATACTTGTCAGCTTCCAACTTCAGAACCTCCTCGCGCTCACGTGCCACGCAAAAGAGGATAACCTCCCGCCCAGCTCGATTTTTGACTGATCGTTCAGTTGACAGTATTTTGACCGATTGGTTAAACTGAAAGACAGGTGACATGGATCACAGCCGCATGGAGGATTCGTCGTATGGCCGAACCTTTCGTTGGTGGGGAGTACGTCGAGGTCACGGGGATGGGGAGGATATCCGTCGTGGACCCGGCGAGTGGGGAGGAGGTGGACACGGTACCCCTCTGCGGGGACGAAGAGGTGGACCGGGCGGTGGAGAGCGCGCGGGAGGCGCTTGCCGGGTGGCAGGGTATGCCGGCCTCGCGGCGCGGTGAAATCCTGGCGGAAGCGGCGCGGGCGGTGATGGAGAGGCGGGACGAACTGGCGCCGCTTCTCACCGCCGAGCAGGGCAAGCCGCTGCGGGAGGCGAGGATCGAGATCCGGCGCTTCGTGCTCACGCTCGAGCACTACGCCGGGCTCGCCAAGAACATCCGGGGCGGGTACGTGCCGGACCTGGACGAGGGGACCTACGGCATGATCCTGCGGCGTCCGCTCGGGGTGGTCGGAGCGATCGTGCCGTGGAATTTCCCGACGACGCTCCTGGGGAACAAGCTCGGGCCGGCGCTCATAACCGGGAACGCCGTGGTCGCCAAGCCTGCGGAGACGACGCCGCTGACCACGCTCCGGATCGCCGGGATCATGCACGAGGCCGGGCTGCCGGCTGGGGTTTTCAACGTCGTCACCGGTGACGGGCCGACCACCGGGCAGGCGCTCGTGGAGCACCCGCTGGTACGCAAGGTCGCCTTCACCGGCTCGACCCCGGTCGGCAGGAAGCTCGCCGCGCTCGCGGCCGGGGAGCTGAAGCGCGCCACCCTCGAGCTCGGCGGCTCGGACCCCATGATCGTCTGCGACGACGCCGACCTCGACCGGGCGGCGAGCGCCGCGAGCGTCGGGCGTTTCTTCAACTGCGGGCAGGCTTGCCTGGCGGTGAAGCGCCTCTACGTCTTCGAGAGCGTCGCGGAAGAGCTGGTCGAGAAGCTCGTGGGGAAGGTGAAGAAGCTCAGGGTCGGTCCCGGAACCGAAGAGGGCGTGATGATAGGCCCCCTCCACACCCCGCGCCAGCGCGAGCTGGTCGAGGGGCAGGTCGAGGACGCCGTCTCCTCCGGGGCGAAGGTCCTCGCCGGGGGGAAGCGCCCCGACGGCCGCGAGAAGGGCAACTTCTACGAGCCGACCCTGCTCCTGGAGCCCTCCCACGACTCCCGGGTCGCGATGGAGGAGGTCTTCGGGCCCGCGCTTCCCATCTGGAAGGTTTCGGACCTCGACGAGGCCATCGAACGGGCCAACTCCTCCGTCTACGGCCTCGGCTCCTCCATCTGGACCCGAGATCTTGACCGCGCCACCGAGGCCGCAGAGCGGATAGAGGCCGGCTACACCTGGATCAACTCGCCCCAGATCGTCTACGACGAGCTTCCCTTCGGAGGATGGAAGCAGTCGGGTTACGGCAAGGAGCACGGTATCGAGGCGCTCGAGTACTACACCGAGACCAAGTCCGTCGTCGTCCGGCGCTCGTCCTGAGAGAGCGAGGTGGGATCGAATGATAGATATACCACGATGGTACAACGCGAGCGAGCTAATAGACCGCAACCTGGAGGCTGGTCGTAGCGGAAAGGTCGCCGTTCGTTGCGGCGGGGAGGAGGTGACCTACGGGGAGCTCGCCCGCAGGATGAACCGTTTCGGGAGCGTGCTCGGCGAGCTCGGGGTGAGGCAGGAGGACCGGGTTTTGATGGTCCTCAACGATACGCCGGCCTTCCCGGTGGTCTTCTTCGGGGCGATGCGGATGGGCGCGGTTCCGATCCCGGTGAACACCCTGCTCGGGGCGGAGGACTACCGTTTCTTCGTCGAGGACAGCCGGGCTCGCGTGGTGGTGGTGGACGAGACGCTCTACGGGAAGGTGTGGGAGGGCCTCGAAGGATACGGGGAACCGGTCGAGGTCATCGTGGCCAACGGTGATGTCGAGGGCAGAAAGACGCTCGATGAGCTGCTCGAGGGTGGTGAGGACGAGCTCTCTCCGGCGAGGACGCACAGGGACGATCCGGCGTTCTGGCTCTACAGCTCCGGTTCGACGGGCAGGCCCAAAGGGGCCGTCCACCTGCAACACGACATCCTCTACACCTGCGAGACCTACGCGAAAGAGGTGTTGAAGGTCACCGAGGAGGACGTGACCTTCTCCGCCTCCAAGCTCTTCCACGCCTACGGTCTCGGTGGCGGGCTCACGTTCGCGGTCTGGGCGGGGGCCTCCACGGTGCTCTACCCGGGCAAACCGAAGCCGGATGCCGTGCTGGAGACCATCGAACGGTTCCGGCCGACGCTCTTTTTCACCGTGCCTACGTTGTATAACGCCATGTTGAACCATCCCGGAGCGGAGCGGTACGACCTCTCCTCGATAAGGCTGTGTGCTTCCGCGGCCGAGGCTCTGCCGCCGGCGATCTGGCGCCGGTGGAAGGAGACGTTCGGCTCGGTGATACTCGATGGTATCGGTTCGACGGAGATGCTGCACATCTTCCTCTCCAACACGCCCGAGAAGCTCAAGCCGGGTTCGAGCGGGGTCCCGGTACCGGGCTACGAGGTGAAGATACTCGACGAGGAGGAGCGTCCGGTGGAGCCCGGCGGGGCCGGGTACCTTTACGTAAAGGGGGATTCGGCAGCGGCGTACTACTGGCGCAACCACGAGAAGACCAAGAAGACGATGAAGGGGGAGTGGCTGTTCGCCGGGGACTGGTACCGGCAGGA
>JAIMBO010000160.1 GCA_023511405.1 Rubrobacteraceae bacterium
ACAGGCAGGTGGAGATAAGGGCCACCGTGCAGCCCGCTCCCCTGGTCGAGTACGCCCGCACCGCCTACAGGAGGTAGCGGGAAAGAAAGAAGGCGGAGAGTGCAGGAGCCCTTCGAGTACCGGTTTCGAGACACTCCTTACCGGCCCGGGGAGTTCGGTGTTTCGGGACCCAGGCCGGAGAGCAGGGTGGAACGCGGGATGGTCATCGAGAAGGACGTGGCCGTTCCGATGCGGGATGGGGCAAGGATCTACGCGGACGTGTTCCGCCCCGCCGGAGGAGGCGTCGTACCGGCGCTCCTTGCCTGGGGACCCTACGGTAAGCACGAAGGTACGCTGCAGTACCTGGTGAGGGCGTTCCCGACGGCGGGTCTCGATGAGGGTGATGTCGGGCCATACGCCATGTTCGAGGGCCCGGACCCTGGATTTTGGGTTCCCCGCGGCTACGCCGTCGTCAACGTCAACCCGCGGGGGCTCTGGTACTCGGAAGGAAACGCCACCTTTCTCTCGCCGAAGGAAGCCGAGGACTGCTACGACACCATCGAGTGGATCTCCCGGCAGCCCTGGTGCTCGGGCCGGGTCGGTATGACCGGCGTCTCCTACCTCGCCGTGATCCAGTGGTTCGTCGCCGCCCTTCGGCCCCCACATCTGGCGGCGATCAATCCCTGGGAGGGATGGAGCGACACCTACCGCGAAGTAGCCTTCCACGGCGGCATTCCGGAGAGCTGGTTCTGGCCCTACTGGGCCGTGCAGCGAGTTGGGGTGAGCTCCACCAGCGTCGAGGACTTGCTGGCGGAGTCGCTCGAGCATCCGCTTCGGGACGACTTCTGGGAGAGCAAAGCCGCCACGCTGGAGCGGATCACGACGCCCGCCTACGTGGTCGCGAGTTGGAGCGACCACGGGATGCACACCCGTGGGACGCTCGAAGGTTTCCGGTGCATCCGCTCGGAGCAGAAGTGGCTCGAGGTGCACGGCGAGAAGAAGTGGGCCTTCTACTACGCGCCGCGCAGTCTGAAGCGTCAGGCGGCCTTCTTCGACTGTTTCCTGAAGGGCGAGGAGACGGAGGTCTCGGGCTGGCCGCGGGTGCGGACCTTCGTCCGCGAGCGCGCGACGGAAGGCGAGTGGCGGAGCTTTGGGGAGTGGCCGATCCCCGAAACGAGCTACAGAGAGCTCTACCTCGATCCCGGGACGGGTCGACTGGTGGAGAAGAAACCTGCGCGAGAATCTTGCCGCTGGCATCTGGCGCTGGGCGGCGGTTACGATCGGAAACGGCGCGAGCTCGGGAGAACGACCTTCGAGTACGCCTTCACCCGTACCACCGATACGGTGGGATACATGCGGCTCCGAGTGTGGATGAGCACACCCGATGGCGACGACATGGATGTCTTCGTTGGTATCGAGAAGCTGGACGGGGATGGTAACGCCGTGCCCTTCGTCCACTACTCACAGTACGAGGACGGGCCCGCGGCCCTCGGCTGGTTGAGGGCCTCGCACAGGGAGCTCGATCTGATGCGGACTACCGAGTGGCAGCCGGTGCACACCCACCGCAGGGAGCTGAAGGTGGAGCCCGGTGAGGTCGTGCCGCTGGACATAGAGATCTGGGCCTCCGGGACCCGCTTCCGTGCCGGCGAGCGGCTGCGGCTCGTCATCCAGGGGCACGATATCCAGGATTACCCGCACCATCAGGCCTACGGCCGCCACGAGAGGACGGTCAACCGGGGGCGCAACTTCGTGTGGGGGGGCGGAGGCTACGATTCTTACCTGGTGATACCCGTGGTGGACTGACCCTCGCCACCTCCCCCCGCCGGGTCTACCATGAAGGGGCAGATGTCCGGCGGAACGGAAGGAGAACCGGTTGGCTGACGAGCTCGAGGCGGCAATCGAGACGGCGAGGGCGGCGGGAGAGGTGCTGCGCGCCGGCTTCGGTAGGGGAGGGAAAGTCCGGTACAAGGGTGAGGTGGATCTGGTCACGGAGACCGACGAGGAGTCGGAGCGTCTGATCAAGGAGGCCCTTCTCGGCGCTTTCCCCACCTACGGCATGCTGGCCGAGGAGAGCGGCCAGACGGCCGGGGAGGATGAGGCGCGCTGGATCGTCGATCCTCTCGACGGGACGATCAACTTCGCCCACGACCTGCCCATCTTCGCCGTCTCCATCGCCCTGCAGAGGGGGGACGACCTCGTCCTCGGCGTCGTCTACGATCCGATGAGGGACGAGCTGTTCACCGCCCGACGTGGCGAAGGAGCCTTCCTGAACGGCAAACCCATCACGCCCACGAAGACCGGCGAGCTCATCCACGCCCTCCTGGCCACCGGTTTCCCCTACGACAGGGGCGAGCTGCCGGAGGCCCTGGAGCTCTTCGGGCGCTTCGCCTCGCGCACGCGCAGCATCAGGAGGCTGGGCTCCGCCGCCATAGATCTCTGCTACGTGGCCTGCGGACGGCTCGACGGCTACTACGAGCGCGGTGTCTGGCCGTGGGACGTGGCGGCCGGGGCCCTGATCCTGGAAGAGGCCGGCGGGCGGGTGACGGATTACCGCGGTGACCCACCGGACATGGAGGACCGGGAGATACTCGCGAGCAACGGACCACTGCACCAGGGGATGCTCGAAGTCATAAGCAACACCTCCGGATAACCCCGGCCGGCCCCCGGGCCAAAGCGAAAGCTGCCTCTCCTCCGACGTCCCGTCTCTGACATACCCGAAAGATATATCTGTGACATCAAATCGGTATTGGACCTCTCAGGTACCGGTATCACAGAATACGAGCGTCGGGTGATGTGGGAGGACTCCGGTGCATGCTCGGCATCCCGCGGAGGTGATGTGCATACGCCGGGGGAGGAAGGAGGATCTCGTGGAGACCAGAGGACGAACCGCACCCTACCCCGGGTACCGGGGGCTCTGGGTCTGGCTCATGCTCGGGTGGGTGGCGAGTGGGCTCGACCGCACGATCACCGGCCCGGTCGTGAGCTACATGATCGACAACAAGGTTCCGCTCTTCCAGGGGGTACAAAACCCCTACGCGCTCGGCGGGCTCGTCGGAAGCCTGCTCTTCGCCGGGTACGCCCTGATGCAGTTTCCCGGCGGGTATATCGGCGACAGGTTCGGGCACCGTACGGTGGTCGTCATAAGCATCGTGTGGACCGGCGTGGCGACCGTTCTGAGCGGGCTTGCGACCGCGATACTCGGGCTCGTCGCCCTGCGGGCGATCACCGGGCTCGGTACGGGGATGTTCTACTCCAACGACCGCAGCATCATAACCACCCAGACCCCGTTCGAGAAACGCAGCCTCGGCATGGGCGTGGTGATAACAGGGCTCTCCATAGGCATAACCCTTGCATTCCTCACCGTCTCTCCGCTGCTCGGCTTCGGGTCTTCGGTGTTCGGGACGGGCGGGGCGTGGAGGATGCCGTTCATCGTGCTCGGCGTGATCGCGCTCCTCATCGGGCTCGGGATGCACCGCTTCTTCAGCGGGCAGGGAGAACCTCACCGCTTCTCCCCGGCATACCCCTCTGCTTTCGGGGCTCTGATCGGTTACGCCGTAGCCTTCTTCGTCATCATAATAGCCACCTACTTCTTCGCCATCCGCGCCGGGCTGCCGGACTGGGGGGTGGCCGTGATCATAACGGTCGTGGCCCTGGCCCTCGTGGCTCTGGTCTTCGTCCGGCTGGGCGGGCGGATAGGCCCCGTGCTCTACGACCGCTCGCTGTTCCTGATCTACCTCGCCTTCATACCTATCCTGTGGAACCTCTGGTTCTTCAGCTTCTGGTCGGTATCGATCGTCTCGCAGGCGGCCTCCGGCTCCACGTTCCTGCAGGCCGCGCTGACCGCGCTCTTCTTCGGTCTCGCCGGGATAATCGGCTACCCGGCCGGAGGCTGGCTCGCCGACTACACCAAGCGGCGGGGGTGGGGGCGCAAGGGGATGCTCGTCGCCTTCACCTTCATCCAGGGGGTGCTCACCCTCGCCTTCTCCGTCTACGTGGCGAAGGGCGGCGGCGCACTCGCTGCGCTCGGCGCCCTGATCTTCTTCGCCAGCCTCTTCTTCAACGCCCTCCAGCCGATGGCCCAGGCGCTCGCCGCCGACCTGACGAACCCGGCCTACCTCGGCGCGATGTTCGGGATGATGAACCTGATCGGCGAGATGGG
>JAIMBO010000028.1 GCA_023511405.1 Rubrobacteraceae bacterium
GACCCCGAGCGGAGCACGGACTTCTACGTGAACAAGCTCGGGATGAAGAAGGTTGGGGAGATGCACTTCTCCGATGCGACCAACTACTTCTTCGCGATGGAGGAGGATCCCTCCTCTCCGATGCTCGAGCTCACGCACAACCACGGGCGCACCGAGCCCTACGAGGTCGGGGAAGGCTACAGCCACGTCGCCTTCGTCGTGGACGATCTGGAGGGGACCGTGGCGAGACTCAAGGAGCAGGGGGTCGAGGTGGCCGTCGAGCCCAAGACGATGACCGTCGACGGCCACGACTACAGGATAGCCTTCGTCCTGGACCCGGACGGCTACCGCGTCGAGCTGGTGCAGAAGGGCACGATGAAGGTCGGTGACATGATTCAATAGCAGCAAAATAGGAGAGGAGGTGCCGGGATGGCGCAGCGGGGTATGGTGGAGATCGTGCCGGAGGACTACAGCTACGTCTTCAGCCCCTACCGGGAGCCGGTGGCGCGTGTGAGGGCGGGAGAGCGGGTGGTGATACACACCGAGGACGCCTTCGAGAGCAGGATCAAAACCGAAGAAGACCTGCCGGGCAAGGCCCTTGCCACGGCGAAGTTCCTGAACCCCCAGACCGGGCCGGTTTACGTGGAGGGGGCCGAGCCGGGGGACACGCTCGCGGTGCGCCTGGAAGAGATAGAACCCACCCGAGACTACGCGGTGAGCTGCTACATACCGTACTTCGGCGGGCTCACCTCGACCAACCTGACGCGTACCCTGCAGGACCCGCTACCGGAGAGGGTCTACGTGTGGAGGCTCATCGAGGAGGGAGGTGGGCGCTACCTGGAGAACGAGGAGGTCGGGGTCAGGCTCCCGTGGGAGCCGTTCGTCGGGACGATCGCGGTGGCCCCGGAACTTGAGGCGATCTCCGCGCTCACGCCTGGGCCGTTCGGAGGGAACATGGACGTGCCGGACGTGAGGCCGGGCAACACCGTCTATCTGCCGGTCTTCAACGAAGGTGCGCTCTTCTACACCGGAGACTGCCACGCCCGGCAGGGGCAGGGCGAGCTGTGCGGGGTCGCGCTCGAGGTCACCAGCCGTGTCACGCTCTCCTTCGAGGTCATAAAGGGCGGCGGGATAGAGTGGCCTCGCATCGAGTCCGAGGAGAGGATCATGACCGTCGGGAGCGCCCGGCCGATGGAGGATGCGGCCCGGATCGCCTACGCCGAGCTCGTCGGTTGGCTCGAGAGCGACTACGGCTTCTCCCGCCCCGACGCCTACCAGCTTCTCACGCAGGCCGGCGGCCTCTACGTCGGGAACATGGTGGACACCACCTACTCGCTGGTCGCCTCGGTCGAGAAACGCTACCTCGGGCGTTCCTGAGCCCGCAAAAACGTTTGACCCCGTCAAGCAAGGTGGTATCTTTGACGGGGTGTCCGACAGCCGAGGCAGCGCGAGAGCGTGAGGCCGTCCTCCGGGAGTGGTTCGCCGCCGAACCGCAACCTGATGCTCGCGGCCATAGCCTCCGCGACGCTCTTGAACCCGCTCAATTCCTCTATGATCTCGGTCGCCCTCTCGCGCATAAACCACGACTTCGGGATCACCTTCGCCCAGGGCTCCTGGATCGTCTCGGCCTTCTACCTGGCTAGCGCTATCGCCCAGCCGCTCATGGGGCGGCTCTCGGATACTTACGGGCGCAAGAGGGTGTTCCTGTCGGGGCTCGTGATCTCGGCTGCGGCGAGCATGCTCGCACCCCTCTCGCCCACTTTCGGGTGGCTCGTGGGCTTCAGGGTGCTGCAGGCCGCCGGAACCTCGGCGCTCTTCCCGTCCGGGGCCGCGATGATCAGAGGCCACATCACCGAGCGCCAGGCAGCCGCGCTCGGCGTACTCGCCGTCTGCTCCTCGACCTCGGCTGCCTTCGGACCTACCATCGGGGGGTATCTGGTCCACTACGGCGACTGGCCTCTGGTCTTCTTGGTCAACTTCCCATTCATACTCTTCTCGCTCACCCTCGGCTGGCGGATCCTGCCCCAGGACCCCGGTAGGCCGGAAGGGGTACGCCGCAACCTGAAAAGAGAGCTCTCCGGACTCGACCCGGCGGGCATACTCCTCTTCGCCGCGTGCGTGGTCGGGGCACTCGTGTTCCTGCTCTCGCTCCGGGGGGAGGCGGATCTTTTCGCCGGCGGCGTCGCGCTCGCCGCCGCGATCCTCTTCTACCTCCGCGAGCGCTCCGCTCGAAACCCTTTCCTGGACCTGCGCGGTTCCCTCGCGCACCGGGAGGTGATCTCGGTCTACCTCCAGTTCGTGCTGGTCAACGTCGTCTACTACTCCTCCTTCATCGGCATGCCGACCTACCTGCAGGACGCCCGGCACATCCCCGCCGATACCACCGGTACCATGATGCTCGCCCTCGCCGGAAGCGGCGTCGTCCTCACACCCCTGGCAGCCCGCCTCATAGACCGTACCGGTCCCAAGCCCGGCATAGTCTTCGCCGCCCTCTGCATGCTCGCCGGGAGCATACTGCTCTTCACCGTGCCGGCCCGCGGTGGAATCCCGCACCTCATCCTCGCGCTCGTCGTCCTCGGCAGCGCAGGCGGGTTCAACAACCTCGGACTGCAGACCGCCCTCTACGGCTTCGTACCCCAGGAAGAAGTCGGCAGTGCCTCCGGCCTCTTCCAGACCTCGCGCTACCTCGGCACCATCCTCTCTACCAGCCTGCTCGGCGTCGAGTTCGCCTCCGGCGTGGATACCCCCCACCTGCACACGGTCGCCCTCGGAATGGCCGCCGTCGCCGCCCTCGCCCTGCTGCTCGCGCTCCTCATGCGTAACCCCGGACCTCCGGAAAAACAGCAGACCTGACGTTTTGTTATTTAGAAAACTAGAGTATACTGCTGTACAGTAGTAATCATGACTACATAGGAGGTTCGAAGATGGGCATTATATCCTGGATCATCATAGGACTCATCGCGGGTGCGCTTGCGAAGCTGATCCTACCGGGGGACGACCCGGGTGGGATCATCGTGACCATCATCATCGGGATGGTCGGGGCGATCATCGGCGGGTTCGTCGTCGGGGCCTTCGGTGGTCCGGGGGTGACGGGGGTGAACGTGAGCTCGATCATCGTTGCGATAATCGGCGCGATCATCCTGCTTTTGCTCTACCGGCTGTTCGTCGGGCGTACCGCGCGCGGGGGCAGGAGGCGTACGTGAGGTGAGGGGGCGCTCTGGCGCCCCTCCTTCATCCCCGCCGGGTTTCCCTGACGAAGGGGACCAGGACCCTGTAGTGCTCGACGAGCTCCTCGAGACGCATCCGGTTCAGCCCCGATGGGGAGGGAACGACGATGTCCACGATCCCGGGTACGGCCGAATCTCCCTGCACGCCCCAACTCGACCGCGATGAGCCCCGGAACCAGCGGTAGACCCCCATGCCCGTGTAGGCGACGGCGCGGGGCCGGAAGAGTTCGAGGTCCTTCCGCAGCCGACGGGCTCCGGCGAGGATCTCCTGTCTTTTCAACTCGTCGGCGCGGCGCGTCGGGCGGGGGCAGAGGTTGGTGAACCCGATGCCGAGCCCGAGCAGCTCTTCGTCCTCCTCCGGGCGGTAGAGCCTCTCCGTGATCCCGGCCGCGTGCAGCACGCGCCAGAAGCGGTTGGCGGGGTGTGCGTAGTGGTGGCCGCTCTTCCCCGACCTCAGAGACGGGTTGTAGCCGCAGAAAACGAGCTTCAGGCCGACTCTCAGCAGGTCCTCCGCCACGGTCCGGGAGTGTAGCACGGGTTATCATCTGGCGGGCCATGGATTACCGGGAGCTCACCGGGAATTTGAGGAGCCTGGGGCTGCTTCTGGCCCTGTTGCCGGAAGCCCCCGGAGAGTTTCGTGACCGGGCCGCGGGGTACGCGGAGATGCTGCTGGAGCGGATCCTCATAGGGCGGGTCTCCTACGATACCGTCGGATGGGTGGGACTTCTACAGGAACTCGAGGAACGCTTCGGCGATGTCGGGCGGGTCCTCTCCGAGCCGGCGCTGCGCGAGGTCGAGGAGAAGACCCGGCGTCTGCTCGCCGACATACGTGGTGAAGACCCGTTCATGCGGCGCTGGGCGGCGGATTCCCTGCTCGCCCGCCTGTGTTACCTCCTCTGCCGCCTGCTGCGGCCCCGGGTCGTGCTCGAGACCGGGGTCGCCTACGGGGTGAGCTCGGCGTTCATATTGAGGGCGCTGGAGCAGAACGGAGGCGGCGTCCTGCACAGCGTCGACCTGCCCCCGCTGAGATCAGGCTACGAGAAATCCTGGGGGGTGGCGGTGGACGAGGGGATGAGGAGGCGGTGGTGCCTGCATCGAGGGTCGAGCAGAAAGGTGCTCCCCGGGCTTCTCGAACGACTCGGGCGGGTGGACCTCTTCGTGCACGACAGCCTTCACACCCGGAGCAACATGCTGCGCGAGTTCGGGCTCGTCTGGCCCCACCTGACCGAGGGAGGGGTGCTCGTCGCGGACGACGTCGAGCGCAACGGTGCCTTCGGCGAGCTGCGTCGGTGGGGGCCCGATCTGTGGCGTGTGGTGGAAGACCGGGAGCGGCACCCGCTGTGGGGCAGGGCCGCTCCCGTGGTGTTCGGGATCGCCGTGAAGTGAGGTTCAGTAGCCCGGACGGCCCATTCGGGAGTAGGTGAAGCGTTTGCTCGCCTCCACGCCTGGCTGGTCGAAGGCGTTAACTCCGTAGAGAGAGCCCGCGATGGCGGTCTGCACCTCCAGCGCCACGAAAAGGTAGCCGAGGTTCTCCTCGCTGATGCGGTCCAGCCGGATCGTGGCGTTCGGGCGACCCGCCTCGGTGAGCGCCCGGCGGGTCGCGTCGCACTCGACGTTCAAAAGCTCGGCCATCGTGTGCCCGCCGAGGTACCCCACGCCTTCGAGATCCTCGTAGGCCGGCGGGATCTCCAGGTCGCGCGGGTGCTCCTCGACCTGCACGATCTCGATCACCTTGTCCTGCGGACCCTGCATGTAGAGTTGCAGCTGGGAGTGCTGGTCGGTGGTCCCGACCGCCCCGTGTGGGGTGGAGCCTTTCCCGTCCTTGCCGAGTGACTCGGCCCAGAGCTGGACGAACCACGCCGCGACCCGCTCCAGCGCGTCGGCGTAGGTCATCATCACCCGGATGTTCCGCCCGCGCGCGGTGTCCATCAGGTAATGCATCGCCGCCCCGACGACCGCCGGGTGCTCCGCCCCCCGTTCCCTGACCTCGCGTACGCACTCCGCGGCTCCGCGCAGGAGGGCGTCTATGTCCAATCCCGTGACCGCCGCGGGCAGAAGCCCCACCGGTGAGAGCACCGAGAACCTCCCGCCCACGTCCTTCGGGATGGGGAGCGTGCGCAGATCCTCCCGGTCGGCGATCCGCTTCAGGAAGCCCTCTTCGGGGTCGGTGGTCGCGATCGTGCGGTGCTGGTAGCCGAAGTCCCCCAGAGTGCTCGCCAGCATCCCGCGCACCACGAGGAAGCCTGCCATCGTCTCCGCCGTCGAGCCCGACTTCGTCACCACGTTCACCCACGTCCCCTCCGGCTCCGCCACGTCCAGGATGGCGGCGAGCGTCGCGGGGTCGGTGTTCTCGGCGAAGTGGATGCGCGGCCCCCTGCGCTCGGGCATCTGGTTGTAGTAGGGGTGGTTGAGCGCCCGGTGCAGCGCTATCGGGCCGAGGGCGGAGCCCCCGATGCCGATGTGGATGAAGTCCGTCGGGCTCGAGCTTCGTATCTCGCCGGCCGTCCTCAGGCAGGCGTCGGCGTACTCGCGCGTCTCCGGGAGCTTCATGAACCCGGGTTCGTCCTCGAGGAGCTTCCCGGCAGCCGCCTGCAGCCGGGGTGTGATCTCCGAGAGCTCCTTCTCCGTGATGCCACCTTCCACCTCGATGAGGTTCGTGTAGTCGAAGCTGACCTCGGCCAATTCGGTCCTCCTGAACTTCGTAGCCTGCAGAAGAGTTTACCGGGATATAATCGCGCCCGCGGACGAAACCACGATGACGGGCGAGGGGGAAAGAACATGCCGGACGAAACGAAGCGCAGGAGAGCCCGGGAGGTTCTCTCCCGGCTCGAAGAGCTCTACCCCGGCGCCACGACCGAGCTCTCCTGGTCGAACCCTCTGGAGCTGCTGGTCGCCACCATCCTCTCCGCCCGCACCACCGACAAGACCGTGAACAAGATCACACCCCGCCTCTTCCAGAGGTACCGCACCGCCCGCGACTACGCCGAGGCCGACCCGAACGAGCTGGAGGAGATGTTGCGCCCGAGCGGCTTCTACCGCAGCAAGGCCCGGGCCATACAGGGGATGGCCCGCACCCTCGTCGAGGAGCACGGCGGCGAGGTGCCGCGCACGATGGAGGAGCTCACCGCGCTCCCGGGCGTCGGCCGCAAGACCGCCAACGTCGTCCTCGGCACCGCCTTCGGCAACGGCGAGGGCGTGGTCGTCGACACCCACGTCCGCCGCCTCTCCGGCCGCCTCGGCCTCAGCCGCGAGAAGGACCCGGAAAAGATCGAACGCGACCTCATCGAGCTGGTCCCGGAAGAGAAGCGGCCGCTCTTCTCCCACCTGCTCATCCTGCACGGCAGGAGGGTCTGCAAACCCCGCCGCCCCGACTGCCCGAACTGCGTGCTCAACGACATATGCCCCTCTGCCTTCAAGGCCTGAGGGAGCCGGTGTAAAATCCCGGTGGGTACGGGAGCATGGCAGAGCGGACGAATGCGCTGGTCTTGAAAACCAGAGGCGGCTGTGCCGCCCGTAGGTTCGAATCCTACTGCTCCCGCTTCCACGGCTCCTCGGGTGAGGGCGAAAGGCCCTACCACGAGGATTCTTTAAAAAAATTTAAGCAAATGGACCCTTTGCGGTTTTTGCTTTGCTAAACTGTGGGTATATCCTCTTCTGCAACGGAGGATGAAGGTACCATGGAGAAGGACGGAAGGAGGTAGAGTGAAGAGGTTGGTGTATCTGGCCGCGGCCGCTCTGGTGGCGGTGCTGCTCCTCGCACCGGCTGCCTTCGCGCAGGGCTCGACCATGAGCAGCGGCACCATGAGCAGCGCTGCGAGCAGCAGCGCCATGAGCAGCGTCAGCGGCACCGGCCAGAAGGGTGGCAAGCTGGCCGAGAGCGGTGGTCCGGCGATCATCCTTCCGGCTGCTGCCCTGCTGCTTGGTTCCGGTATCCTGACCTTCGCGGTGCTGCGCCGCCGTCAGTAGCCGGCCGTAACCTGGCGTAAAAGCCGGAGTGAGGAGGATGGCCCCGGGTGCCCGGGGCCATCCTCCTCTTTGCTCTTCACCGCTTCTTTTCGTGTTTTGGGGATGGTCCCTGGCGGGTGTCTACGCCGTGTGCTGCGAAGAACGGGGTGAGATCCTCGCCCGCGCTCTGCGAGAGGGTCCTCACGAGATCTTCGGAGGTCGCAGTTCGGTAGCGGTAGCGGCGGGCGTAGGTCTTCAGGCCGCGCAGCAGGGTCTTCTCGCCTATCTTGCGCGAGAGGGCGCGGTAGGTCTGGGCGCCGTAGCGGTAGGTCACCCTCTGGTAGGTGGCGTCGTCGGGGAAGGCGTTGACCGGGGAGCCCAGCGGTATCGAGGGGTGGAGCTGACCGGGGAAACGGGTGGCTGCGTCGCCGGAGAAGAGCCATTCGGAGTAGGTGGCGAGGGACTCGTCCAGCCAGGGTTCTCTGAACTGGTTGCTCCCGACCTGGGCGTACCACCACTGGTGGGCTACCTCGTGAGGTATGACCGAGTCGAAGAGATAGTTCGGGGTGGTCTCCAGGTTGACGAAGGTGATGGTAGAGAATTCCGTGCCGGCGATGAGCGGGGCGTCCACTATGGTGAGCCGGCGGTAAGGGTAGGGGGTGAAGGTGCGGGAGAAGAAACCCAGGCTGCGCTCGGCGAGGTCGAGCGCCAGATCCGCCCGGGCGGCGTAGCCCGGGCGGTAGTAGACGCGCACCATGGTATTGCCGACGCGGCCCGTCTTGCTGTAGAGGTCTTTGCCTATGGCCAGGGCGAAGTCCCGGACGTCGTGCGCCTCGTAGGTCATGGTCTTGCTCGCCTTTTCGTTCCTCTTGCCGGTGGTGGTCCCCGCGGCCGCCACGGTGAGGTCTTTCGGGAGCGTCAGGCTCACCCTGTAGTCCGCGGCCTCGGCGAAGTAGGGCTCTCCGAAGCGGGTCGGGGGAGGGAGGATCCAGCCGCCCCTGCCGCGGTCGTAGACCGCGAGCACCGGGTACCAGACGCCGAGCTGGCTCGTGCCCGAGTGGTACCCGAAGGGTGCCGCAATCTCGGGGATGCGGGTGCGGAAGCGCAGGGAGACGTCGGCCATCCTGCCTGCGGGCAAGGGGGAGGGGAGATTGACCTCGAGGCGTGTTCCCCTGACCGAGAAGCGGCTTTCTACCCCGTCTACCTCCACGCGGGAGATCTTCGTCCCGCCTCCGCGGCCGGTGTAGGTCTTCTCGTTGGTCCAGAGCCTGAAGTAGAGGTGTCTGAGGGACTCTCCCCCGGCGTTGACGTAACGGACCCTCTGCCGACCGGAGATCGTGGGTGGGTTCGTGGTGTAGCGGGCCTCGATGTGGTAGCTGGCCGGATGAGATCTCGCGGAGGTGAGCTTCGAGTGAGGTACTTTGCGGTAGGTGACTTTCCGGGCCTCTCGGGGTTGTTCCGAGGGCGCGAGGAGACTCCAGCCTGTGGCACAGAGGGCGAGGAGCAGTACCAGGGCCCCCAGGCGCCTTCGGCGGTAGACCGCCCGCGGCCGTCGGCTTCTGGGGGCGTGGGGTCTCCTGCCGGGGCGTACGTTTTTGGAGCCTCGGGGCCTCTCGCGCATGTAGCCTCCTCCCCTCCTTCGGTCAGGCGCGTATGGTAAGGGATGTCGGTGCGGAATGAAAACGGAGGGTGGATGCTTGGATCCCGTCGTGAAGACCCTGATGCAGGCGCTGGGGATCGAGATGGAGGAGGTCTCCGCGGAGAAGGTGGTGGCGACGATGCCGGTGCACGGCCCGACCCGGCAGACCTTCGGGCTTTTGCACGGCGGGGCCTCGGCGGCGCTGGTGGAGACCGTCGCGAGCCTCGGAACCTACGACATGGTAGATAAAGAGCGGCAGAGCGTGGTCGGGACGGAGGTCACGGCGAGCCACCTCCGGCCGAAGGGCCGGGGTACGGTGAGGGCGGTGGGGCGGCCCATCCACCGCGGCGATCGGGAGGTGCTCTGGGACGTGAAGATCACCGACGAGCGCGGACGGCTCGTCTGCAGCGGTCGCTGCACCGTCGCCGTGGTCCCGCGCTACGGGATCGAGTAGATCCAGTCGCGGGTCCCGTAGAGCTCGCGGGTGAGGCGTTCGGCTTCGGCCAGCTCTTCCGGGGTGAGGGTGTCCTCTGTGAGACCGTCTGCGGTGTTGCGCCCGGCGAAGGTCTCTATCATGTGTTCGATGATCTGTTCGCGGGGGAGGCTGGTCTGGCGCCGCAGGGGACCGACCCGCTTCTCGGCGCTCTGGATGGCCTTGTCCGAGAGCTTCTCCTGCCCGATGCGCAGTATCCGGAGCATCCTGGCGGTGTCGATCTCGTAGGAGAGGGTGTCGTGGTGCAAAACGGCGCCGTGGGCCCGTCCCTGGGCCGCCCCCCCGATCTTGCCGTTCTTCGAGGAGATGTCGTTTATCGGCTCGTAGTAGGCCTCGATTCCGAGCGAGCGGAACGCCTCCACGACCCACTCGTCGAGGAAAGCGTAGGAGTCCACCGTCGACATCCCGGCGACCAGCTCCAGGGGAGCGTAGATCGAGAAGGTGATTATGTTCTCGGGCTCGACGAACATCGCGCCGCCGCCGGTGGTGCGGCGGATGATCTCAACGCCCTCCCTGCGCGCTTCCTCCTCGTTTACCTCGTTGCTCACGGACTGGAAGCGGCCGATCACGACCTCGTCCTTGTGGCGCCCCCAGAAGCGCAGCGTCGGCGGGCGCTCTCCGGAGCCGACCCTGCGGGTCAGAACCTCGTCTATGGCGACGTTCACCGGCGGGTCGACCGGCTCCCCGCGGATCAGACGCCACCGGTAGCGCTTCCAGCGATCCTCCAGGCTCATGACGAGAGCGCCCTCCTCACAGCCCGCGCGACGGCCTCGGGCGAGAAGCCGACCATCTCGGCCTCCGGCGGGAGCGCCTCCCTGATGCGCGCGGCCAGTTCCTCCTCCGCGAGCGTGGCCGGCGCCCCCTCCAGCGCCCCCGTGATCGCCGAGAGCGCCTCCGGAGGGTCGAGGAAGAAGTCGCCGCTTACGCGCACGCCCCTCAGCACCCCACCCTCGACCTCGAGGTCGGCGACGACGAGCTTGCCGCCGCGGCTCTTGTACTCTCCGTGCATCCTGAAAGAGAGTTTACCCCGGATCTCCGGGAGGTCTTGCACTCGCCGGATCTCCCGCTAATAACGAGGCTGGAACGAACGAGACGTAGTAACGAGCAGGAAAGGAGGTGGTGTTCCATGGCTCTTGCTCCGATCCGTGGGTTCTGGGACATTCAGAGTGAGTTCGACCGCATGTTCGACGAGATGGTAGGCAGCCTGTTCGGCAGGCGCCGGGGTGGCCAGGAGAGGCTCTGGGCGCCGCCGATGGAGGTGTACGCCCACGGCGGGGACCTGGTGATCCACGTCGACCTGCCGGGCGTGACGCTGGATGACGTGGACATCACCCTCGAGGGGACGACGCTCACGATAAGCGGCCAGCGTAAGGGCACCGAGGAGGAGGTCAACCACTACCTGCAGGAGCTGCCCTACGGTGCGTTCCGCAGGAGCATGACCGTCCCCGAGGGGGTCGATGCGGATAGCGTCAAGGCCCGGCTCGAGAACGGCGTGCTCGAGGTCGTCCTGCCCGGCGCGGTCTCCGAGGTGGCCCCGAAGAAGATAGCCATCGAGGCCGGCGAGAGCAGGAAGACCCTGGAGGGCAGCGCCTCCTGAGCCACCCTGCACCCCGGCACGTCCGGGTAGCTTGAGCGAGAGGCCGTGTCCCGGCGCGGACACGGCCTCTCTTGCGTTTGGGAGAGGTGTTCGAAAGGTATATATATGACAGAAAGAGTCCAACTCTTATCGAGGGAGTCTGGACATGAGTCTGGATCTTGGAGGTGTGCGAGATGGTATCTCATGGCAGGGTGGCTGTTCCGGTCAGGGTTCACGACGATGAGAGGACTCTACTCGAGAGGGCTGCCCGGGGTGAGCGGGAGGCCCGGCGGCGTCTGATCGAATCTCACCTCGGGCTGGTGGCCGCCATCGCCCGGCGCTACGCGCGCAGGTGGGGTGTACCATTCGAAGATCTCCTGCAGGAGGGGGCGCTCGCTCTGGTGCAGGCCGTCGACCACTACGACCCGTCCAGGGGGATGAAGCTCTCGACCTACGCGAACTGGTGGGTGAGCCGGGCCGTGAGGCGGGCCGCCATGGCGTACGTGAGGCCGGTGCGAGTACCTGAGGAGGTGTGGGAGCGTGCCGGGAGGGTCTCGCGCGCCGAGGAGGAGGTACGCTCGCGGCTCGGGCACGAGGCCGGAGAGCGCGCGGTGGCCTCCGCGCTCGGGTGGACCGCCGAGGAGCTCTCGGAGGTGAGGCGGGCGCTCGAGCCCGTCGCCTCGCTCGAGGCCCCGGTAGGCGAGGAAGGCGACGGGGAGCTCGCCGATGTGTTGCCCGGCGAGGCCGAGGACCCGGCGGAGGAGGCCGCCCGCAGCGACGCCCGACGCCGGCTGGCGGAGGCTCTCGCGGCGCTGCCGGAGCGGGAGCGGAGGGTTCTCTCGCTCAGGAACGGATTCGAGGGCGAGCCGGCCACGCTCGCCGAGGCGGGCCGAGAGCTTGGGGTCTCGCGCGAGCGGGCCCGGCAGATCGAGGGCTCGGCGCTCGAGAGGCTGCGCCGGCGCAGCCGCGAGTTCGGGCTGGAGGGGCTCGCGGCTTGAGCGCCCCGCCAGGGGATCTCGAGGCGGCCCGCGAGGCGCTCGAGCGCGCGGTGGCCGACGCGCAGGCGCGCAGGAAGAACGTCCTCGACCCGGTGCTCAAGGAGCAGATCGGCGAGGAGATCTGGAGGCTGCGGAGGAAGGTCGTGGGCCTCGAGCGGGAGCGCGCCGGGAGGATGCTCGCCCGGGCCTCCCGCGAGGCCTCGGCGGCGGCCGCGTCCGGCGACCTTGCTCGCTACGAGGGGGCGCACCGGGAGATGGCCCGCCACAGGATCGCCTTCGCCGACGCCTCGGATCTGCTGGAGAAGCTCGAAGAGGAAGGGCCTTCCTCCTCCAGGCGGCTGCTCGGCGGCTGAGGAGGGTTGCACGCGCGGGCGGCCCCGCTAATAAAGAGGGTGGAGAGAGGATCAGAGAGAGATCCTCTGAGAAAGGGGGTGGTCGCGATGAAACGGAGAGGAGTCAGGACCGGCTGACGGAGCCATCGAGAGCCAACCCCGCAGGCTACGGCGGAGGTCCGGAGCAAAGGTACCATCACCACCTCCGGACAGGCCCACCCGGCCGGAGAGGGCAAAGGCCGCGGGGTTGGATTTTTCTTGCCCGGAGGACGCTAGCCGTCCCTGCTCCCCCGGGCCGGGACCGAGCGGCGGGGCTGGCGGGGCGGCTGGATGGGGGAGGGGACGTACTCCACGGACTCCCTGCGGCCCTTCGGCTGCGGGTAGAGCTTCATGAGCGTGTAGACGGCGGGGTCTATCCCGACCTTCACCGGCAGCCCGAGGGAGATGAGCTCGTCGGGTTCCAGCGGGTAGTCGTGGGTCCAGGTGCCCGAGGAGAGTACCCGCGCTACCTCCCGCGCCCGGGCGGGATCCATGTGGCGCTCGAGCAATCCGCCGACGAACCTCTCGACCTGCCAGAGGGCCTTGCGGCTCATGTCTGCGAGTATCAAAGTGCGGTCGTCGGGGTCTCTGGCTTGTTCTGCAGCGGCGACGATCGAGGCGGCGGGATACTCGCCGAGCTGCGGGTCCACGGGGCCCAGGGCGGCGTGGGGGTCGAGGTTTATCTCGTCTGCGGCGAGCGCGATCAGGGTCCCCCCGCTCATCGCGTAGTGAGGGACTATCGCCCGCACGGGGCCGTCGTGCTCGGCGAGGGCGCTCGCGATCTGGCTCGCCGCCAGCACCATCCCGCCCGGGGTGTGCAGGATTATGTCTATGGGCCTACCCGGAGGCGTCGCCCTTATCGCGCCGAGCACGCTCTGGGCGTCGTCGATGTCTATGTAGCGGACCACGGGGAACCCGAGAAACGACATCGTCTCCTGGCGGTGGATCAGGGTTATCACCGTGGAACCCCGCTCGGAGGCGAGCCGGGCCAGGGTCCTCTGCCGGGAGAGCTCGAGCAGGCGCTGCTGGATCACGGGTTGCAGCGACGCCAGGATCAAAAACAGCCAGAACAGGTTCACAAGATTCATGGATCTCTCCTCGGCAATCTTTTCATCGTCGCCCCTTCGATGTAGTCCGAGATGTTACCAGAGTGACGCGACGACTACTACTTCTCCGTGTATCGGCCTGAGGGGGCCGGCGCCTGGAGGCCGGCCTCCCGGGCCTCCTGTTTCCTCAGGTCGGCGAGCGTGAACTTTCCGGAGGCGAGATCTCCGGCCTGCACCACCAGCGAGGTACCGAGCATCACCCGCTCGAAGCTCTCTCCGCCGCAGAGGACCAGCCGCGGGGTATAGGTGTTCACGAGCTCGGCGAGGACCTCGCTGCCTGGTTCCCCGAGACCCTTGTGGGCGGGCCGGGTGCCGAGCAGGAAGACCTTCTGGTAGTCCCTGAGCTCCTGCAGGACCTTGAGCCGGTACTCCGCCTCCCAGGCGGGGTACCGGAGGTTCTCGACCTCTTCGCGAACCCTGGTGGGCTCGTCCACTATCTCGCCGCCCATCCCGGCGAACGCCACGTACCCCGGACCGAAGGCGAAGGTGCCGTGCACGCCGTGTATGAACGGGAAGACGATCTCTGCGTTGTACGCCTCCCTGAGGTACCTCCCCACCGGGGCGTCGTCGGGGCCGGGGACGTAGAAGGCGGGGAGGCCCGCATCCCCCAGGGTCCTGAGCAGCCCGGCGTACTCTTCCGCCTCGCCGCCCGCGCTGAGGTTCCCGACGAGGGCCACCGCGTCGGCCCCTTCGGCACGGGCCCTCTCCAGGAATCTGCGCGTGAGCTCCACGTCGCCCCGCGGGTTCGCGCCGAGCGCTACGGTGCGAACATGTTCCCTCATCCTGGAAGACCACCTCCTTTCTCTCGCCCGAAGACAGGAAGCCCGGCTGAGGACGATCAGCCGGGCTTCTTTTGTCTATCTTTCCTCGACCGTGGCCGCGCCCTCGAGCACCTCGAAGTCGAAGCTGCCGTCCTTCACGCCGACGACGACCCTGTCTCCGGCCTCGAGCGCCCCTTCGAGGACCAGCCGGGAGAGTTCGTTGTCTATGCGGCGCTGGATGGTGCGCCTCAGCGGCCTCGCCCCGAACTGCGGGTCGAAGCCCTCCTCGGCCAGAAGTTCGACGGCCTCGTCGGTGAACTCGACCTCGATGTCCTGCGCCTCGAGCCGCCTGCGGGTGTGCTCCAGCAGGAGCCGGGCTATCTCGACGATCTGCTCCTTCGTGAGGGCCCGGAAGACGATCACCTCGTCGATGCGGTTTATGAACTCGGGCCGGAAGTGGGCCCCGAGGAGCTTCATCATGTCCTCCTTGAGCTCCTCGAAGGACTCCTTGCGCCTGGCGTGCGCCTGGATCCTCTCGGCGCCCAGGTTCGAGGTCATGATGATCACCGTGTTCTTGAAGTCCACGGTGCGTCCCTGGGCGTCGGTCAGGCGCCCGTCGTCGAGGATCTGCAGCAGGACGTTGAACACGTCCGGGTGGGCCTTCTCGATCTCGTCCAGGAGCACCACCGAGTAGGGGCGCTTGCGCACCGCCTCGGTGAGCTGGCCGGCCTCCTCGTAGCCGACGTACCCCGGGGGAGCCCCGACGAGCCGGCTCACGGTGTGCTTCTCCTGGAACTCGCTCATGTCGATGCGGACCATGGCGTCCTCGTCACCGAAGAGCGCCTCGCTGAGCGCGCGGGCGAGCTCGGTCTTGCCGACCCCGGTCGGCCCGAGGAAGAGGAAGCTCCCGATGGGGCGGTTCGGGTCGGAGAGACCGGCGCGGGCGCGCCTGACGGCCTCGGCGACCGCGGAGACGGCCTCTTCCTGCCCGACGACCCGCTCGTGCAGCCTCCCCTCGAGGTTCAGCAGCCGCTCGCGCTCCTCCTGGGTGAGCTGGCTCACCGGGATGCCGGTCTGACGGCTCACCACCTCGGCTATGTCCTCGGGCGTGACCTCGGCGGAAGCCTTGTGTCCGGCCCTGTAGGCTCCGAGCCGGTCCTGCAGCTCCTGGATCTGGCCCTTGAGCTCCTCGGCCCTGTGGTAGTCCTCGGCGGAGACGGCCTGGTCCTTCTCGCGCCGCAGGCGCTCTATCTCCTCTTCTATCGCCCGGGTGTCCTCGGGCTTGGTCTTCGAGCGCAGCCGGACCCTGGCCGCCGCCTGGTCCATCAGGTCTATCGCCTTGTCCGGCAGGAAACGCCCGGTTATGTAGCGGTCGGAGAGCTCGGCGGCGGCGACGATGGCCTCGTCGTTTATCTTCACCCGGTGGTGCGCCTCGTAGCGGTCCTTGAGGCCCCTGAGCACGTCTATGGTCTCGTCGACGGTGAGCTCGCGCACCAGCACCGGCTGGAAACGCCGCTCGAGCGCCGCGTCCTTCTCGATGTGCTTGCGGTACTCGTCGACGGTGGTCGCCCCGATCACGTGCAGCTCACCCCGGGCGAGCGCGGGCTTGAGCATGTTCGAGGCGTCCACGGAGCCTTCGGCGGCCCCCGCTCCCACGACCGTGTGCAGCTCGTCTATGAAGACGATCAACTCGTCGGAGTGCTCCCGGATCTCGTCGATGATCTTCTTCAGGCGCTCCTCGAACTGCCCCCGGTACTGGGTCCCGGCGACGATCCCGGAGAGGTTGAGCTCGATGACCCGCTTGCCGGCGAGCGTCTCGGGCACCTCGCCGCTTACGATCCTCTGGGCTATGCCCTCGACGATGGCGGTCTTCCCGACGCCGGGGTCCCCGATCAGAACCGGGTTGTTCTTCGTCCTGCGGCTGAGGATCTCGATCGTCGTCTCGACCTCGTCCGCGCGTCCGATGACCGGGTCGAGCCTGCCCTCCCTGGCCATCTGGGTGAGGTCGCGCCCGTACTCGTCGAGCGTGGGGGTGGAGCTGGGCTTCTCGCGCGCGGCCCCGCTGCGGTCAACGCCGCGCACGACCGCCCCGCGCAGCCGGGTGTGCGAGAGCCCGAAGCGCCTGAGGAGCTGCGCGGCCTCGCTCTCCTCGTCGCGGGCTATCGCGAGCAGCACGTGCTCGGGCCCTATGTAGGAGGAGCCGAGCTCCTGCGACTCTTCGTAGGCCGAAAGCAGCGCCCGCTTGGCGTCCGGCGAAAGGCCGGGCGAGGCGCTCTCCTTCGGCTCACCCTTCTCGGTCTCCTCGTCGAGCTGGGCCGCTATCGCACCGGCGTCGGCGTCGACCTCCTCGAGCACCCGCCTGACTATCTCCTCCTCGAGCGCAGCGCCGAGCAGGTGCGAGGAGGTTATGTCCTCGCTGCCCCATTCGGCGGCGCGCCGGGCGGCCCGCTGCAAAAGCTTCTCCGTCGCGTCGGAGAAATAGCGGGTTATGTCCACCTGCTCCGCCTGCCTCCTCGGGGCCGAGACGGTGCCCCCGAAGGGTTCTTCCTCGAAGAAGCGGCTGAAGAAGTCGTCGAAGAGGCTGCCCCTCCCGAAGGACGACGCTCCCCTCGCTCCTCTCGCCTCGGCCGCGTGTATCTCGCACAGATGCTGCACCCGCGGGGGCTCGCCGGGTACGATCCTCCTCAGCGTGACCGTGGCCGGCCTCACCCCGCATACATCACACATTCTCTCTGCCATGTTCTCTTCTACCTCCAGTAGTCTTTCTGTTCTCGTGGTTTCTCAGAGCGGCGCGGGCCATCTGTATCGCCTGCAGGAGCCCGCTCTCGGCGGCGGAGGCCACCACCCTGCGCTGCTCCTCCAGATCCAGGCTCGCGAATGCTTCCTCCCATCCTTCGACGACCTCCGCGAGCCTGCGGTAGAACTCTTCTTCCATCCTGCGCCCGGCCTCGCTCTCGCCGGGCCTGCTCATCCCACCCGTCAACGCCGCTCCTCACAGTCAAAAAACCCGGGCGGCCCCGAACGCCGCCCGGGCCCTCTCACCCTCAGGAGCCGGAGGGACCTTCGATCGGGATCCTGCGCGGCTCCCCTATCTGCCCGCCGGCGCCCTCGACGACGACCTCGAGCACGCCATCCTCGAACTTCGCGTGGATCTTGCTCTCGTCGACGCCCTCGGGCAGCGTCATGCTCCTGCGGAACGAGCCGTAGCGCCTCTCGCGCACGTGGTAGCCCCGGCGCTTCTCTTCCTGCTCCTCCCTGCGCTCGCCGGAGATCGTGAGAACCCCGTTCTGGACGGTTATGTCCACGTCGTCCTTCTTGACCCCGGGAAGCTCGGCCCGGATCACCAGATCCCCATCGCGCGAGAACGCGTCGATCGCCGGAACCCACTCCTGCTCCTCGCGCCGGAGCGGCCTCCAGCCTTCCCACATATCGTCGAACATCCGGTTTATCTCGTTCCTCAGATCCCAGAAGCCGCGAAACGGACTCAGCATCGATACCACCTCCTTCTACTTCGTTTGCACTACACATTTTACCGTTTTACTACAGTTTTCAAACATTAATTTTGTACTTCGCAGGAAAATTCTCCCCCCACGCGCACATCTTTTCAGTCTGGCCGTGGTGTGGGTGGCCTGCCGTGACGCGGGTCATCGGAGGAGCCGAGGGAGAAGTGACGCGTGTCACACATCGAGGGTGGCGGCGGGCCGTAGAGCCTGTGGGGGCTTTCAGGGGGGTAGCGGTCTGCTCTCCCGAGGCTATATTCTGCTGGACATCGGGGTATGAAGTGGTCGAGAGGCAGGGACGAGGGCAATGATCGGTGTGGATGATCTTCGGGATCTCAAAGAGCGGGTGGCGGGGCGGAGGCCGCCGCTGCTCTCTGTCTATCTGAACGTCAACCCCGGCAACCCCGAGAACCGGAACCGGGCGTACGTGATCCGTCTGAAGGATGCGTTGCGGGAGGAGGGGGTGCCGAAAGGATTTGCCGGGGAGGTCGTGGGGTACGTGGAGGAGCTGCGCCCGCGCATGCGGACGCTCGTGCTCTTCTCCTCTCCGGAAGGGTGGCGCGAGGTGAGGTGGCTCGGTGTCGAGCTGCCCGAGGAGGTCTTCTGGGGTGAGCCGTACGTGGCGCCGCTCGACCTGGCGGTGGACGAGTACGCGCCGGTCGGGGTGGTCGTCGTCGACGCCAAGAGGGTCCGCCTCCTCGTCTCCTCGCTCGGGAGCCTGGAGGAGGAGCTGAAAGAAGCCAACGTCTTCGACACCGCCGGGTGGCGGGAGATCACGCTCTCCCCCTCCTCGGCCAGCCCGCAGGGGGGGATGGCTCACGATCTCTTCGAGCGCAGGGTCGAGGAGTGGGTGCGACGCTTCTACAAACGGGCGGCCGGGGAGGTGGGTGACCACGTGAAGTCGCTCGGCTTGAGGCGTCTGATCCTCGCCGGTCCCGAGGAGCGCACGGCGGAGTTCGTGGCGGAGCTGCCTCGAGAAGTGAAGGATCTCGTCGCCGCCCGGATACACCTCCCGCAGGACGTCTCCGAGGGTGAGCTGGCGCGCAGGATATCCGAGACCGAGGAAGAGATCGAACGCAGTGAGGAGAGCGAGTTGCTGCGGGAGCTGAGGGAGCGCGGGGTGAGGGGGCTCGAGGAGACGTTGCGTGCCCTGGACGAGGGCAGGATATACCGTGTGGCGGTACCCTGGCCGCTTCCGGACGAGATCTCGTGGTGCGATTCCTGCGGGGTCGCGCTCGCCGCCGGGCACGAGAGGTGCCCCTACTGCGGCGGACCCGTACGCACGCGCAGGCTCGCCAACGCCCTCTCCGGGCTCGCCGCTTCCCGTGGGGCCTCGGTAGAGTTCGTGCGGGGTGAGAACGCCCGTGCGCTGCGGGAGGAGCTCGGAGGAATCGCCGGGCTGCCCCGGTTTTGAGAGATTTCTTGGCTTGACTACCTGCCGAGATTTCTGCAAATAACGGGAGTGGAGCTAGATGAAAATGCCAGGGGTGTAGCAAGGACTCCTGTAAGGTAAGGACCGAGGATCCAGAGGATGTATATGAGCTTTAGGCTTGGGGACGGTAGTATGACGGCGTGGATACTCAAAACCCACATCCGAGCGACGTTTCCAACGAGAGATGGTGGTAGCTAAAGCACGAAGGTGCCAAGGGGATTTGTGCCATTACCCCAGAGAAGGATGGAGTGCTACTTTACATGGGCAGCACACTTTGGGAGGTTGGCAAAGGATTGCGAGAATTCGTCTGCCATTTGGATGGAGGTGCACTTTGCTGCCTTCGTAAGCTTGTTCTCCAATTAAGCAGACAGGGTTCTTAGTACGGGTTCATGACACCCCTGGAGACTTGTTTATTTGTTCCCATCAGAGGATAAGTTACGGCTTCTACAGCGGGCACAGATCTTTGAACCCCTATCTTCAGAAGAGGTTGAACGGCTGGGCTGGCTTCTGCCTGAGATAACGCTCCGGCCGGGAGAGGTACTCTACTCGCCGGAGCGTCCCCCCAACAGATCATTGTTTTTGGTCATGAGTGGGTTGCTGAGGCTCTCCCGCATGTTCAGAGGCAGGGAATTCATTCTGTCGGTGGTGCGAGCAGGACAGATCATCGGTGAGACGTCACTGGTGCAGCGCCGTTACAATGAGGCCTACGCGCAGGCTGTAGAGAGCACGAGGATAGCGGTTATCAGCCACAACGACCTGCGATCTATCATCACGGAATACCCGGAGGTCGGTCTCAAGCTTCTTGGTGAGATCTCTCAGAAGCTTCACATCCAGGAGCAGAGGATGTTGGATTTGGCTTTCAAAGAAGTTCTTGGACGGCTGGCGAGCCTCATTCTCTATCTCATAGATCAGGAGGGAGTGCCGGATAGCGATGGTAACACGAGGATAGCCACGCCCTACACTCACGAGCATTTGGCGGGTATGATCGGCAGCCAGCGTGTTGCTGTTACCAAGGCTTTCAGAACGCTGCGTCAGGAGGGGGCCATCCAAAGGTCGGGAAGGGAACCTATACGAGTAGCCGACTTGGATGCACTGCGCCGCATAGCAGAAGTCTGACCGCGCTTCCTGCGTTCCTCCAGCTTCATCGTAATATGCCACACGCCTGTGTAGTGCCAGTACATCCTTTCCTCTCCCACCGCTATGTGTCGGCAGGATACACAAGTATTTTTGATCGTGTGTTGTCGCAGTATACAGAGTTGGGTTTGTTGTACATCCACAATATCTTGTGGAGCATGTGGTGGGCGCTGTCCTTCGAGCAGCGCGTAAAAGAAGACAGACTTGACCACTCTGGGGGAGGAAGGTTGAGTTTCAGAGGAGTAGTGGATATGGCGACTTCGACCTCTCAAGTATTCTCCCTGCTCTATCAGGAGAAAAGCAAGTTCCTCGCGGCTACCGATCTGTTCCGAGCTCTTCCTGAGGGGGAGATCGAGGAACTGAGCTGGCGACTTCCCGAGGTGAGGTTGGAGCGTGGACAGATCCTCTACGCGCCGGGGCAGGAGGGTGAGTTGCACTTTCTGCTTAGAGAAGGCAAGGTGAGGATTTACAGGGTGCTCTGTCACAGGGAGCTTACGCTAGAGGTCGTGACTCCTGGTGTAATGTTCGGCGAGATTGGTTTCTGTGAGACGCCTACTCACAGCTCCTATGCCCAGGTTCTAGAGCCTTCCAAACTGTACATCGTAAAGCGGGGTGACCTAGAGTATTTGATTCACAAGTATCCTACGGTAAGCGTGGAGTTGATAAACGCGTTGAGCGAGAAGCTGCGCGCCCGAGAGGACAAGCTGGTTGACCTCTTGTTCAAGAGTGCTCCGGCGAAGCTGGCGAGCCTTCTGCTGTGCCTTGCTGAGGAGGAAGGGGTTACAACCAGAGACGGCACCGTGGTAATTCCCTTCCCCTACACCCACGGGCAGCTTGCCGCCATGCTCGGCGTCAATCGGGAGACCATCTCCAGGGGGTTTAGTATCCTCCGCCGGAAGGGGGCGGTGGGAAATAGGCGACGTGGCATCCTGCTCCAAGATATCCGGACTCTGATTGAAGTGGCAAGATCAGGCTAGCGTAGGCGGCATGCCGATCGCGGCGTCCTGGGATGTCAAGCGCCGTTGCTTGGCAGCGTGTCGCGTGTCACGAGTTACCCAGACTCAATATCTACTCGAGGCACTGACGCTTCTGCGTCGGTACAGACAGAATGGCGTCTGCAATCACGAGCTGTAAAAGAGAATGGGGTTGAAATACAGATTCTCAGCCGGAAGTTCCAACCAACGGATCGGGAGATGATGCAGATGGTGCAATCATCTTCATGGGACCAAGTTCGCGCGTACTGGAACAAGGAGCGCCAACTAGCTGCTTTTCCTCAGAGGCTATGAGGCCTCCGCCAGCTGAAGGAGAGGTGCCGCTTTGCTCAGGCCCAACATGCTCATCTCTGCACGATACCTCATAGAAAGCTGCCTTGGGCGAGGAGGTATGGGAGAGGTCTATGTAGCTCGTGATCTACTCTTGGGGGGGCGCAAGGTTGTACTGAAAATGTTGAGGGAGCCCTACGTCGAAGACCCAAAGTTCGTGGCTCGTTTCCGCCGGGAGGCGGCAGCTATGGCGGTAGTGGACCACCCGGGGGTGGTGAGAGTCTACGACGCATCCAAAGTTGGGGAGATGCCTCCCTACATAGTGATGGAATACTTGCGAGGGGGCACGTTAAAAGGGTTTATGGATTGTAGAGGGAGAGGGATAGGATGGCAGGAGGCAGCGAGGATTACGTTAGCCCTCGCCCGAGCCCTCGACGCTGTGCATTCGAAGGGGATGGTCCACCGGGACGTGAAACCTCAGAACGTCCTACTTGATGGAGGAGCGAACCCAAAGCTTGCCGACTTCGGGATAGCGCAAACCGTCGGCTCTCCTCAAGCCGCAGGTATCATAATGGGATCTGCGCATTACATGTCTCCGGAGCAAGCCTCTGGGAAGGAAAGAGTCGGCCCAAAGAGTGATCTCTACTCCTTGGGGGCTACTCTCTACGAGTTGCTCACGGGAGAGCCCCCTTTCAAAGCAGATGGTCTTGTGGAATTGATAAACAAACACCTAATGGAAGAACCGCCCCTTCCCTCCTCAGCGAACCGTGAGGTCCCAGCTGAAATGGACTTCTTGGTGGAGAGGCTTCTGGCCAAGGATCCTGCGCAGCGTTGCTATAGCGCAGCAGAGGTAGCGGATTATCTCGAAGATCTCCTGTTACGGGGGGGTGGTAGGAAAGCTTCCGCGATGGGGGAGATCCATACGCCTCCTAGCTGGATGAGGGAAGAGAGGACGATCGAAGTGAGCGCCACACAGGGTGTGCCGGGCTGGAGATTGAGGAGAAACAAGGTGGTGCTCGTGGCCCTGCTCTTGTGGTCGGCGCTGCTGGGGTGGTGGATTGAAGGATCAGAGAGGACTGGAGTGGGCAAGGGGCCGGGTAGTGTGGCCGCCGCAAGTGTGTCCGGAGAGTGGCACGAGCCCCAACTGGCTGGGCCTTCCACGTGGCACAACGCAGATTCCAATAATGCTGCGCTCCAGCTGCATCACACGAGTGTAGAGCGTAGCCGAAGATTGAATGGGATGAGAAAGACCAGGGCTCTCGCAGAGCACGGGGTGATCCTGCAGTCGCATCTTCCCCGCATTATAGGCCAGAGCAGGGTAAGCTTGTCTGGTGAGAGGGAAAACTCACCATCTACCATACCGGGTCCTTCCCCTTCCGGTGTCTATGTGGTCCGTAGACCTTTTCCCAAGAGAGGCATGTTTCCCCGGGGCGCCGACACGGCGGGAGCTTACGGAAAGGAAAGCCCCAGACCCTCTAGAAAGACCGTCTTGCCCCGCTTCCCCCGCTCCAGCGACTCTGCTATATCATCCATCTCCTTACGATCTTCTTTGGACTACTCAGAATTGACTTCCGAACCTTCCTCAAAATATTCTTCGTTGATTGCAACTCAGGAGAGCATAAGATCTTCTTCTTTGTCTCTCTCTTCTTATTCTTCCCTTGATGGATCCTCTTCCCGGGGGGTGTTTGCGGGGGACTCCTCCTTTCTGTATTCTAGGATTCTCGGGAAACAACCGGTGAGATCCACCGGGGTTTTGAATGAAGGGCGAGAGGGAGAGATACTTCGATTCCCAAAGATCAGAACCAGTCCTTCAGTGGGAGAAACCCGCTGTGTCAGATCAGAGAACTGCTAGATGAAGAGAGCTGCTCCAACCCCGGCGAATCACGCTTTATGGGGTTTGTCCTCTGCAGACATCACATCCGGAGGTTCGAACTCGAAGACCGCCGCGAGGCGCTGCGCAGCCTCGTGGTCCTGCTAGAGGCGGCGATGGAAGGGACGGAGGACCGGGATCTGCGCAGGAGCCTTCTGCTACGCCGGAGGGACGCCGCGGCCCGGTTGCGTATCACCGAGGCTCTCTACCGGCAGGAGATCCACGCCGAAGGGCACGGGTAGAGCCCGCCGGTGTTCTGTCCCGACGAGAAGGCGGAGTTTCTCTCTTTCACGGACGTCTTCGGTTCGCTGCCTCGTGAGGAACTCGAGGAGCTGAGCTGGCGCCTGCCGGAGATGAAGGTGGAGCGGGGCCAGGTCATCTACGCTCCCGGCCAGCCGAACCGGGCTCTCTTCGTGCTCAGGGAGGGACGGGTCAGGATCTACAGGACCTTCCAGGGAAAGGAGCTGACGCTCGCCGTGGTTCGTCCCGGTACGATGTTCGGCGAGATGGACTTCGCCGGGAGGCGATCCCACCGCGCCTGCGCCCAGGCGCTGGAGCCCTCCGAGCTGTTGCTCATGCGACATGCGGACCTGCGGCGTCTGATCTCCAGGCACCCGGAGGTCGGGATGAGGCTCATCGAGATGCTCGACGAGAGGCTGCGCCGCCAGGAGGAGAGGATGACGGAGATAGCCTTCAAGGAAGCCCCTGCCCGCGTCGCCAGCCTGCTGCTTCACCTGGCCGAGGAAGAAGGGTTGGTGACGGGCGACGGCGCCATAAAGATCCCCACCTGCTACACCCGCCGTCAGCTCGCCTCCATGATAGGGACCAACCGGGAGACTGTCTCCAGGGCGCTCGGGCAGCTGCAGCGGATGGGCGCCATAGATATCAAAGACCGCAGGGTCTACATAAGGGATCCTCATCTCCTGCGCGAGATCTCCGGCACGGACTTCTCCCTGCGCCCTTCGTGAGGTGTGTCCGGGATCACCGCTTCGAGGCGCGAGCATGTCGCACGGGCCACTGAACCTTCTGCACGGAGGCAGGAATATTGGCTGACGTGGTCCCCGCTCCCGGAAGGCGGGGCAGGGAGAGGCGTCACCTCTTCCCCCTCCCGGGTGGCGCCTCTCCTCCTTTCCCCTTCGGTTTTGTGGGAGGGAACGGGAGAAAGGAGCAGAGAGACCCTTGCCGGCGGAGAGCGAAGGACGCCCGCTCCTCCAGGAAGGGCGGAAGCGAAGCGGTGGACGAAGTCCCGTGCCGGTACGAAGGTTGTGGATTCTGGAAGGCGCAGAAGGCGGGGTGCTCACCATCCTATACCGCGATGCCGGTGAAATCCTGCCCGTCTTCAGCCTGGAGGAGGCGGCCGAGGACTTCAGGTGCCTGCTCGGGGCGTTCGGGGGAGGGATGCGCAAGAGGGAGATCTCGACCACCGAACTCTCCTCTCTGCTCGAAGGAGGGCCGCTCTCGGGCGTGCGCAGGGTGATCCTGGACCCACCGCCCGGCATGGACGCGGACGAGATGATCGTTCTCATCAGCCTTGAGCGGGAGCAGTTCGTGAGGCTCCTCGCGGACGAGGGGAGATCCGGCTACGGCTCTCCGCCGTAGCCGCCGGTGCGGTTGCGGAGCCTCTGGCGATACCCGTAGGTCGCCCGGAGCACCGTCTCCTCGTCCTCCAGTCCGACCCCCAGGGCACCGGCTATGGTGGCCAGCGAGGTGGCCATCCAGGCCAGCGTCGCGTAATCGGCGGGGCCGACCGGCTCGCCGACCATCGAGCGGAAGTAGCCCTCCGGGACGAAGACCCACGCCGCCAGGAACACCAGCACGAAGAGCACGGTGTAGGAAAACAGCACCGCGATCGCGATCGTCAGCACGGTCACCCCGTTGTAGAGCAGGCTCCAGTGACGATCTTCCCGGCTGCTCGGACGCTCCCAGAGATGATGCGCCGCGATTATCCAGACGACCATCGCACAGACCGCCACGACCATCAGCCCCAGCAGCCGCACCCAGCCGAGATGGTGAGCGAAGCTCCATATGGTGGGCAGTACCAGCACGTAGGCGCTCGTCGCGAAGGCCGCGGCGAGCGAGCGGTGAAAGCTGGGGAAGAGCTTCCAGGGTCTGTTGGCCAGAATCATGCCCGCCCACAGCCTGAGGTGGCCGCGCATCCTTGGAGCCACGAACCTGGTGTCGACGCCCAGTCGATGCATATCCTCGTCTGGAGGATGCAGGCGGTGGAAGGGAGCCAGGAGCTCCGCCAGGCGGCGTCTGACCAGGTGCCGGGGCCGAGGCCCCGGCAGATCTTCCTCCCGTCGGGTTTCGGCGGTTTTGCCATCCAGCGCCGGGTAGAGCTCGTGTACGAGCTGAACGACTGCCTCCCGGGCCCGCGGGTGCAGCCGCGTCGCCCCCAGGACCGGGAGGGAGAGCCCCGCGACCCTCCGCGAGAGGCTCGCATCGGCCACCACGAGATGCCCTCCCCGGTAGAGTGGGAGGTCGGTCAGGCAGATGGCGACGTCCCAGCCCTCGCGCAGCGCCCACTGGTGGCAGGCGTCGAGCAGCTCCGGCGCATCACGATCGCTTCCGGTCAAGGGGTCGACGACGAGCGAGATCTTCCAGTGGACGGCATCGTCGACCATCCTCCCGAGCAGCGAGGGCAGCTCCCGCGCGAGCCGGTGCCCGATCTTCTCCGGTATGTCCGGGGCGCAGACCAGCCCGAGGTCTACGACGCGCACCGGTGCCGCCGTATCCCGCGCTCCTACCGTTCGGCCGTGAACTTCTCCGCTCACACGCACCTCTTTTCCCGAGACGGGTCGTGGGATAACCCGGCGTCTGCTCTTCTAAGAGCCTTTCACACCGCGGAAACCGAGCCGGTACGAGATCTCCCCGGCTCTTTTCGCCGCCTCCCGTCCCAGCTCCGGGAGGGACTCCGGTGGCAGCCTGAACGAAGGTCCTGAGATGCTCATCGCTGCGATCCCGCCGCTCGCCGAGCAGATGGGTACGCCCACGGCGTTGAGACCCACCTCGAGCTCCTCGACCGTGTAGGCGTATCCGCGGGAGCGTACCTCCTCGAGCTGCTCCCTCAGCTTCTCGGGGTCCACGATGGTGTTCTCGGTGAAGCGTTTCAGGGGGCGTGAGAGGATGCGCTCCCGGCGTTCCTCCGGCATGTGGTAGAGGAGTACCTTGCCGTCGGCGGTGGCGTGCAGCGGCGTGTGCCTGCCGGACCAGTCCACGCTCAGGACCGAAGAAGATGGGATGGATTGGTGGATCACCACGGCTTCGTCTCTCTCCAGCACGGAGATCGTTACCGTCGCCCCGGACTCTTCAGCGAGCTCCCTGCAGAGCGGTTTCGCGTGTCGCACCACGTCCAGGTCGGCCGTGACCGCGCTCGCCAGCAGAACGAGCCCGAAGCCCAGCCGGTACTTCTCGGTCGAGGCGTCCTGCTCGACGAGCCCCCGGTTGCGCAGCGTGGTGAGCAGCCGGTAGGCCGTGGATTTGTGGATGCCAAGCCTCTCGGCGACCTCGGTCACACCCGACCACCCGTTGCCGGAGAGGAACTCCATCACCGAGACGGCCCGGTCGACCGACTGCACGGTCGCACCCCTACGGTTCGCGGTGTCCATAAGTAAGGTGTATTCTACATTCCTGCGCGGCCCGTCGCCGCGCGTGGTGAGTGTTGGAAAGGCGGAGGATGGCTGGAGAGTTCAGGCTGCCGGGCTCGACGTACCAGGGGATAGCGAGCATCATAATCGCTTACGGCGCACGTGAGGAGGCGGGCCCCGCCGACGTGCGCAAGCTCGACTCCGCCCACCCGGCGAGCGCCAGCCGCAACAACGCCTTCCTCGCCTCCGTCGGCATCCTCGAGGGGGAGAAGGAGCGCACCATAACCCCGCAGGGCCGCGAGCTCGCGCTCGCCCTCGCTCACAGGGACCGGGAGGGCATCCGGCGCAACTGGCGCAGGGTCGTCTCGGGCAGCGAGTTCTTGCAGAACATCGTCTCTGCGGTCACCATCCGGCAGGGGATGTCGCGGCCGGACCTCCGCGCCTACATCGCGCAGGCGGCCAAGCAGCCGCGGAACAAGCCGGTGATGACCGGAGCGGACGCGGTGATAGACATCCTGCGCGCCGCCGGGCTGCTGCGCGAGGAGGACGGCCGGGTGGTGGCGAGCTACGGGGGCGAGGAGGAGCCGGAGGTCCGGGAGCTGGAGGCGGCCGAGGTGAGCCTGGCGGCTCCCGCACCGGCCGGGATCAGCATCCACCTGCACATAAGGTGCGAGGCGGACGAGCTCGAAGACCTCGCCCCCCGCCTGAGGCGGCTGCTGCGCGAGCTCTCCGGGCTCGACCGGGGGATCTGACCCCCGTTTTCTTTGCGGTCACTGTCTTCTTCCGGGCATACCCGGAGGATCTGAGAGCTGGGAGGTTTTTGATGACACACCTTACCGGGAGGCTGCCGCGACGTATCGAGCGGCTGTCCGAGCTCGCGTACAACCTGTTCTGGAGCTGGCATCCGGAGGCGCAGAGGCTCTTCGAGCGGCTCGACCCCGGGCTGTGGGAGCGATGCGAGCACAACCCCGTCAGGCTGCTGCTCGAGACGGAGAACCTCCCGAGTGCGGCCGAGGATGCGGGGTTCGTGGACCTCTACCACGGGGTCATGCGCGCCTTCGACGACTACATGAGGCGACGCGATACCTGGATGGGTCGCGTCTACCCGGACTTCCGCGCCCCGGTGGCGTACTTCTCCGCCGAGTTCGGGCTGCACGAGGCGCTGCCGATCTATTCCGGCGGGCTCGGCGTGCTCGCCGGGGACCACGTCAAGAGTGCCTCCGACCTGGGGGTGCCGCTCGTGGGCGTCGGGATCCTCTACGCCCAGGGCTACTTCCGCCAGCGGATCGAGGGCGGCGTCCAGCGGGAGGTCTACGAGCCGTTCGACCCGCGCTCCCGGCCCATCCTCCCGGCGCGCGATCCCGACGGCGGAGAGGTGGTCGTCGAGGTTTCGATGCCGGGGCGCACGCTCTACCTGAAGGTCTGGGAGGTGCGCGTCGGGATCTGCCGCGTGCTGCTGCTCGACGCGGACATCCCGCAGAACTCCGTGGAGGACCGCACGCTCACCGCCCGGCTCTACGGGGGTGACGCCCGCACGAGGATCGCCCAGGAGATCATACTCGGCGTGGGTGGGGTGCGGGCGCTGCGCGCCGTCGGGGAGCGCCCGGCCGTCTTCCACATGAACGAGGGGCACGCGGCCTTCCTCTCCCTGGAGAGGGTGCGGGAGCTGGTCGCGGCCGGGATGTCCTTCGAGGAGGCCGTGCGCCGGGTCGCCGCGAGCACCGTCTTCACCACCCACACCCCGGTCCCGGCCGGGCACGACGCCTTCTCGCCGGGGCTCTTCTGGGAGTTCATGCAGGGGTGGCCGAAAGCACTCGGGACGACGCCGGAGGGGCTCTGGGCGCTTGGCCACAGGAACGAGGAGTGGGGCGAGACGTTCAACATGACCGTGCTCGCCATGCGCCTCTCCAGCGGACGCAACGCGGTCTCCGCGATCCACCGGAAGGTCACCGAGGACATGTGGGGTGACCTTTTGCGCGAGATCGGCGGGCGGATCGACCACATCACCAACGGGATCCACACCTGGAGCTGGCTCTCGCCGGAGATGGCCGAGCTCTTCGACGAATATGCCTCCGGGAGGGCCTGGCGGGAGGCGGTGGACGACGCGGGGGCCTGGTCCTTCGTCGAGGAGATCCCGGCCTCGGAACTCTGGGAGACGCACCGGTGGGTGAAGGAGCGCACCCTCTCCTTCGCCTCCCGGAGGATCGGGGCCGGGAGTCCCGGAGGCCTCGACCCCGGGGCGCTCACCATCGGCTTCGCCCGCCGGTTCGCCACCTACAAGCGTGCCACCCTCCT
>JAIMBO010000161.1 GCA_023511405.1 Rubrobacteraceae bacterium
ACGAGCATCCTGTTCGGCGACGGGGCCGGAGCCGTGGTCCTGGAACGAGGGGACGGGAGCTCTGGCTTCGTCGACCACGTTCTCGGCGCCGACGGGCGTTTCGCCCCGCTCCTGCGCGCCGGGCACCCCGGGAGCCCGCAGAAGCTGCGCCAGAACGGACGCGAAGTCTTCCGCTTCGCCACCAAGATAATCCCGGATCTCGTCGAGAAACTGCTCGTGAGGAACGACATCTCGCTCGAGCAGGTGCAATACCTCATCCCGCATCAGGCAAATGCACGCATAATACAGGCGGCGGTGCGCAAGCTGGGCATGCCGGAGGAGCGGGTGGTGATAAACGTGGATCGTTATGGGAATACCTCTGCGGCTTCGATTCCGATCTCCTATCCCGACATCTACGACGAGATGGAGCCGGGGCGTTACATCATCACGGTGGGGTTCGGCGGAGGGCTCACCTGGGCGGCGAACCTGTACCGGATATGAAGGGGGGGACTTGACGAGTAGAGCCGTCGTTTTCCCCGGCCAGGGAACCTCTGCAGGGGAGATCTCCGGTCGGGTGGAGGAAGTCGTCCGGGGGGTGGTCGGGGATGGAGATGTCCCCTACCAGCTCTCGGTCTTCGCCAGGTCCGTCGAGGTCTTTCACGCCCTGCGTACGCGAGGCGTGGAGTTCGAGGTGGCGGCCGGGCATTCTCTGGGAGAGTATGCCGCGGCGCACGCGGCCGGCAGCCTCGCGCTCGAGGAGGCGGCGCGTCTGGTCGCGGAGAGGGACAGGCTCATGAGGGAGGCCTCGCGGCGCAACCCCGGGGGGATGGTCGCCGTGATCGGGGTCGATCCCGAGGAGGTCGTGCGGGTCGTCGAGGGGATCGACGGGGTCGTCGCGGCGAACTTCAACAGCCCGCGTCAGACCGTCGTCTCCGGGCGCGAGGAGGCGCTCGAGGAGGCGGTCTCTCGTTTGGGGGGAAGGAAGATCCCGCTCAAGGTCTCGGGGGCCTTCCATTCGCCGCTCATGGCCCCTGCGGCGGAGGAGATGGACCGGCTGCTCGGGGAGGCCTTGTTCGGTGAGCCATCAATCCCGATGATAAGCGCCGTCGACGGGAGTCTCCTGAAGAGCGCCGAACAGATCCGCTCGGCGCTCAGAAGACAGATGCTCTCGCCGGTCAGGTGGGTCTCGGTCGTCGAGAGGATGGTCGGGATGGGGATCGAAGAAGTGGTAGAGGCAGGAGAGGGGGGAACGCTCTTGAGGATGCTCAGGGACTTTGGGGAGAAGCCCAGGGGGATCAGGGCCGAGGAGCTCCTGGCATGAGGCTTCCGATGGGCCCGGCCGAGATACAGCGGATCATACCCCACCGCTATCCCTTTCTGCTGGTCGACAGGATCGAGGAGCTCGAGCCCGGTGTGAGGGCGGTGGGGGTGAAGAACGTCACCCAGAACGAGCCGTTCTTCCAGGGACATTTCCCCGGATATCCGGTGATGCCCGGGGTGCTCATCGTAGAGGCCATGGCGCAGGTCGGGGCGGTGGGGGTGATGTCTTCGGGGGATCACCAGGGCAGGCTCGCGCTCTTCGCCGGGATCGACGGCGTGCGTTTCCGGCGGCAGGTCGTGCCGGGGGACGTGCTGCGCATGGAGGTCGAGATAGAGCGGGCACGTGGGAGGATCGGACGCGGGTCGGCGAGGGCCGAGGTCGGCGGGGAGCTGGCCTGCGAGGGGCGGCTCATGTTCGCGTTCGCGGAGAAGGAGCAGGGGAGATGATACGAAGAGGGAGGGTCGCGCTCGTCACGGGCGGCGGTCGCGGCATCGGGAGGGCGCTCGCGCTCCGTCTCGCCGCCGAGGGTGCTGACGTGGCGATCTCCTACAGGTCGAACGAGGAGGCCGCCCGGAAGACCGCCGAGGAGGTCCGGGAAACGGGGGTGCGCTGCGAGGTCTTCCGGGGGAACGTGGCCGACGGCGAGGACGTGAGGGCGATCTTCGATGCCGTAGGCGAGGCTTTCGGGCGGTTGGACATCCTCGTCAACAACGCCGGAACCACGAGGGACAACATCCTCCTGAGGATGAAGGAGGAGGAGTTCGACGAGGTTATCGCCACCAACCTGAGGGGGACCTACCTCTGCACCCAGGCCGCGCTCAGGCCCATGATCCGGGCGCGGTGGGGCAGGATCGTCAACATAAGCTCCGTCGTCGGTCTCATGGGCAACGCGGGGCAGGCCAACTACGCAGCATCCAAGGCCGGCATCATCGGCTTCACCAAGAGCGTGGCACGGGAGGTCGCCTCCCGCGGCATCACCGCCAACGTCGTCGCCCCCGGCTACGTCGAGACCGAGCTCACCGCCGATCTGCCGGACAAGATAAAAGAGCAGATCCGGGATCAGGTACCCGCCGGTCGATTCGCCTCGGCCGACGAGGTCGCCGATGCGGTGGTCTTCCTCGCTGGGGAGGGAGCAGGTTACATAACCGGGCAGACGATCGCCGTCGACGGCGGTATGGTTATGTACTAGGCTGATTTACGCTACACTACCCGCTACCGGATAGAGGAAAGCAGGCTCGAAACCAAGGAGAGATCTGATGGACCGTGAGGAGATACTCGAGAAGATTCGCGAGATAACCGCCGAGCGTCTCGGCGTGGACGAGAGCGAGATCACGCCCGAAGCGTCCTTCAGGGAGGACCTCGAGGCGGACTCGCTGGACCTGGTCGAGCTCATCATGGAGCTCGAGGAACAGTTCGGCATGGAGATCCCCGACGAGGAGGCGGAGAAGATCACCACCGTCGAGGAGGCCGTAGACTACGTCGCGGAGCACCAGACGGCGTGACGGACTCCGGCAGGGGACACGCCTACATAACCGGGGTGGGGGCGGTTACCCCGCTGGGCGTCGGCGTCGAGAACTTCTGGGACGCCGCCCTGCACGGGAAGAGCGGGATCGGCGAGATAACCCTCTTCGATCCCTCCCCCTACCCCTCCCGCATAGCGGGTGAGTGCCGCGACTTCGACCCCTCAGACTTCATCGGGAAGAAGGAGATCCGGCGCATGGACCGCTACACCCAGATGGGTGTGAGCGCCGGGCTGCAGGCGGTGGAGGACGCCGGGGTCTCCGGGGTCATCCAGAACGAGCCCGAGCGCGTCGCGATAATCATGGGCACCGGCATAGGCGGGCTATCGACCTGGGAGCGCGAGTACCGGGTGCTGCAGGAGCGCGGTCCCGGACGGGTCAGCCCCTTCCTCATAACCATGATGGCCCCGAACATGTGCGCCGGATACCTTGCCATCCTGCTCGGCGCCAAGGGCCCGACCCAGTGCCCGGTCCTCGCCTGCGCGACCGGGGCCGAGGCGGTCGCCGAGGGCCTGGAGATGATCCGACGCGGCGACGCCGACGTGGTCATCGCCGGCTCCTCCGAGGCACCGATCACCCCGCTCTCGATGGCCGGGTTCTGCGCCATACGGGCCGTGAGCCGCCGCAACGACGACCCGCGCGGCGCCAGCCGCCCGTTCGATGCCGGGCGTGACGGCTTCGTGATGAGCGAGGGAGCCGGCGCGCTCGTCCTCGAGAGCCCCGAGCACGCCGAGCGGCGCGGCGCCGAGCCCATAGCCGCGGTCTCCGGTTACGGGCGTACCACCGACGCCTACCACGTCACCGCCCCGGATACCGAGGGGCGCGGCGTCGAGCGTGCGATGCGCCTCGCGCTCGAGGACGCCGGGGTCGAACCCGGGGAGGTCGGCCACGTGAACGCCCACGCCACCGCCACCCCGACCGGCGACGGTCCGGAGACGAAGGCCATCGCCCGCCTTTTGCCCCACGCCGCCGTCTCCGGCACCAAATCCATGACCGGTCACTCCTTCGGCGCCATCGGCGCGACCGAGGCGATAATGTGCGCCCTGGCCCTGCGCGACGGCGTCCTTCCCCCGACCATCAACCTCGAAGAGGTGGCCCCCGACTGCGAGCCGCTCGATTACGTGCGCGAGGAAGCCAGAGCGGTTCCCGGTCTTAAGGCCGCGATCTCCAACTCGATGGGCTTCGGTGGCCACAACGTCGTCGTGGTCTTCGAGAGCATAGGGTAGCCAGGGTACAAA
>JAIMBO010000029.1 GCA_023511405.1 Rubrobacteraceae bacterium
CTCTCTTCCTCGAGCCCAAAGAGAATCGCATCCCCTATGACATAGCCCTCCGGGTTGCACGCAACGAACTGCTTGGCATTATCCTTCCCAAAGCCCTCAAAGCTGTTTATCCCAAGCTCGGAGAGAAGCCTCTTTGTGTCGGGACCCTCTATGTAGAGGTCGGTCATGTGGTAGGACTGGTCGAAGAGCACGCAGCTCTCCCTCCAGGCCCGCTGCTCGTCACGCCAGTTGGTGAACTCAGCCGGTACCCCGGGGAAGGCATAGGGGCCTATCTGAGAGTTGCGCAGCATCCGCGCGATCCCATCCCGCCCCGCCTCCCGCACAAGGTCTTCGAGGCTCTTCGATCCCTCCATCCCTCTCCTCCTTCGTATGGTCCACCTGATAATGGAATCTAGCAGCGCGGATCCGGGCGGACAAATACCTTCTGGGTCTCACCTCATATGCGAGAGGTATGGCCCGGGAAGAATCCTCAAGGCCTCCCGACCGGAACCTCTATCAGGTCGGGAGCGCCGGAGGAGAGGGCGTCTTTGAGCGCGGCGGCGAGTTCCTTCGTAGTCTCGACTCTCCTGGCGGCCACGCCGTAGCCCCCGGCCAGCTTCGTGGTGTCTATCCCGGGAAGCTCGGTGCCGGGTACGTCCCCGGTCCCCAGGACGCCGCCGAACCATTCGAGCACGGCGTAGCTCTCGTTGCGCAGGATCACGAAGGTCACCGGCACCCCGTAATTCGCCGCGCTCCACAGGGCCTGTATCGAGTACTGGGCGGACCCATCCCCGATAACGGCGACGACCGGCCGCTCGGGGAGGGCCATCTTGACGCCCACGGCGGCCGGCAGCCCGAAGCCGAGCCCGCCGGCGGCCGCGAAGTAGTAGCTGCCGGGCTGCCGCATCCTCACCCGCTCCCAGAAGATTTCCTTGTCCACCGTCGACTCGTTGACGAAGATCGTTCCCTCCGGGAGGACGTCGTCGAGCACGTCGTAGACCGCGCCCGGGGAGAGCGGGAGGCTCTGGGGCGCCGGAGCGGGCCGGGGTAGCGGCTCCGGCTCGGGCCTGCCGGAGTGCGAGACCGCCCCGGCGAGCTGCCGCAACGCCGAGGGCACGTCGACGAGCAGGGCTTCCCCGAAGGGCGCCCGGGCGGCCTCCTCTGGGTCCTGGGTCAGAGCGATCAGGGAGGCCCCAGGCGGCAGGTAGCGCCCCGGCTCGTAGGCATGGTAGCGGAAGACCGGCGCCCCGGCCACCAGGACGAGATCGTGGCCACGCAGGCATTCTGCGAGCGACTTCATCCCGATCGGGAGCACGCCGCGGAAGCAGGGGTGGTCCGTCGGGAAGGGGCAGCGATATCCGGATGGTGCGACCCAGACCGGCATGCGGCTCTTCTCGGCGAGCCTGACGGCATCCTGGAACGCTCCCCCGGTATCGACCTCGGAACCCACGACGAAGACGGGATTCTCGGCCCGGTCTATTCTCCGGGCCAGCCGGCGCACCGCCCCCTCCTCCAGCACGCCCGGCGCGTCGACCCGCCTCTCGCGCAGAAGCTCGAGCTGCTCCCGGTCGACATCCGTGGACCAGTCGTCCAGCGGCACCGAGACGAAGACCGGCCCGCGCGGGGGCAGGGATGCGGTGTGTACCGCACGCGAGATCGCAGCGGGAACATCCTCGGCCCGCGGCGGCTCGTAGCTCCACTTCACCAATGGCTCCGGCAACCGGGTCGCGTGCACGTTCGTGAGCAACGCCTCCAGCGTGATCATGGGCCTCGCCTGCTGCCCGGCCGTCACCACCAGCGGCGAGCGACCGAAACGGGCGTTGACCAGCGCCCCCATCGCGTTGCCCACCCCGGCCGCAGAATGCAGGTTGACCAGGACCGTGCGGCCCGTGGCCTGCGCGTACCCGTCCGCCATCCCGACCACGACCCCCTCGTGCAGCCCCAGAACGTACCGGAAATCCGAAGGAAAATCGCTCAGGAAAGGCAGCTCGTTCGACCCCGGATTTCCGAAGATCGTGGTCATCCCCCACCCGCGCAACAGCTCGTAGACAGCCTCCCTGACCGTCGGCATCTCTCCTCCTCTCTCGCACCTCCCGCAGCTTGACATTTTGAGCCCGACATTGCTATATGTCCAATACCGTTTGCACGAACAGGATATACGGAAGAGGTATGGGAAAGGATGGAGCTCAGGCACCTGCAGTACTTCGTCGCGGTGGCGGAGGAGATGAGCATCAGCCGGGCGGCGCAGCGGCTACACATGGCGCAGCCTCCTCTGAGCAACCAGATCAAGCAGCTGGAGAGCGAGCTCGGGGTGTTGCTCTTCGAGCGGACGAGCCGGGGGGTGCGGCTGACGGAGGCCGGGGAGATGCTCCTGGAGGAGGCCCGGAGGTTCTTCATCCAGCTGGACCAGGCGGTGCGGGTGGTCCAGCGGGTGGGACACGGGGAGGTCGGGCGGCTCGCTCTGGGGTTCGTCCCCTCGGCGTCCAACGAGATCTTGCCGGAGATCCTGCACAGTTTCAGGGAGCTCTACCCGGGCGTGGAGCTCTTCCTGAGCGAGATGAAGCCGGACCAGATAGTCCAGCAGCTGCACGAGGGCAAGATAGACGCGGGCTTCCTGTACCTGCCGCTGGAGGATCCCTCGCTCAGCATAGAGCGTGTCTCGCGCGAGCCGCTGGTCCTCGCGCTCCCGGAGCGGCATCCCCTAGCCCCGGAGCCCGAGGTCGACCTGCGGGAGGTCGCGCACGAGCCCTTCATCCTCCCGATGCGCTACCGGCTGATGCCCGGCCTCCACGGACAGGTCACCGAGGCCTGTCGCAGGGCCGGCTTCGTCCCCAACGCCGTCCAGAAGGACGTCTGGCTCATGCAGACGATCGTCGGTCTGGTCGCCGGCGGCCTGGGTGTGGCGCTCGTGCCGGCCTCCGTGCAGAATCTGAGCCGCAAGGGCGTACTCTACAAGAGGGTCTCCGGGCTCTCCCCGAGCGTGGAGCTCGGCTTCGTCTGGCCCCCCGCCAGGTCGAGCCCGGTCCTTGAAGCATTCCTCGCGGTCGTACGCGAGAATTCACACGATCCCGTCGGGGCTCAACCGCACTTGGAATAGCCACAGGAGTGGCACACCACGCACCCCTCCTGGCGGGTGAGCCCGCTGCCGCACTCCGGGCACGCCCCGATGATGGGCAGGTTCTCACGCTTCTCCGCGCCCTCGACGAGGTAGTGCTCGGCCATGGCCCGCGCCACGCCGTCCGGCACGGAGAGCACCGCGTTCGGTCCGATACCGGCGGGGTGTCCGTCCTGTATGCCCCTCAGCTGGTGCACTATCTCCGCCGGGGTCGCCCCGTGCTTCTCGGCCAGCGAGATCATGCGCCCCAGCGCGTCGGAGAACGCCGAGGCCGTCCCCCCGGCCTTGCCCAGGACGACGAAGCACTCCCTCGGCCCGAACTCGTCGTCGTTCATCGTCACGTAGAGCGGTCCGTGGCCCGTCTGGATCTTCTTCGTCACCCCCGAGAGCGTCCTGGGACGGCCGTTTCGCGCCTCGGCCAGGGAGACCCGGCGAACCTCCTCCTTCGGGGAGGACGAGGTGGTCTTCCCCGTCGAGAGGACCTGCTCCTCGCGTGAGCCGTCGCGGTAGACGGCGATGCCCTTGCAGCCGGTCCTGTAGGCCAGGAGGTAGGCGTCCTCGACGTCCTTCGGCGTCGCCTCGTTGGGCAAATTTATCGTCTTCGAGATGCCCATCGAGGTGTGCTCCTGGAAGGCCGCCTGCATCCGGACGTGCCACTCGGGAGAGATGTCGTGGGCGGTGACCCACACCCGCCTGACGTCCTCCGGAACCTCCTCCAGGTGTCGCACGCTGCCCTCCTGGGCCACCCGGCGCATGAGCTCCTCGGAGTAGAAGCCCCTCTCCCTGGCGAGCCTGACGAACTGGGGGTTCACGTCGGGCATCTCCATGTCGGCCTGACGCCGCATGAAGGCTATGGCGTAGAGGGGCTCTATCCCGCCGGAGCAGCCGGCGATCATCGAGATCGTCCCGGTCGGGGCTATGGTCGTGACCGTGGCGTTGCGCACCCTGTCGCCCCGGGCCTCGTGCCGTGAACCCTCGTAGTTGGCGAAGACGCCTCTCTCCCTGGCGAGCGCGCGCGAAGCCTCCCACGCCTCGTCGTCTATGAACTTCATGACCCGCCGGGCGAACTCGAGCCCCTCCTCGGAGTCGTAGGGGATGCCGAGTTCGATCAGGGCGTCCGCGAACCCCATCACCCCGAGCCCGATGCGGCGGTTGCCCTTGCTCATCTCCTCTATCTGGGGCAGCGGGTAGTTGTTCTGCTCTATGACGTTGTCCAGGAAGCGCACCGCCGTATGCACGGTCTTCCTCAGGTCGTCCCAGTCCACGTAGGTCGAGACCTCGGTGTTCCCGTCGGCGAGAGAGGCCCTCTCTCCCCCGCTGCCTTCGACCTTGACGAAGCGCTCGAGGTTTATGCTCCCCAGGTTGCACGAGTCGTAGGGCGGCAGGTGCGCCTCAGAGCAGGGGTTCGTCGACTCTATCTCGAACTGCGGGGTGGGGTTGTCCGCGTTTATCCTGTCGATGAAGACCACGCCGGGCTCGCCGTTGAGGTGGGCTCCCTCCACGATCTTGCGGAAGAGCTCGCGCGCCCTGACCTTCCTTACCACCTCGCCGTTTCTCGGGTTGACGAGCCCGAAGTCCTCGTCACGCTCGACCGCCTGCATGAACGCGTCGGTTATCGCGACGGAGATGTTGAAGTTGTTGATCTGGTCGTTGTCGCGCTTGCAGGTTATGAACTCCTCGATGTCCGGGTGGTCGACGCGCAGGATGCCCATGTTCGCCCCGCGCCTGGTCCCGCCCTGCTTTATCTTGTCCGTGGAGGCGTCGTAGATCGCCATGAACGAGACCGGCCCGCTGGAGACGCCCATCGTGCTCTTGACGATGTCGTTCTTGGGCCTAAGACGCGAGAACGAGAAGCCCGTTCCACCCCCGGACTTGTGGATCATCGCCTGGTGCTTCAGGGTCTCGTAGATGCCGTCTATGGAGTCCGGGACGGGCAGTACGAAGCACGCCGAGAGCTGTTGCAACTCCCTTCCGGCGTTCATGAGGGTCGGCGAGTTTGGCATGAACTTCCGCGAGAGCATCAGCTGCAGGAAGCGCTCCCGCCACTCCTCGTACAACGCCCGGCCCTTCTCTCCCTCGGTGAACTTCAGCTCCGCCTCGGCGATGTTCGCCGCCACCCGGCGGAACATATCTATGGGCTCCTCTATGGCCTCCCCGCGCTCGTTCTTCTTCAGGTAGCGCTTCTTGAGAACCGCGAGCGCGTTCTCGGTCAGTTCTATGTCGGTCAACCGTTCGAGATCGGAATCCATGCCCATCCTCCCCTGATTCTACTGCGCGGCGGGCTCTTCCCACCCCTGTTTTTTCGACTACCTCGCGCCCGTGTTGCTCAACCTCGACCCGGCCAGCTTCATCAGCTCCGAGCGGAACTGGTCCACGTCGGTGTATTGACGGTAGACGGAGGCGAACCTCAGATAGGAGACCATGTCTATGTGCCGGAGCTTGAGCAGGACCATGTCCCCGAGCCTTCTCGAGGTGACCTCGTGCCTGCGCCGCTCCCTTATCTCCGTCTCTATCTCATCCACTATCAGGTCTATGGTCTCCCCGGAGATCGGACGCTTCGCACACGCCTTCTCAAGCCCGGCCCGCAGCTTGCCCCGGTCGAAGGGCTCCCGCTCCCCACTGCGCTTGACCACCATTATCTGCAGCGGCTCCCGCCGCTCGTAGGTGGTGAAGCGCCTCCCACAAGAAAGACACTCCCGACGACGCCTCACCGCATCCTTGCTCTCCGAAAGCCGCGAGTCTATGACCTTCGTGTCCTCGTAATCACAGTACGGACACTGCATTCTCACCCCCCGCTCTCTGCGCAATACCATATCTGGGCTGCGCAAAAAGCTAGCACACCACATTTTCGGATCGCAACACCGGCTATTTAAACCTCAACATGAACTTCATCAAGCAATACCATGCAAAAATGCGTTGTTTAAGCGGTTTAACAGAGAGGAGCCCCGGGTGAAAAATTTTTTGAAAAAATTTTCGTCTCGTTCGCCATCACCAAAATTACCGGCAAAGCGCGTACCTTCACATCCGGTTCACACATCGAAGATTTCAGCTGGACTTCAAACTTCGAGATTCCTCAACCTGTGGTTCAGGTGTATCCGGGCTTCCCTGGGAGGGGCGCCGTCGGGCGTGAAAGAAGGAGCGCAGGAGACTTACGGATTCCCCTTCGAGCACCCCGCGCGATGTGCGGGTGGTATGGTTGAGGCGGGAGTCTTCGGGGACGCTGTGGAGGGTTCCGGCGTAGCCGGCTTTGGGGTCCGGGGCGGCGTAGACGAGGCGGGAGAGGCGTGCGGCGTGGACGGCGCCGGCGCACATCGGGCAGGGCTCGAGGGTCGAGTAGAGGGTGCAGCCGGTGAGACGCCAGCCGCCGAGCCTTGCGGCCGCCCGTCGGATCGCGAGGAGTTCGGCGTGAGCGGTGGGGTCACCGGTCGCCTCGCGTTCGTTGGAGGCCACGGCGAGCACCTCCTCCCCGCGGGCCACGACGGCGCCCACGGGCACCTCGCCTCTGGAGGCGGCCTCACGGGCGGCTTCGAGCGCCCGGCGCATCATGATGGAATCCAGCTTTTCACCCACGCGTAGAGGTTACCGCAGCCAGGCCTCTTCCGCTCTCAGCCGGCTCTCTGTGGCGAGACCCGTTCGATCCCACCGTGGACGGCGGCCCACTGGCGGGCCGGCAGCCCCCAGAGCGCGATGAACCCGGCGGCGGCGGACTCGTCGAAGGTGCTCTCGGGGTCGTAGGTGGCGAGGTCCTTGCTGTAGAGGGCCTTCGGGGCGCTGCGCGAGACCGGCGTGAAGGTACCTTTGTAGAGCTTCATGCGGATGGTGCCGGTGACGGCTTTCTGGGTCTCGTCGACAAAGGCATCGAGGGCCGCCTTGAGCGGGGTGAACCACAGGCCCTCGTAGGCGAGCTCGGCGTAGCGCTGCTCTACGTGAGCCTTGAAGCGCAGCACGTCCTTGGGGAGAGTCAGGCTCTCGAGCTCCTGGTGGGCGGCGATGATGACGGTCGCGGCGGGGACCTCGTAGATCTCGCGGCTCTTTATCCCGACCAGGCGGTCTTCGATCATGTCGAGGCGCCCGACGCCGTGGGAGCCCGCGATCTCGTTCAGGTGAGCGATGAGCGCGACGAGCGGCATCTCCTCACCGTCCAGGCTGACCGGGAGCCCCTCCTCGAAGCCGAGCTCGACGTACTGCGGATCGTCCGGGGCGTCCTCGGGGTCGGTGGTGAGCTCGTAGACGTCGGGGGTGGGTTCGTGCTCCGGGTCTTCGAGCGGCCCGGCCTCTATCGAGCGGCCCCAGAGGTTCTCGTCCACGCTGTAGGGGGACTCCTTCGTCGCGGGGACGGGGATGCCGTGCTCGCGGGCGTACTCTATCTCCTCGGGGCGGCTCATCTTCCAGTCGCGGGTCGGGGCGACCACGATGAGGTCCGGGGCGAGCGAGGCGGTCGTCACGTCGAAGCGTACCTGGTCGTTGCCCTTGCCCGTCGAGCCGTGCGCGATGTGGGTAGCCCCGACCCGGCGGGCCGCCTCGACGAGCTTCTTCGAGATCAGGTAGCGACCGAGCGCGGTAAACAGCGGGTACTTCCCGCCGTAGAGCGCGTTGGCTTTTATCGCCGGGGCGACGTACTCCCCGGCGAACTCTTCCTTCCCGTCCACGACGAAGCAGTCCGCGGCGCCTATCGCGAGGGCCTTCTCCTTCACGTCGGTCTCGGCCTCGCCCTGCCCCAGGTCAACATACAGAGCGTAGGGCTCGGCCCCCTTCTCCTCCAGGCGCTTTATGCTCACCGAGGTGTCGAGCCCCCCGGAGTATGCGAGCACGACCTTCTTGCCTTCGAGCGACATACGATGACTCCTATCTTCCTTCGAAGCTACTCCATGCTCCCGGCCGGGCGGGTGCGGGCGCGGCAGACGTCGGCGATGAGGTCCGCGACCTCCTTTGCGGCCTGTGTGTCCGGCGCGACCGCGAGCACGGTGTCCTGCCCGGCGACGGTCCCGACTATCTTGAGACCCTTCACCCGGTCGAGGACGCTCGAGACGGCCCCAGCGGTCCCGTCGCGGGTGTGGATGACGACGATGTTCTGCGCCGGGGTGACGCCGAGGACGAAGCTCGGCAAGACCTCGATGCTCGCCGAACCCGGCTCGTGCGGGAGCGCAAGATAGCGGTTCCCCACCTTGAGAACCCCCAGCTCGGCCAGGTCCCGGCTGACGGTGGCCTGGGCGACCTCGACCCCCTCCTCGGCGAGCGCCGCGACGACGTCCTGCTGGGTGCCGAGCTCCCGCTCGGAGATGAGCCTGAGTATGAGGTTCTGCCTGGTCGTCTTGTCCACGTTCAAGCCAGCCCGCGAGTCCAAAGCGCCTTCCCTCCTACCTGAGATGTGCGAGCCCGAGGTCCTCGGGGTACCCGAGCGCCAGGTTCATGTTCTGCACCGCCTGCCCCGCGGCCCCCTTGAGCAGGTTGTCCTCGGCCGCGAAGAGAAGCAGCCTCCCGGCGCGCCCGTCGACCGCCGCCGAAAGCCTGACCCGGTTGGTGTTGGCGACGTGCGAGATCTGGGGGATCTCCTCCCGCCCCTCGACGAAGGACCACCCCTCGTAGTCCTCCTCGTACCAGCGCAAGACATCCTCCGCCTCCGGCACCTCGTCCAGATCCACGACGATCGTCTCAAGGATGCCCCGGCTCACCGGGATGAGATGCGGCACGAAGGTGACCGGCGGCACCTCCCCGAAGCGTCGCAGCGCCTCCTCCATCTCCGGCGTGTGCCGGTGGCGCGGCACCCCGTACGGCGTGACGTTCTCGTTGGCGCTCACGAAGTGGGTCCTCTCGCTTGGCTTCGCCCCGGCCCCGCTCACCCCGGAGAGCGCGTTTACCGTGACGGCCCTGATCCCGCCACCCACCCGCTTCACCACCGGCGCGAGCGCGAGAACGGCCGCCGTCGGGTAGCAGCCGGGGTTCGCGACCAGCCTCCCCTCCGGCCTGCCGAACAGCTCGGGAATCCCGTAGTGGGCCTCCGCGATGAGCTCCCGCGCGGGATGCTCCCCGTACCACTCGCCATACAGAGCCTCAGGGAGCCGGAAATCGGCCGAGAGGTCGACCACGAGCTTCGCCCCGGCATCGAGGATCTCCTTCACCGCCCACGCGCTCTCCCCGTGCGCGTACGCGACGAACGCCACATCGAGCGCCCCCGCATCCACCTCCTCGGGAGAGACGAACTTCCCCTCCACCGCCAGATGCGGGTAGACCTCGCCCACACACCTCCCGGCATGCCCCCGCGAGGCCACCTCGAGCCTGCCGACCTCCGGGTGCCCGGAGAGGAGCCTCACCAGCTCCTGCCCCGCGTACCCGCCGCCACCGTATATACCGACCGCAAGTCCCATGCGCCCTATTGAACCAGCTGTCGGATAAATATTCAAGAAATTGAATAAAATCGTTGACCCCGGCGGTTCTTGATGCGACAATAGCCGGGCCGATGAATAAGTTTGCAGAATATGGAATAAAGATCCTCCCTGGCGTGGCGGCTCTGCCGGAGGGGTTTTCGTGCGGTGCTGCGGCGGGCGGGATCCGGGAGGAGGGCAGGCTCGATGTGGGGGTGCTCTTCTCGGAGCTTCCGTGCGCCTCGGCCGGGGTGTACACGCGGAACGCGGTGAAGGCCGCGCCGCTCCTCGTAACCCGCGAGGCGATAGAGGGCGGGGACGTGCGGGCGGTCGTCGCGAACAGCGGCAACGCGAACGCGGCGACCGGGGAGCGGGGAATCGCGGACGCGAGGAGGATGCAGGAGGTCGCCGCGGAGGCGCTCGGGGTCGGGTCGGGGGAGGTCGCCGTCGCCTCCACCGGGGTCGTCGGGGAGTACCTGCCGATGGAGAAGGTGGCACGTGGCATACGGGGGGCGTGCGAGGCGCTCGGGCGCGGGGGCGAGGGCTTCGCGCGCGCGATCCTGACGACCGACACCGGGACCAAGGGGTGCGTGGCGCGCTGCGAGGTGTCCGGGAGGGACGTAGAGGTATGGGGGGTCGCGAAGGGGAGCGGCATGATCCACCCGAACATGGGTACGATGCTCGCATTCCTCGCCACCGACGCCGCGGTGGAGAAGAAGTATCTGCAGGAGCTGCTGCGGGAGGCGACCCGGCGCACGTTCAACCGGGTCACGGTCGACGGGGACACCTCCCCCAACGACATGGCGATCGCGCTCGCGAACGGCGCCGCGGGGAACGTGCCCGTCGCGAAAGACTCGCCGGACCATCCGGCGTTCGCGGCCGCGGTGGAGGGCGTGATGCGGCACCTGGCGCGTGAGATCGCCCGCGACGGCGAGGGGGCGACGAAGTTGATCGAGGTGTCCGTGGAAGGGGCGCGGGACGAGGAGTCGGCGGCGGCTCTCGCCCGGGCAGTCGCGGGGAGCAACCTGGTCAAGGCCGCGGTCTTCGGCGAGGACGCCAACTGGGGGCGGGTGCTCGTCGCCATGGGCTACTCCGGGGCACCCTTCGACCCGGGCCGGGTCGAGATCCGATTCGGCGACGTCGTCGTCTTCTCCGGCGGAGAGCCGGCAGCCTACGACGAGGCGGAGGCGGGGGCGGCGCTCTCCGGAGAAGAGGTCAGGATCTCGGCCCGCCTCGATGAAGGGGACGGGTCGGCCGAGGCGTGGGGCTGTGACCTCACCCACGGCTACGTCGAGATCAACGGGAGCTACCGGACGTGAAGCCCGTCGTCGTCAAGGTCGGAGGCGGGTCGCTGGCAGGAGGGGCGCTCGCGGATCTGCCGCGCCTGGTGGAGCTGGGGGCGCCGGTCGCGCTGGTGCACGGAGGAGGGGTCCAGCTCAGCCGGATGCTCGACGCGCTCGGCATGAAGAGCGAGTTCAGGGAGGGGTTGCGGGTCACGAGCCCGGAGGCCGCGGAGGTCGCCGAGATGGTCTTCTGCTCCCTCGGCAAGGCGCTCGTCCGGCAGCTCCAGTCCCGCGGGGTCGCGGCGGCCGGTGTCTCGGGCACCGACGGACCGACGCTCCTGGTCGAGCCGGTCGTGGGCCTCGGCCGGGTCGGGGAGGTAAAGGAGGTGCGGCCGCACCTGGTGCGGACGCTGTGGGAGGGCGGCTTCGTCCCGGTCATCGCCCCGCTCGGGCTCGGGCCGGAGGGAGTGTACAACGTCAACGCCGACCTGGCGGCGGCCTCCCTCGCCATCGGTCTCGGGGCCGGGACGTTGCTGCTGCTCACCGACGTCGACGGGCTGCTCGAGGGAGGAAGGGTGGTGAGCTCGCTCACCCCCGAAGGGTGCGAAGAGCGCATCGGAGACGGGACCGCGGCCGGGGGGATGGTCCCGAAGCTGCGGGCCGCCGCCGCGGCCGCGCGCGGCGGAGTCGAAGCGAGGATAGTCAACGGCGGCAGGGAAGGGATGCTGCTTCGGGCCGCCTCCGGAGAAAAGGTCGGTACGCTAGTGTCGGGAGGAGACATCACATGACGGCCCTGATGGACAACTACAAACGACTCGGTATAGCGCCCGTGAGCGGGCAGGGGAGCTGGCTCTTCGATGCGGAAGGCAAGAGCTACCTGGACTTCATCGGCGGGATCGCCACGAACTCTTTGGGCCACGCCCACCCCGCGCTGGTCTCGGCCATCAAAGAACAGGCGGAGAAGCTCATCCACTGCTCGAACCTCTACCGGGTGCCGCTGCAGGAGGAGGTGGCGGAGATCCTGACCGGCGCGACAGACTTCGAGAGGGTCTTCTTCTGCAACTCCGGCACCGAGGCGGTCGAGGCCGCGATAAAGCTCGCCCGGCGCCACGCCTACACCAAGCACGGTCCACAGAAGCACGAGATCATCACCTTCAGCCGCTCGTTCCACGGGCGTACCTACGGCGGGCTCACCGCGACGGCCCAGCCAGCGCTGCAGGAGGGTTTCGGGCCGCTTCCGGAGGGCTTCGTCTACGTCCCGTTCGGAGATCTGAAGTCCACGCGAGAGGCCGCAGGACCGCAGACCGCCGCGATCCTCGTCGAACCCATCCAGGGGGAGAGCGGGATCAACGTGCCGCCCGAAGGATTCCTCGAAGGCTTGCGGGAGATCTGCGACGAGCACGACGCGCTCCTCGTCTTCGACGAGGTGCAGACCGGGGCCGGGCGCACCGGACACCTCTACGCCTACCAGGGTACCGGCGTCGTCCCCGACGCGATAACGAGCGCCAAGGGCCTCGGCGGCGGGGTGCCGGTCGGGGCGCTGCTCGCGAAGGAGGAGTACGCCTCGCTCACCCCCGGCACCCACGGCTCGACCTTCGGCGGCAACCCGCTCGCGATGGCCGCGGTAAAAGCCGTTCTCGGCGTCATAAACGAGCCCGGTTTCCTGGAGGAGGTGCGCGTCAAGGGCACGATCCTCAAGAGCGCCCTCTCGAAGCTCGCCGAGAAGGTGCCCGGGTCCGAGGTGCGCGGCGAGGGGCTCCTGCTCGGGTTCGAACTCGGCCCGGAGATCGCGCCGCGCGTCTTCGAGCACTGCCTCGAGGAAGGGGTGCTCGTCAACATGATCGGGGGGACCACCCTGCGCCTCGCCCCGCCGCTCACCGTGACGAGGGCGGAGGTGCGGTACGCGCTCGACACCTTTCGAGAGGGCGTCGAAAAGGCGCTCGGCGAAAAAAAAGAGAAGGCGGTGGCCTGAGATGATCCCTTCCTCCGACTACCAGAGTCCTTCCCTCTCCCCCATCTCCGGGCGTGACTGCCTCACGCTCGCCGAGTTCTCACCCGAGGAGATCAAACTCATCCTGGGAGAGGCCGCCAAGCTCAAGGCGCTGCGCCGGGCGCGGGTCCCGTTCCAGCCGCTGCGCGGCAGGACGCTGGCGATGGTCTTCCAGAAGCCCTCCAACCGCACGCGGGTCTCCTTCGAGGTCGGGATGTACCAGCTCGGCGGCCACGCGCTCAACATAAAACCCGACGAGATACAGATGGGAAAGCGCGAGACCCCCTCGGACACGGGAAGGGTCCTCGCCCGCTACATCGACGCGATCATGGTCCGCACCTTCGACCACGCCGAGCTGGAAGAGCTGGCCGACGCCGCGGACGTCCCCGTGATAAACGGCCTCTCCGACACCCACCACCCCTGCCAGGCGCTCGCCGACCTCCTCACCGTGCAGGAGAACTTCGGCACGCTCGAAGGCGTGAGGATAGCCTTCGTCGGCGATGGCAACAACGTCGCCCACTCTTTAGCAATAGGCTGCGCGCTCACCGGCGCACAGCTCACGATAGCCCACCCGGAAGGCTACGCCCCGGACCCCGAGGTGGTCGAGCTCGCCGCCTCTCTGGGCGCGGCCCCCAGGCTCACCAACGACCCCGAGGAGGCCGTCTCAGGAGCGCAGGTCGTCTACACCGACGTGTGGGCGAGCATGGGACAGGAGTCGGAGGCCGAGGAGCGCAAGCAGAGGTTCCTCCCCTACCAGGTGAACGGGGAGCTCATGTCCCTCACCGCAGACGATGCCATCTTTCTGCACTGCCTCCCGGCGCACCGCGGTGAGGAGGTCACCTCGGAGGTGATAGACGGATCGCAGAGCAGGGTCCTAGACCAGGCCGAGAACCGCCTGCACGCCCAGAAGGCGCTCCTGTACCTGCTGCTGAGCTAGAGGAGGCTCAGGCCGCAGCCTCCCCAGGGTCCACCCTGCGGACGTAGACGTCGCAGGACTCGGGCCTGAGCTCCCAGTAGTTGAGGATGACACACTCCCCCATACCCTCGAGCGAGACCACGCTGCCCTCCTCGGGCAGCGCCTCCGCGAACCCGCATCCCACGACGCCTCCGGTCTCGGAGTCTATGTAGTGGACCGCGACCATTCCATGCTCCTTTCGGCGCTCCGGCTCCTTCCACACTCACTCTAGAACAACCGTTACGATAGAACAAATTTTTTATTCTTATCATGAGAATAATTTTTTTCGATACCGTAGCCCGGTTTTGACCCAACCGGGCGGGAGGGGTAGATTCCCATAGTCAACGGGGGTTTATGTCTCAGAAAGGGATAAAAGCAATCGATACCACGGCAAGGACGGCTCCCGAACCAGGGGCGATACATCCAGGAAGGAGGGAATCCAGCTTTGGAAGGGATCGAGGGAAAGGTAGCCATCGTGACCGGAGGAGGCGGGGGTCTCGGGGAGGGGATCTGCCGGGTTCTGGCCGGGCGTGGGGCGCTGGTGGCCGCGGTGGACGCAGATGAAGAGAAGGCGGGCAAGGTCGCCGCGGAGGTGGAGAAGGAAGGGGGCCGGTGCATCGGGCTTTCGGCGGATGTCTCGGATCGGAGCTCGGTGGAGCGGATGGTCGGGCGTGTCGCGGAGGAGCTCGGCGGGCCGCAGATCCTGGTCAACAACGCCGCGATCTACCCCTTGCGGGCGTGGACCGAGATAGAGGAGGACGAGTGGGATCGGGTGCTCTCGGTCAACCTAAAGGGCTACTTCCTGTGCGCCCGGGCGGTCCATCCGCACATGAAAGAGCGCGGGTGGGGCCGCATCGTCAACATCGCCTCCATCACCTTCCTGCTCGGCTGGGCCGGGTTTCTGGACTACGTCTCCTCAAAAGGGGGGATCGTCGGCTTCACCCGCACGCTCGCCCGTGAGGTCGGGCCGGAGGGGATCACGGTGAACGCCGTCTCCCCCGGCGCGTTCCCCACCGACGCCGAGAAGGTCCACCCGGACCAGGAGGGCTACAACCGCTGGATCCTGGAGCAACAGTGCATAAAGAGGCGGGGCAGACCGGAGGACGTCGGGTACGCCGTCGCGTTCTTCGCGAGCGAGGAGGCCTCCTTCATCACCGGGCAGACGCTCGAGGTCGGCGGCGGCTGGGCCATGCGCTGATCACGCTGACACGGAAGGTACAATATCCCCGAAAGGGGGTGATACACGGGGATCGAGCTGGAGCACACCTGATCTCAAAACTTTCGGGCAGCCAGTGGAAGGAGGCGAGAAGCATGCGTCACGGGGACATCTCCTCGAGCAGGGACACCGTCGGCGTCGCCGTGGTCAACTACCAGATGCCACGGCTGCACAGCAGGGAAGAGATCCTCGAGAACTGCCACAAGATCGGCAGCTACATCGACGGGCTCAAGCGCGGGTATCCGGGGCTCGACCTCGCGATCTTCCCGGAGTACTCCACCCACGGCATACTCTACGACTACGACGAGATGATGGAGCTCTCGGCCGAGATACCCGGGGAGGAGACCGAGATCTTCGCCGAGGCGTGCCGCAGGAACGGTGTGTGGGGCGTGTTCTCGCTCACCGGCGAGAAGCACGAGGATCATCCCAACAAGACACCGTACAACACGCTCATCCTGATGAACCCGGAGGGCGAGATCGTCCAGCGCTACCGCAAGATCCTGCCGTGGTGCCCCATCGAGGCCTGGTACCCCGGCGACCGGACCTACGTCAGCGAGGGGCCCAAAGGGATCAAGGTGAGCCTCATCATCTGCGACGACGGCAACTACCCGGAGATCTGGCGCGACTGCGCGATGAAGGGTGCGGAGCTGATCGTCCGCTGCCAGGGGTACATGTACCCGGCCAAGGAGCAGCAGGTGATGATGGCCCGCACGATGGCCTGGGCGAACAACTGCTATGTCGCGGTCGCCAACGCCGCGGGCTACGACGGGGTCTACTCGTACTTCGGGCACTCCTCGATCATCGGCTTCGACGGGCACACTTTAGGCGAAACGGGCACCACCCCGATGGAGAACCAGTACGCGGAGATCTCCATCAGCCAGATCCGGGACGCCCGGGCCAACTGGCAGTCGCAGAACCACCTCTACAAGCTCGTCCACCGCGGTTACACCGCCACGATAAAGAGCGGCGAGGACGGGCGCTACGGGTTCGCGGAGAACCCGTTCGAGTTCTACCGGATGTGGGTCAACGAGCCGGAGAAGGCCCGCGAGCAGGTCGAGAGGATCACACGCCGGACTCCCGGCACAGAAGACTCCCCGATCGAAGGCATCCCCTCGACCGTGCGCTGAGGGAGGGTCACAAAGCTCCAAGCGGGAGGGCTCGTTGGAGCCCTCCCGCTTCTTCCCTTCTACCCGGCCAGCTCCGCGAGCACCCCGATAAATTCCTCTATCTCCTCCGCGATGTTGTACGGGGCCAGGCCCGCCCTTACGAACCCGCCCTCATCCCGGATGCCGAGCCTCCCGGCGAGGGTGGAGGCGTAGAAGTCCCCGTCGGCGACGAAGAAGCCCCTTTCGGCCATGTACTCGCAGACCTCGCGCGGAGTATGGCCTGCGAGACGGAACGCGACCGTGGGGGTCTTTCGGACGCCGTCGGGGGCGGCGTAGAGGGTCACCCCGGGGATCTCGCGCAGCGCGGCGCGGAAGCTCTGCGCGAGGGAGTCCTCGTACTCCTCTATCGCCCGCATCCCGGAGAGTATCCTCTCACGCAGGCTGCTCCCGCCGCCGAGCGAGGCGATGAAGTCTACGGCTCCTTTGACCCCGGCGATCCCCTCGTGGTTCTGGGTGCCCGTCTCGAGTCTGTCGGGGATGTTGTCGGGGGCGGGCTCGACCTTGTACGGCTCGAGGCGCTCGAAGAGGGGCCGCCTCACCGCGACGATCCCCACGTGCGGACCGAAGAACTTGTACGCCGAGCAGGAGAGGACGTCCGCCCCGAGCGCGTCGCGGTCCATCGGGAGATGGGGCGCGGCGTGCACCGCGTCCACCGCGACGACGGCCCCGACCTCGTGCGCCCGGCGGGAGATCTCCGCCACCTCGTTCACCGTGCCCACCGCGTTCGAGGCGAGACCGACAGCGACGAGGCGGGTCCTCTCGTTTACCTTCTCCTCCAGGTCGGAGAGATCGAGGGTGAGGGTCTCGGTGTCCACCCGGATCCAGCGCGTTTTTACTCCCTTATCCGAAGCGGCAAGGAGCCAGGGGTCGACGTTGGCCCGGTGGTCGAGCTCGGTGACGACGATCTCGTCGCCCTCTCCCCACTCCCTGGCCAGCGCCCGCGAGAGGGCGAAGGTGAGCGTGGTCATGTTCGGCCCGAAGGCGACCTCCTCCGCCTCCGCGCCGAGCAGCGCCGCCGCCGCGGCGCGGGCACCGGCGATGATCTCCTCGGTCTCGACGCTCGTGGCGAACGCCCCGTGCAGGTTCGCCCCGCCGCGCTCCATGTAGCCCGCGACCGCCTCTATCGCGCCCCTGGCGACCTGCGAGCCGCCGGGCCCGTCCAGGTAGACCGCCGGACGCCCGCCCACCTTGCGCCCGAGCGCCGGGAATTCCTTCCGAACCGCCTCCACGTCGAACGTCTTTTGCACGGGGATCCCCCTTCTCCTCGATCTCGGATCTGAGTCTATCAGCGACCGGCGCGGAGCTCCCGGGCGAGCCTGCGGAAGAGACCGCGGTCCACCTTCATCCCCTCGGGGAGGCCGGAGGGCCAGGGGTAGAAGGCGTCGGGGACCTTGAAGCCGGGGAGGGTCTCGCGGAGGGCGCGGGAGAGCTCCTGCGCCGGGGGCTCGCCCACGCCGCGGACGAAGGCGACGGGCCGCTCGCCGAACTCCTCGTCGGGGACCGGTACGACGACCGCCTGCTCGACGCCGTCCAGCCGGCAGAGGATTTCCTCTATCTCCTCGGGCTGGACGTTCTCGCCGCCGGAGACGAAACGGTTGTCCATCCGGCCGCTCACGTGCAGGTAGCCCCTCTCGTCGAGGTGCCCGAGGTCGCGGGTGTGGAACCATCCCTCGGCGTCGAGCGGGCGCTCCACCCCGCCGTCCTTCAGGTAGCCGGCGAAGAGCGTCCCGCCGCGCACCAGGATCTCTCCTTCTCCGGAGATCGAGAGCTCGCGGTGGGGCAGGACCCTCCCGGAGCTCGAGAGCTCCTCGCGCGAGGCCCCGGGCGGGGTGGAGGTGACCTGCGAGGCCATCTCGGTGAGGCCGTAGCTGGTGTGGACCGGGATGCCCCTGCGTACGGACTCGGAGATGAGGGACGGAGGCATCGCGCTCGCCCCGAGCAAAACGGCCCTGAGGCCGCCGAGCGCGGGGCTCTCCTCGCGCAGGAGCCTTACGAGCTGGGTGGAGACGAGCGAGGCGTGGGTCACGCCGAGGCGCGAGATCTCCCGCCCCAGCGGCGCTCCCTCCTCCGGCAGCGCGATCGTGGCCCCGGAGAGGAGGCACTTGAAGAGGATCGAGATACCCCCCACGTGGTAGAGCGGGAGCGAGAGCATCCAGCGGTCGCCGGGGGCGAGGGTGATGTTCTGGTTGGAGCCCGCGGCGTTGAAGTAGTGGTTGGCGCAGGTGTGCAGGGCGGCCTTGGGCTCCCCGGTGCTCCCGGAGGTGAAGACGACGGTCGCGGGCCGGTCGAGTTCGATGTCGAGAGGGGTGGGAGCGTACGCCGCCCCCTCCTCTACCAGGAGATCCTCCGGGCGCAGCCGCACGACGCCCTCGAGCCCCCGCAGCAGCGCTGCGTCGTCGGAGATAAGCACTCCGCACCCGGCGCGCCGCAGAGCGTCCCGCACGCCCGGGAGCGGCAGGCGGGTGCTCACCGGGCAGGCGACCCCTCCGGCGCGCATCACCCCGAGCATCAGGACGACGTACCGCCAGCCCCGCCTCATGTGTAGAGCAACGCGGGAGCCGTCCCCGAGCCCTCTCCCCTCCAGAGCCTGCGCCGCCGCCGAGACGAGGCGGTCGAGCTCCCGGTAGGTGATCCGGACGCCATCCCCCTCGACGGCGGGGGTCTCTGGAAACTCTCGCGCGCGCTCGCGCAGCGGGCAGGGGACGGTGCACTCCTCCCTCACGCCGCCACCTCCTCTAGACGGTCCTTCAGGACAGCGTGCTCCCCGGAGAGGAGCGCGGCGGCGTCCACCCGCGGCCCCGCGAGCGGGAGCGGGCTCTCGAGTATGTCCTCCTCGAAGGCGCGGTAGGTGTCGAGCCCGGCGGGAGCGTCCCCGAGGGAGGCGGCGAGCGCGAGGAGGCCCAAAGTGCCGACCCCGCTCTCGTAGGAGGAGCTCGCGACCGCGACCGCCCCGATGCGGCGCGCCTCCCGCGCGAAGGCGAGCGAGCGCGAGAGCCCGCCGAGGAGCGTGGGCTTTAGGACCACGGCCCGCACGTGGCGGCAGCGGGCGAGATCCTCCGGTTCGATCTCGCGGAGGGTCTCGTCGAGCGCAATGGGGATGCCGGTCTCCTCCGCCAGTCGGGGTAGCTCCGCGGGCTCGGAGAGCGGCTCCTCCAGGTATTCGATCGGCACCCCGCGGACGGCGCGGCAGAAGCGCAAGGCCTCCCCGAAACTCCAGGCCCGGTTGGCGTCGAGCCGCAGCCGGATACCGCCGAGCAGGGCTGAGAGCTCCCCGACGAGCGCGGCCTCCTCTTCGGGAGCCGCGCGCCCGACCTTGAGCTTGACGGCCGCGTAGCCCGCCTCGCGCATCCCCTCCGCCTCGGGGAGCACCGCCTCGGGCGGGCCCTCCAGAAGGCCGCAGAGGCGCACCTCCGACGCCGGGTGCGGCGAGAGGAGCGCCTGCGGCGGCTTGCCGGAGGAGGCTGCTTCGAGGTCGAGGCGGGCCAGCTCGAAGGCGAAGCGGGCGGAGGGGGAGGCGTGGTCGGGGTTCCCGCCCGCGACGAGGGCGCGCAGGTCGTGCGCGGCCTCCTCCAGGGTCTCGCGCGAGAAGCCCGGCAGGGGTGCGGCCTCGCCCCAGCCGCAGGCTCCGCCTTCCTCCAGCCGGATCAGGAGCCCCTCCCGCACCGGGAGGGTCTTTCCGCCGGGGGTCGGCGGGCCCGCGAGCGGCAGGCGGTAGCGGTAGAGCCCGAACAAACCCTCAGGAGCGGCGGGGGAACTTCGAGAAGTCGGGTTTGCGCTTCTCCAGGAAGGCGTTGCGCCCCTCCTGCGCCTCTTCGGTGCTGTAGAAGATCAGGTTCGCATCGTGGGCGAGCTGCTGGATGCCGGCGAAGCCGTCCTCGTAGGCGTTGAAGCTCGCCTTGAGCAGCCGCAGCGCGAAGGGCGATTTCTCGAGCATCTCCCTGCACCACCGGACCGTCTCCTCCTCCAGGCGCTCCAGCGGCACCACCGCGTTCACCAGCCCCATCTCGAGTGCCTCCTGCGCCGAGTAGGTGCGGCCCAAAAACCAGATCTCCTTGGCCTTCTTCGGGCCGACGAGCTGGGTGAGGATCGAGGTCCCGTAACCGCCGTCGAAGGAGCCGACCCGTGTGCCGCTCTGTCCGAACTTCGCGTTGTCGGCGGCGATCGTCAGGTCGCAGAGGACGTGCAGGACGTGCCCGCCGCCGACGGCGTAGCCCGCGACCATCGCGACGAGGGGCTTGGGGCAGCGCCGCATCTGCAGGTGGAACTCGGTGACGTCGAAGCGCCCGATGGATTCCCCGCCCGGCGTGCGGGGCGGGTTCTCCGGGTCTTCGAGGTATCCGGTGTCGCCCCGCACCTTCTGGTCCCCGCCGGAACAGAACGCCTCAGGGCCCTCTCCGGTCAGGATGATCACCCCGATCTCGGGGTCGTTGCGGGCGTCTTCGAGCGCCCGTGACATCTCGATGACCGTCAGCGGCCGGAAGGCGTTGCGGACCTCGGGGCGGTTTATGGTGATCTTGGCGATCCCCTCGGCCTTGTGGTACCTGATGTCCGTGTAAGAGCCTGCTTCTTTCCAGTCTATGGTAGCCATGGAAGGGAATTATAGGGCTTTGAGAAACCCTCGCAGTAACCTCGTGTACTCGTCCGGGGCCTCGAGGTGCACGTTGTGCCCCGCCCCGGGGACCACGGCCATGGAGACTCCCCCCTCCGTCCGCATCCTGGAACAGATCCCGGAATACTTCTCGTCCAGCTCCCCGGCGATCGCGAGGACCGGGACCGCGATCCTCGCCAGCTCATCCCACAGCGGCTTCTGGTTTCCGGTCCCCATCGCCCGCAGGGAACGGGCGAGCTCGTGTGGGTCGTTCGAGAGGCGATGCTCGACCGTCCGCCCGAGCAGATCCTCCCTCCGCCGGAGCGAGGCGAAGAGCGGTTGCCGGTACCACTCCTCGAGGAAGCCTTCGAGGCCTCCGCTCTCCAGGCTCCGGGCCCGCCTCTCGTCCGCCTCGCGGCGGGCGTCCCGCTCTTCCTCGCTCTCTATCCCCGGCGAGGAAGATTCCAGCAAGAGCCCCGAGAAGCGCTCCGGACACCTGAGCGCCAGGTGGAGCGCGAGCCTCCCACCCATCGAGTACCCGACGAGCGCAACCCGCGAGATGCCGAGCCCGTCGAGGAGCGCAGTGACCTCCCGCGCCGCCCCCTCGATGGTGTAGGCGTCGGGATAAGGCAACCCCACAGATCCGCCGTGTCCGGGCAGGTCGGGCGCAAGGCACAGGAAATCCTCCTGCAAAACCTCGATGATCTCCGCCCAATCCTCCCTGGATCCCAGGAACCCGTGCAGCAGCAGAACCGGCGGTGCCCCCTCCTCACCGGCGATCCCGTAGCTGAGCGGACTCACCCCGATACCTCCCTCATGATCCTCTCGTGCAACGCGGCGTTCTCCGCCCGGTCAGTACGGACCTCCAGCAGCGATGGTTCCTCCCCGGAGCAGGCCTTCCGGTACGCCTCGACGAATCCTTCCACCGTGGCGGGCCGTTCGTAACGCAGGCCGAACATCGCGGAGGCGGACTCGAAGGTGAGCCCGTGCGGCGTCCCGAAGTACCTCTCGAAGAGGTTCTTCTTTTGCCGTGCGACCGGGAGCATCGAGAAGATCCCGCCGCCGTCGTTGTTCACGACCACGACCGTCACGGGCAGTCCCCTGATCAGGGCGAGAGAGTTCAGGTCGTGCAGGAGCGCGAGGTCTCCGATGAGCAGCGTGACCGGCCGCCCGGAGCCCCCGGCGTAACCCGCCGCCGTGGCGACCGTCCCGTCGATGCCGCTCGCGCCGCGGTTGGCGAAGACGGGGACCGGCTCGCCCTCGGCAACCCCGAAGGCGTCCACGTCCCGCACGGGCATGCTGCTCGCCAGGCACAGGGCGTGCCCGGCCGGGATGTGGCGGGTGACGAGCCGGGCCACGAGGGGCTCGCTGAGCTCCTGGTCGCCGGAGAAGCCCCCGGCGAGCCTTCGTCCGATCTCCTCCGAGGCCGAGACCCACCGCTCCGTCCAGGCCGGGTCCGGCTTCCCCGGGCGCTCACGCACTTCCCGGCGCAGGGCCGCGCAGAATTCGCCAACCGCGGCCTCGAACCTGTGGCTCGCCGCGTGGTCCGGGTCGAGCCTGAACGGGCTCTCGTGCACGACCGCGCGTACCCCGGGCTTCGCACGCTCCAGAAACCGCTGCAGCCGCTTTGAGACGGGCCCGCCGCCGAACCGCAGGATTGCATCCGGCCTGCTCCCTCGCACGAAATCCTCGTCCGCCAGCAGCAAATCGTAGTACGGTACGAGGGTTCCCCCCTTGCCCCCGAGCCGGAGCTGTGAGACCACGTCCGGGAGCAGCGGCCACCCGAGCTCCCCGGCGAGGTCCAGCACGGCCTCACCCTCCCGCCTGCTCCCGAGCCTCCCGGCGACGACGAGCCCCCGCTCCACCCCGCGCAGCTCCTCCCACAGATCCCCCACCCCCTCGGCGGAGGACACCCCGCCCGCATAACGGGTATAGGGGGCCCCCTTCTCGTACCAGCCCCGCAGATGTGGCGGAACCTCCGGACGCCTTCCCGGGGGTGGCAGGAAGGGCTCGCGGAACATCAGGTTCAGGTGTACGGGCCCCGCGGGGGCCCGGCGGGCACGGTAGACGGCCTGATCCGCGGCGGTCAGCACCATCTCAGGGGCGGGCCGGGTGTCCGGGGCGGGCATATCGAAGGACCAGCGGACGTACCCCCCGAAGAGGCCCGGCTGCACGATCGTCTGGTTCGCGCCGGTCTCGCGCAGCTCCGGCGGCCGGTCGGCGGTGAGGAGGATCACCGGCACGCAGTCGGTCGCCGCCTCGACGACCGCCGGGAGTCCGTTCGCGACCGCCGTCCCGGAGGTCGTCACCCATGCGGCGGGCCTGCCGGTGGCGCGGGCGTAGCCCAGCGCGCAGAAGGCCGTCCCCCGCTCGTCGTAGTGGACGACCGCGCGAGCGCGCGGGTTCTCGGCTATGGCCGCCACGAGCGGGGTCGAGCGGGAGCCCGGCGCGATACAGAACGGCCCCACACCGGCCCGCACGAGCTCCTCGACGAGGAGGGAGGCCCACAGTAGATTCGCCTCAGCCGCGGGGAGGACCAAAACCCAGCACCTTGGCGAAAGCTCCGAGCTTGCCCTCGAGCTCACCCCATTCGGACGCCGGATCCGAACCCTCGACTATCCCGTTGCCGGAGAAGAGATGCGCGCTCTCCCCCGCTACGAGCGCGGACCGGATCCCGACGGCGAACTCCGCTCCCTCCGCCCCGATCCAGCCGATCGGCCCGGCGTACCAGCCCCGGTCGAAGGGCTCGAGCTCCCGGATGAGAGAGAGCGCCTCCTCCCGCGGCCACCCGCCGACGGCCGGGGTCGGGTGCAGGGCCTCGAGGACGTCCCGGGGGGAGACGCCAGCCCGGAGAGAGCCCCTGATGGGGGAGCGCAGGTGACGCCCCTGCGCGAGCGTGAGTTCCTCAGGCTGCGGAGATATCTCGACCTCCTCGCAGAGCCGCCCGAGCGCTTCCCGAATGCTCCTCCGGACATACTCGTGCTCGCGCAGGTCTTTCTCGCTGGCCAAAAGCTCCCGGCTCAGCCCGGTGTCGTCCGATTCGGAGATCCCCCGGGGCCGGGTCCCGGCGACGGCCTCGCTGGTCACCTCCGTCCCCTCCACGCTGAACAGGCGCTCGGGGGAGGCGCTCACGAAAGCACCCGCCCGGTCGGGCTCGAACAGAGCTCCGAAGCATCCCGGCGAAACCGCCGAGAGAGCCTTCAACAACGAGGTCGGGTCCAGCTCACCGCTCAGCTCCAGCGTGACCCTGCGGGCGAGCACGGCTTTCTCCAGCCCCCCCTCCGAGAAGGCCGAGAGCGCCCATCGTACGTTCTCCGCCCATCCCGCCCATCCGGGCAGATCCCCTCTGGAGACGACCTCCGGCAACGCGGACCAGACGTCTTCTGCACCGGAGGACGGATTCATACTCCGGGCGGCGTGCGCCAGCTCGAGCGAACGCGCCGTGTCCCGGGGGAGCACGAGGTTGCAGGCGAATACCGTCCGTCCTTCCTCCCGTACCAGCTCGAACCGGGGCAGGAAGAAGCGCGCGCTCCCGAAACCTTCCCACTCCGAAGCCGGATCGTGCGCCGGATCGAAGCGCAGCCCGCCGTAGTAGCGCGAGCCGCGCGGTAACCTGCCCGCAGAGTCCGGGACGCCATCGAGGATCTCCGCCGCGCCGACCGCCGCGACCTCCAGGTTCCCGTCGCGTGCCGACCAGTAGAAACGGGGACGCTCGGGCCGGCCGGAGAGCCAGCGCAGCGGATCGGCCCGCTCCAGCCCGGCTTCGAGGCGCACCACCCGCCCGGCACCGCTCCGCCGCGCGGCGAGGATGCCCTCGATGCTGCGCGCCAGCGCTTCTCCGGACGCGGACGTCTTCCCTCTCGTACGCTCGAGCACCGGACCTCCAGAGCCCTCAGCCGACTTCTTCTCTCTGGGCTCGCCAGAGGGGAGTTTATCAGCAGCCCCGACCGGCGGGTGCGTCCCTGCTCACAAACCGCGGGATCGTACCCCCACGGCAGGACGGCTCAGGTGTGGGAGACGAGCTTTCCCTGCACGATGAGCCGCTTCTCGTAGTCCGGTAGGGTGCACGACTGCAGGGTGACTACGTTCTTGCCCGGCAACGGCTTGGTGACCCCGATGTCGGTCGGCGAGACGATGAATTTTTTGAAGACCTCGTAGGTGTACTTCCTGCCGTTGGCGTCGGTTACGTAGATCCTGTCCCCCTTCTTCAGCTTGTTGAGGTCGTAGAAGGCATAGAGGCTCCTGGTCCCGCGGTAACCGAGCCTGTGGCCGGCTATGTAGACGTTAGTGACCTTCTGCCAGGGAAATCCCGTCCCCTTCAGGTGTATCGCGACGTGGTTCTTGAGCGCCTGCTCGTCGGTCCCGACGGCCGTGGGAACCACCGCGTCGCGCACCCGCTTCATCGCGGGCACCGTGAGCCTCAGCACATGGCTCTTGGGCGCCGGAGCGATGAGCCCCCGATCCTGCCCCTCCCCCTTCTTCGGAGCCACCTGCTGCTGGCGGGCTTTCTCGTTCATGGTCCCCGGCTTGCTCGCCCCACCTGCCTGGGATCGCCCACATCCGGCGGCCACGAGCGTCACCATCAAAACCCCGGCCAGCAAAACCATGAAACCCCTGAGTCTCAACTCATCCCCCTCTCTTCGTACCGTAAAAGCACGACGGCCCGGAGACCAGAGCCCCACGCCATCGCTGCGGCATCTTAACGCATCGAAATAACAGAATGGCAACGCCCTACCCCCTCCAATCTTGAATACTCTGTATATATGTGTATACTGCATATAGATATGCAGAGAGAGCGATTCAGGAGGACTGCAATGAGCGAGCTTCGTGAGACGAGTCGGGCCATGGAAGGGCTGGTACGTGAAGTCGGGGAGTTGTACAGGGCCATTGCGGAGCACGCCGTGGAGCTGCAGGAGCGCAACGTGAGGTTCGCGCTGGGGATGACGGACAGGTTCGTCGCCGAGGCCCGGCACCAGGGTGCGGCGAACGGCGAGTTTGCGAAGGAGCTGGCTGAGAGGGTCGAGGCGCAGCGGGAGAACGTGCGGGCGCTGGCCGGGGAGATCACGGGCAGCTATCTGGACCTCCTCTACGCCCCGCTGGCCTACTACCGGCAGGGGCTGAGGCTCATAGAGGGTGGCGTCGAGGAAGAGGAGCTTCCGATCGAGGGATACGACGATCTGAGCGTGGCGGAGATCTCGAAGCGCCTCGAGGGGCTCTCCGCCGAGGAGATAAGGCTCATCCGCGACTACGAGAGGTTGCACAAGAACCGGGAGAGCCTGCTCGAGCAGCTCGACCGGAGGTTGAAGCCGGCGGTCTCCTGATCGCGGGCGACGGAGCGTCGTGCAGAAGACCGGGGGAACCCCGGTCTTTTTTTTATCGCCTAAAATACGGGCTTCGAAGGAATCGTCCAAGAGACAGGAGGAAGAGCCCTGAGGACACGCACTCTGACGCGGGCCGCGCTCATGGCCGCGGTGACGGCCGTGTCCGCACAGATCACGGTACCGCTCCCCTTCACTCCGGTGCCGTTCACGTTGCAGGTCGTCGCCGTGGTACTCTCCGGGCTCCTGCTCGGGTGGCGGGCCGGGGCGCTGGCGCAGATCGTCTATCTGGTGGTGGGGGCCATCGGCGTACCCGTCTTCGCCGGCTTCTCCGGGGGGCTGGGTCCGATCCTGGGTCCCACCGGAGGTTATCTCCTCTCCTACCCGGTCGCGGCCGCGCTCGCCGGTCTCGCCGCAGGGGCGGCTGCAGGCTCGAACCGCAGGAAGGCGCTGTGGGCCTGCTCCCTCAGCGGGACGCTGGCGCTCTGCGCGATCTACGCCGCCGGAGCCGCCTGGCTCGCCGCGGTGACCCACCTCTCGCCCACGGCGGCGCTGGCGCAGGGGGTCCTGCCGTTCGTGCCGTTCGACCTGGCGAAGGTGCTGCTCGCCGCGCTCACCGCCACCGCTGCAGCCCCCGCGATAGCGGGAAGCCGCGCCTGAGAACGAATGAATAAAAGGGGGAGGGCGGAACCGCCCTCCCCCTCTCCGGTGCGGTCTGGATCAGGCGACCGAATCCACGGCCCGCGCGAGGATGGCGAGCCCCTCGTCGAGCTGCTCGTCGGTGATGACGAGCGGCGTGAGGGTGCGGATCACGTTGTCGTACTGCCCGGCAGTCAGGAGCATCAGCCCCTCCTGCAGGGCCGCCTCGACGATGCCGGCCGTCCTCTCCTTGTCCGGCTCGCGGCTCTCGGAGTCTTTCACCAGCTCCATCGCGACCATCGCCCCGAGTCCGCGCACGTCGCCGATGAAATCCGGGTGCCTCTTCTGCATCTCGTGCATCGCAGCCATCGTACGCTCCCCGATGACGTTCGCACGGGAGAGGAGATCCTCCTCCTCGAAGGTCTCGAGAACCGCCAGAGCGGCCACACAGGCGAGCGGGTTGCCGCCGTAGGTCGTCCCGAGGCCGCCGGTGTGTACGCCGTCCATGATCTCCGCCCTTCCCGTCACACCGGCTATCGGGAGACCGCCGCCGAGGCTCTTGGCCGTGGTCAAAAGATCGGGCTCCACACCCGAGTGCTCGATCGCGAACATCTTCCCCGTCCTGCCGAAGCCCGTCTGGACCTCGTCTATGATCAGGACGATCCCATACTCGTCGCAGATCTCCCTGAGACGCCTGAGGTAGAAGTCCGGGACCGGGATGAACCCGCCCTCTCCGGCCACGGGCTCGATGATCATCGCCGCCACGCTCCGCGGGTCCACGTAGCTCACGAAGAGCTTATCCAGCGCCCCGAGACAGTCCCCCCGACACCCGCCCGAGCAGTCCCTTCCGGCGGGACACCGGTAGGCGTAGGGCGAGGGAACCCGGTAGACCTCCGGCGCGTACGGCCCGAAGTTCTTCTTGTACGGGCTGACCTTGCTCGTAAGGCTCATCGCCATGAACGTCCGCCCGTGGAAGGCGTTCTCGAACGCGATCACCGCCGGCCGACCGGTGTACGCCCGCGCCACCTTGATCGCGTTCTCGACCGCCTCGGCCCCGGAGTTGCAGAAGAACGAGCGCTTCTCGAAGTCCCCCGGTACCAGCGCGTTCAGCTTCTCGGCCAGCTCCAGATACGGCTCGTACTGCGTCACGTAGTAGCAGGTGTGCGTCAGCCGCTCGACCTGCTCCTTCACCGCCTCGACGACCGCCGGGTTGGTGTGCCCGGCGTTCAGGACACCGATCCCACCACCGAAGTCTATGAACGTGTTCCCGTCCACGTCCTCGACCAGCGCGCCATGCGCCTCCCTTACCCATATCGGTAGCGCCGTCCCGAGGCCCGCCGAAACCGCCTTCCGACGCCGCTCCATCAAAGCCCTGCTCTTGGGACCGGGAATCTCCGTCCTGATCTTCCGCTCTTCCAGCATCCCTAAACCTTTCTTGTAAACTGCTTTCCCCAGTATAGGCCTATTCGACTCAAGTATAAACCCGCGCCCTGCGCTCCCGCGCTCAGAGGAGCACCTCCTCAGGAGGGGTGTAGGCAAGGGAGTGCGCCTGCGCTACAGGCTCTGAGGTGAGATGGCCTGCTGTGGTGGCAAGCCCTCTCCTCAAGGCTTCGTCTTCTCTTGCCGCCTTCTCTATGCTCCCACTCTGCGCTATCTCAACCACATAGGGCAGCGTGGCGCTCGTGAGTGCCAGCGTGGAGGTCCTCGCTACAGCTCCCGGAATGTTCGAGACGCAGTAGTGGATTACGCCTTCTTCTTCGTAGGTGGGGTGGGTGTGGGTCGTGGGGCGGCTGCTCTCAAAGCACCCTCCCTGGTCTATGGCTACGTCTACCACCACAGAGCCTCTCCTCATCTGGCTTATGGTCTTCCTGTCTATGAGCTTTGGGGCTTTCGCTCCGTGTACCAGTACCGCTCCTATGACCACATCGGATTCTCTTACGTAGCTGGCAAGGCGGGCTCTGTTCGGGATCACAAGGTCCGCTCTTCCTCCAAAGATGTCCGAGAGGTAGGAGAGCCTCTTTGGGTTTATGTCCATAACCCTCACTATGGCTCTCATCCCTAATGCTATCTTGGCTGCTTCTGTGCCTACTACCCCTCCTCCTATGATCGTGACTTT
>JAIMBO010000030.1 GCA_023511405.1 Rubrobacteraceae bacterium
CATGACTCCTGACGGAGTAGTGGTAGATCCCGGGTTCGATACCCTCGACGTTCATGATGCAAGGGTACGCTTCTATAGGATGTCTCGACCCGCCGGATGGGCTCGTCTTCATCAGTACTTTGCCGACGCCTGCGGCCCTGGCGAAGCCGACAGCCCCGCAGGTGTAGAAGAGCACCGTGGAGAGTTGGTCGAGAGCAACGGCCTTATCGGGGGCGTAGGATCTGCAGGTCCTACGGCGTAGAAGAAGGTCGACTATGCCGTCCTCGCGCGAAGCCCTTTCCCCCGCAGGCGCAGGCCCTGGCGAGGGGAGCGACACCCTCTTGCTATTGGGGTACTCCTTGTAGAGAGACGGCACCTGGACGACCTTAGCCTTGTCATTTAAGCGCTGGCCGTCTTCATCGTCGGGAACAAAATCGGTCGTAGATAAGGTTCTGTTGGAGAAGTGGAAATACTTCGCCGACATCCTCCACTCCTCCCAGATCGCAAGTCTCTTCTCGAAACGGTGCGCGTCAGATCCTTCAGTGATTAAGATACCCGCATCAAGCAACTGTTGAGTCAAAGACTGTAGTTTGGGCACCGAGTATCCTTTGAGGGCCAGTTCGTACAAGGAGTCTACGTCTTTCCAGCTACCGAACCATCTGAGTATAAACTCGGCGTCTTCGGTAAGAGCGTGCTGCTCGTGAGCTACGAAGTTGTCGCAAATTAGCTGGCCGTGCCTCCAATACAGCACGATGTTCTCCGAAACCTTCACCCGCATCGTTCACTTTCCTCCAAGAGGCCCGCGATATGGGACACCACCTTCTCGGTCACCCGAATGGAGCCGTCCTTGCTCTCCAACCAGGCCCAATCTCCTGTGGGGTTAACCTCCAAAAAGGTATAGCCATCCTCCGTCAGGAGGAGGTCGAACGCCCCGTATTCCAGCCTCGCGAGTCTGAGGAACCGGAGCAAGCTGCCAAGCACCCGTGCCGGCAGGTCATGCGGGTGTACGGCAACTTCTTCGGGACGCTCCCAAATATCTTCTGGAGAAGCCTTGGAAATCTCCACTGCCACTACATCTTCACCTATAACGGTGGCGCGTACCTCTCTCACATGAGGCACATATTCCTGATAAATGGAGGGGGTAAGGTACGCCCGCTCCAGAGAAACCATATCAGCCTCGGTCACGAGGCGAGGGAACACGCCGTAAAGTTTGCCGGGCTCCGGCTCAACAAAGTGATCGCCAAGGACCTTCACGACCACCCCTGACGGACTGGAGGCGATAAATTCCCGAATGTCCCGTCTATCGTTGGATACTAGGGTCCTCGGTACGGCCAAGCCGACGCGGTGCGCCAGACAGATTTGGGAGACGCGACCCAGGTTCAAAATCGCGTCTGGTCTGTTTATCCACTTCGTGCGTTCGAGCGAAAGCAGGCTCCTCACCGCGTGTTCCCACTCGGACCGCGCAAAAGCAACGACCACCGGATCTTTCACCGGCGGGCGCACGGCGAAGACATCGAAGTGGCGCAGCCAGATCACGGCCGGGCTTCGCAATTTCGCGGTCTGTTCGAAGTGCAACCGCGATTCAATGGTCCCAGAGCTTATGCTCAAGGTCAGCCCTGTCGGAGAGGAAGCGTCCACATCGATCCTACGGTACGAGAAGCCTCGAGCTGCGAGTCGCAAACCAACCCTGTCCGCTTCCCTGTCGTCCGCTCTTGTGAGTATCAGCAACCAAGGTGACTCCGCGGTGTCCTGTCTCAAGCGCTCTCCGAAGGTCCTTGACGCCCAGGACTGAAAGTCCAAAGACTCGCCCGGCAGCTCACAAGAGTAACCCTGGTCCTCAAGCAGAAAAGGAAGGTTACTCATCGTCGGTTTGGCCTCCTCCCAAGCATCGCAGTGTCGTCCTTCCACCTTTCTATCTACCTTGACGTAGCCTCGAGTCGACTGCGACGAAGCCCCAGTACGGTTTACAACCATTAGGCCTTGTTCTTGAGCCTTCGGGCGGGCGCGAATGACGCCCGCCCGAAGGTCGACCGGAGATTACCCAGCACCTATCCTCTGCTAGCTATCCTTCTTGTTGATCACGTACTCACGAGCATGGTACTCGCTGACGTAATCGTCGAAGGCAGATGCCTCCTCCGGAGAAAGCTGGTCGAACAGCTCGTCGCGAAGTTCGTTCTCCTCAACGGCCCGCGCCAGAAGCTCGGGAGTCATACCTTCACTCCTTCCCTTGCGTTCGGCCGGCTCCTTAAATGGCCGGTTTTTACAGCACCACATATAAGACCCTTGATTACTCAAAATAGTTTCACTAATATGAGGTTATTGAGGAGATATTTGGTACGAACTGGAGGTGAGAGGATAATGATCAGAAATCCGGAGCTTGGCGCAGTACTCGAATGCGATTGGAGCGAGGCTAGGCGGCGGTGTTTGGCTCTGGCGATTAGGTTACTGCGTTCGCAGCATGACGCCGAGGAAGCTGTGCAGGAGGCACTCTTGCGAGGACTACGGCACGCACACGCCTGCCGCAACCGGCAGGACCCGATCCCCTGGCTGATGACCATCACGCGGCGTGAGTGTGCACGACTGTCGCGCCGGCGCCTTGAAAAAGGAGAGGTGGCATTGGAGGTGTGCGGCGAGCGAGGAGAAGAACTCGATACCTCTCAGGCTATCGTATCGGTCGTTGATCTTCGAGAAGCCGTGGCACGGCTCTCGCAAGAGGAGCGCAGGTTGCTATCCTTACGCTACGCAGAGCAGCTGACGCAGTCGGAGATCGGCAAAGCACTCTGTATACCCGAGGGAACGGTAAAGACCAAACTGCACCGGATACGCACGCGTCTTCGGACGGAGATTAGGGTGGAGAACGAGTGGAGAATGTAGAACTTCTGCTCACAGATACGAAGATCGTCAAGGCTCTGGCCCATCCCCTGCGCGTCAAGCTGCTGACGATGTTGGACAGGCGGGAGGCGAGCCCGAGGCAGCTCTCCGCAGAGCTCGGCGAGCCGCTGGGGACGGTCAGCTACCACGTGCGCACGCTCCACGATCTGGGCCTCTTGCGGCTCGTGGGTGAGAAGCGTCAGCGGGGTGCGGTGGAGCATTACTACACCGGAGTCAAGTGGGTCATCCACGAGGATGCCTGGAAGGCGCTGCCGGGTTCGCTCAAGCAGACCGTGCACGCTTATTTTCTGTCTCAGATCGGGGACAAAGTCACCTCGGCCGCAGCTGCCGGCGGCTTCGACGAGCCTTACGCAGTGTTGAACGACGACACCTTGGTTTTAGACGAGAAAGGAGCCCTAGAGCTGGCCAGGGAGGTCTCCGCGCTGATGAAGCGTGCCTTAGCCATCGAGTCCGAATCGAAAGAGAGATGCAGGGAATCGCAGTCCGCCGGTGCCAAACCGGAGGCAGTTAAAGTCACCCTCGTACTGATGCTGTTCGGGGCTTCTGACGACACGGAAGAAGACGAGAAAAAGTAAGCTTCACAGCCTTAACAACGGTGAGAACTTACACTCTTCTCCATCGCATCGTGGCCAGAACGCTGAAAGAGATCGAGGAGGCGGCCTCGAGGATCGAGATCCAGGGCGCCCGCTACCCAGAGGAGCTGGAGCGCACGACGTACCGCTGACGTGAAGCGCGGGGCACGAACTGCTAGAGTTACCTTGAGGAGGCAGAGATGAAGATCACGAGAAACGGAAGGAGACCCTCCGGCAAGGGACCGGCCGGGTGGTTCACCGGAGACGTCTACCTGGACACCGCCGCCGAGCCCTCTGGGCCCTCGCGCCTGGCGGCGAGCGTCGTCCACTTCACCCCGGGGGCCCGCACGGCGTGGCACACCCACCCTAACGAGCAGACCATCTACGTCACCGAGGGCGTGGGGCTGTGCCAGCGCCGGGGAGGGCCGGTCGAGGTGATAAAGCCCGGAGACTCCGTCTTCTTCGAGCCGGGCGAGGAGCACTGGCACGGGGCGGCCCCGGACCACTTCATGACCCACGTGGCGATGCAGCAGACCGACGAGGAGGGCAACGCCGCCTTCTGGGGTGAGCACGTCACCGACGAGGAGTACGGCGCGGCCCCTCGGACGGAGGGCTGATCTCCCGACGCGCAGGTACCACCGTCCCCTTCGTCCGCACACGAAAACCTCTATACTTTGGGCCGGGAGGCCAGGGATCCCTCGTCTCCCGGCCCAAAATCCGGAATCCCTGCTGACGGAGGAAGAGAGGTATGAGCGTTCGGGTGGGTGTGATCATGGGCAGCACCTCGGACTGGGAGACGATGAAGCATGCCTGCGAGGTGCTCGACGAACTCGGAATCTCCTACGAGAAACGCGTCGTTTCGGCGCACAGGACGCCCGATCTCATGTTCGAGTACGCCTCCACGGCAGCCGGGAGGGGGCTCGGCGTGATCATCGCGGGCGCGGGAGGTGCGGCGCACCTTCCGGGCATGGTCGCCTCCAAGACGGTGCTGCCCGTGATCGGGGTGCCGGTGAGGTCCTCGAACCTGAGCGGGCTCGACTCGCTGCTCTCGATCGTCCAGATGCCCGGAGGGGTCCCGGTCGCGACCGTCGCGATAGGCCGCTCCGGGGCGACCAACGCCGGGCTGCTGGCCGCCCAGATCCTGGCCGTCAGCGATCCCGACATCCGTCACAGGCTCGAGGAGCGCCGGGAGAGGATGCGTCGCTCCGTCATCGAAGGGGGTGATCTCGGTTGACGAAGGTCGTTCTTCCGGGCAGCACGATAGGCGTGCTGGGCGGCGGCCAGCTCGGCCGAATGATGGCGCTCGCGGGGGCGCACATGGGCTACCGCTTCGTGACGCTCGACCCCACGCCCGATGCCCCGTGCGGGCAGGTCTCGGCCGCCCAGATCGTCGCAGCCTACGACGACCGCGCCGCCGCCAGAGAGCTCGCCAGATCCGCCGACGTCATAACCTACGAGTTCGAGAACGTGGATTCCGGCGTGGCGCGGATGCTCGAGCAGGAGTCGTACGTACCCCAGGGGAGCCGTCTGCTCCACACCACCCAGCACCGGCTGCGCGAGAAGCGGGCCGTCGAGGAGGCGGGGGTGCGGGTGGCGCCCTACCGGCAGGTCGAGAGCGAGAAAGACCTGCTCGATGCGGTGGACCTGCTGGGCACCCCCTGCGTGCTCAAGACCGCGACCGGCGGCTACGACGGCAAGGGGCAGCGGGTACTCCACTCGGAGGACGAGGCCGAAGCCGCCTTCGCCGAACTCTCCAGCCCGGGGGTCGACCTGGTGCTGGAGAAGTTCATAGACTTCGAGAAGGAGCTCTCGGTCATCGCCGCCCGCACCCCGGACGGGGAAGCGGCGGCCTTCCCGGCGGCGGAGAACGTACACGTGGACAACATCCTGCACCTCTCGATCGTCCCGGCCCGCGTGCCGCAGGAGGTGCAGGAGAAGGCCACGGAGATGGCGCTCAGCGTGGCCGAGTCGCTCGGCGTGGCGGGACTCGTCGCGGTGGAGATGTTCTGGGCCGGCGGCGACGAACTCTACGTCAACGAGCTCGCCCCGCGGCCGCACAACTCGGGCCACTATACGATAGAGGCGTGCGTTACCTCGCAGTTCGAGCAGCACGTGAGGGCCATCTGCAATCTGCCGCTCGGCCCGACCACCCTGCTCACCCCCGCCGTCATGGTCAACGTGCTCGGGGAGCACCTGGAACCCCTGATCCGGCTGATCGAGAAAGGTGGGATGCGAAGCCGCGGGGGCGTGACGCCGAAGGTGCATATCTACGGCAAGGCCGAGTCCCGCCCGAAGCGCAAGATGGGACACGTCACCCTCGTCGCCGACGACGTGGACGACGCCCTCGCCTGGATCGAGGAAGCCGGGATCTGGGAAGGCCAGGTAGCGAAGACGGGTCCCGTCCGGTAGCCCTCAGGGAGAGGCAGAGCTCCCGCCCCAGAACCCGTCCGGGGCGAAGAGTTCCTCGACGCACTCCTCGAGCAGCCCGCTCTCGAGCGCGAGATCGAGGACGGTATAACGCCGGCGGATCGTCTGCGCCCGCGCATAGGTCTGCCGGAAGCTCTCCCACCCGAGCCCTATCTCCCGCGGGCTCGTCGGGCATCCGGCCTCCGCGAGCAGCCTGCGCAGCTCTCCGGGGGGCAGAAGCTGCTCCCGCAGCCGCCCTCTGAGCGCCTCCCACCCCTGCGTGAGGCGCACGAGCCTCCGGCGCAGCTCGCCGGCCGTGGGATGCTTGGCGAGCGACTCCTCCACCGCGGCGCGCGCCATCACGGGGTTCGGGTGCGCCTCCCTCACCCGGCGCTCCACCTCGTCCCTCCCCGGCCAGCGGCGGCAGATCCCGTCCACGTCGATGTCGGTGAGATCCTTCAGCAGCATCCTCTCGTAGAGGGCGGCGATCGCCACGGTGCCGACCCCGACCTTGAACCCATGCGAGAGCGGCGGGTCCTGGTCGTGCCCGAGCCCCTCCATCTCCCAGAGGTGGCTGAACTGGTGCTCGGCGCCGGAGGCGGTGCGCGAGGAGCGGTAGCGCTGCATCGCGAGCCCGGACATCACGAGCCCCTCCATCAGGCCGGCCACGGCCTCCTCGTCCCCCCGACGCAGCCTGCTGGGCGCAGCGGTCCAGCGACGCAGCGGGCCCTGCACCATCTCGAAGCTCGTCCGATCGATCGCCTCCACCCCGAGGGCGTCGGCGACGATCCAGTCGGCTCCCGAGGTGATCTTGCCCAGGAGATCGGCGTACCCGGAGGCGGTCATCCGCTCCGGAGCCCCGGCGAGCACCTCAACATCCGCGACCACGGCCCGGGGCGCGGGGCAGGGCAGGGTATGCTTGTACCCATCCTCGGTTATCGTGGCGCCGAAGGAGGTGTACCCGTCGACCGAGGCCGCGGTCGCCACCGCCATGTACGGCCGGCCACACTCGTGGGAGGCGCGCTTGGTGATGTCGTTTATGGTCCCGGCCCCGACCGCGACCGGCACCGCCTCCCTGCCCCGGAGCCACTCTCTGAGATCTCCGACGCCCTCGGAGTCGGGGAAGAGAGGAGGATGCACCGGGAAGACGAAGCGTCCTGCGAGCGTGCACCCGGCGGCCTTCAGGCTCCTCTCGACCTCTTCCCCGGCGACCTCGAAGGTCCTCTCGTCCGCGACGATCACGGCCGGCACGGCCCCGAAGCACCCCTCGAAGACCTCCCCGACCTGTCCCAGGGCTCCTTTTTCTATGACGACGCGATCGGTCTCGGAAGCCTCCCCGAGCGCGGCATCCAGTCTCTCCTCCAAACGGAACTCCTCCCCTCGAAATTTTCTACGGCGCTTGCGGCTCGCCGGGGACCTCGTGACAGTGCCGGCAGCGGGCTTCGTAGCTCTCCTGCGCCCCGACGAGGATGGTCGGGGCGGTGGCGGGCGCGGGACGGCCGTCTATGAGGCGCTGGGAGCGGGAGGCCTCCCGGCCGCAGCGGGCGCAGATCGCACGCAGCTTGACCACCTCGTCCGCTTCGGCGAGCAGGGCCGGGACCGGACCGAAGGGCCGGCCGCGGAAGTCCATGTCCAGCCCCGCGGCGATCACGTCGTAGCTGCCGTCGGCGAGGTTCCGGCAGACCTCCACGATCCGCCCGTCGAAGAACTGCACCTCCTCGATCGCCACCAGGTCGGTCTGCGGCTCGACGGCCGAGAGCAGCTCGTCGCTGGAGGCGACGGCGCGGGCCTCGTGCAGCACGCCGTTGTGGGAACGGATGGCCGCTCTCTCCGAGCGAGTGTCGAGGGCGTGCTTGAAGACCTGCACCCGGCGTCGGGCGTACAGGGCGCGCCTGACCCGCCGGATCAGCTCCTCCGTCTTGCCAGAGAACATCGAGCCGGTTATGACCGTCAGAGAACCCGGACGCGGACCGTAAACTTCGAAGAGCCTCTCCGGGGCTCTCCTGACGCGCTCCTCCCGCACCAGGCAGGCTACTCTCCGGCCCTCTCGAGCGTGCGACGGGCCATCTTCACGCTGGCCTCGTCGACCATCTGCCCGTCGACGGCTATCGCCCCGACCCCCGACCGGCCGGCTTCCTCGTAGGCGGCGACGATGCGGCGGGCACGCTCGAGCTCCTCCTCCGAGGGCGAGAACTCGCGGTTGACGGTCGCTATCTGCGCGGGATGGATGCACCACTTGCCGTCGTAACCCAAAGACCGGGCGACGCGGCAGCTCCTGCGCAGCGCCTCCTCGTCGCGGAAGTCGGCGACGGGGCCGTCGAGGACGCGGAGCCCTCCAGCCCTCGCCGCGGTCGCGATGCGCGCCATCGCGTGGTGGAAGCGGTGTCCCGGGTAGAGCTCGTCCCACGCGTCCTCGATCCCGATGTTCCCCCCCGGCATCCCGACGCTCGCCGCGAAGTCCCCGGGCCCGAAGTGCAGCGCCTCAAGCCGCCCGCCCCAGAAAGCTATCTCCTCCACCCGGGCGAGCCCCGAGGCGCTCTCTATCTGGGCCTCGAGAGAGACCGAGCCCGGCTCGAGACCCGCTCCCGCCTCCACCCCCCGGAGCAGAACGTCGAGTGCGTAGAGATCCTCCGCCCTTCCCACCTTCGGGACGATGATCGAGCAGGGAACCCTCGCCCCCTCGACGACCTCGATCACGTCCCCGTAGAACCACCGGGTGTCGAGCGCGTTCACGCGGAAGGTGGGGGTCCTTCCCCGCCAGTCCATCCCGGTGAAGGCCCGCACGACGTTCCCGCGCGCCGCCTCCTTCTCCCCCGGCGCGACGGCGTCCTCCAGGTCGAGGAAGACGGCATCCGCCTCCGAGGCGAGCGCCTTCTCGATCATCCTCGGGTTCGAGGCGGGAACCGCGAGCAGCGAACGGACGAACCCCATCTCACCCCAGCAGCGTCTCGACCGGTTCGCCCCGGAGGGAGGCGTCCAGGACCTCGGCCGGGTGGGCGACCGGGATGTCACGGCCCATCCGGCGCAGGGACGCCCGGATCTGCAGCGTGCAGCCCGGGTTGGACGTGACCAGAAGCTGCGCCCCGGTCTGCAGCACGTTCTTCGCCTTGCGCTCGCCGAGCTCGGCGGCGGGCCCGGGCTCGACCATGTTGTAGATCCCGGCCGAGCCGCAGCAGATCTCCGCCTCCTTTATCTCCCGCACCTCGAGACCCGGTATCCTCCCGAGCGCCCGGCGGGGCTGGCTGCGGATGCCCTGCGCGTGGGCGAGGTGGCAGGCGTCGTGGTAGGCGACCGTGACCGGCAGCGGGTGGCGCTCGGCGACGGGCCCGATCTCCTCGAGGAACTCCGAGACGTCCCTCACCTTCGCGCTGAAAGCCTCGGCCCTGGCGGCGTACTCCGGGTCGTCGCGCAGCAGGTAGCCGTACTCCTTCATCGTCGAGCCGCACCCGGCGGCGTTGACGATCACCTCGTCGAGGTCGTAGCGCTCGAAGACGTCTATCGTGCGGCGGGCGAACTCGAGCGACTCCTCCTCACGCCCGGCGTGAGTCGAGAGCGCGCCGCAGCAGCCCTGATCGGGCGGGGCGACGACCTCGCAGCCCTCGGCGGCGAGCACCCGCACCGTGGCCGCGTTCACCTTCGAGAAGAAGACCCGCTGCACGCACCCGGTGAGGAGCCCGACCCGACGCCTCTTCTCGCCGAGGGGCGGGGTCACCTCCGGGATCCTCTCCTGCTCAGGGACCTCGGGCAAAAGCTCCTCCATCGTCCGCAGCCGATCGGGCATGAGCTTCAGCAGGCCGCTCCTGCGCACCAAGTTCCTGATACCGGCCCTCTGGTAGAGCCGGAGCGGGGCCGCGACCAGCCGCAGCCGCTCCGGGTAGGGGAAGAGGTTGAAGATCATCTCCCGGAACGCCCGATCCTCCGGCGCGCGCTGGTAGCGGCGCTCGACCTGGCCGCGGGTGGCCTCGATGAGCTTGTCGTACTGCACCCCGGAGGGGCAGGCGGTTACGCACGCCATGCACCCCAGGCACAGGTCGAAGTGCCGAACCATCTCGTCGTTCATCGGCTCGCCCTCGAGCCCCTTGTTCATCAGGTATATCCTGCCGCGCGGCGAGTCCATCTCCTCGCCGAAGAGCACGTACGTCGGACAGGTCGGCAGGCAGAAGCCGCAGTGGACGCAGTCGTCTATGAGGGCCTGATCCGGCGGGTGGTGCTCGTCGAAGGCCGGGAAGACCACCCGGCCGCTCTCTCCGCGTCCCGTTCCGACGGTCGCCTCCGCCGAGAGGCTCCCGGCTCCGCCGACGTCCTGCCCCAGATCTTCCGGGCTTGCTGCCCCGACGGCGCCGGCCGTGGCCTTCTCGGACGGCGTGCCGCCTCCGTTGTGCCGCTCGGTCACGCTAGATACCTCCCACGAAACGTCCCGGGCTCATCGTGCCCGGAGGATCGAACTTCTCCTTGACGCGGCGCATCAGCTCGAAGGCATCACCCGCGTACCCCCACACCTCGGTCCTGCGCTTGAGCCCGACCGGGGCGCGGGCGAGCACGACGCTCCCGCCCCGCCGCGAGCGGATCTCGCGCAGCTCGGCGATGAGGTCCGAGATATCCTCCTCTCCCCCGCCGGAGACGGCGGCGAAGGTAACCCCGCTCGCCGCATGCCCCCGCAGGCTCACCTCGAGACCGCGCCTCTCCGCAGCCCCGGTGACCGATTCGATCACCCCGGAGAGCTCCGCCGGCGGGGCGTTCACCTTGAGCTCGACCTCCGCGGGCTCCATCTCGGGCAGCACGCGCCCTTCCTCCTCGCGCACCTCACCGAAGGGCCTGAGCAGGAACCTCGCCGTCTCCACCTTCGCGCCGATGCCGCCGGGGATGCTCTCGAGCAGGACCGAGATCTCCCGGCGGTCACCGTCCCAGAGGAGCTCCACGGCGCTCGGCACGATCTGCGAGCTGGCCACGGCCCGGGCCGCACCCGCCGCGCCCCCGGCATCCTCCACCGCCACCGTCACCGTGCGGGCGACCTCGGGGATCGGGTGCAGCCGGAAGTTCGCCTCCGCGATCACCCCCAGCGTCCCCAGAGAACCGGTGAAGAGCTTCGAGAGGTCGTAGCCGGCGACGTTCTTCACGACCTTGCCCCCGGCCTTCGCCACCGTCCCGTCGGAGAGGACGACCCTTATCCCGATGATGAGATCCCGGATCGTCCCGTAGCGCAGCCGCAGCGGCCCGGAGGCGTTCGCCGCGACGACGCCGCCGATGGTGGCGCCGCGCTCCGGCGGGTCTATCGCGAGCATCTGGTTCGAGGCGGCGAGCTCTTCCTGCAGCTCGTCGAGCTTCACCCCCGCCTGCACCCGCAGGACCTGGTCCGCCGCGGCGTGCTCGAGCACCCTATCCATCCTCGTCATGTCCACGATGACCTCGGCCCGGTGCGGGGGGTTCCCGAGGTGCATCTTGGTCCCCGCACCGCGCGGCACGACCGCCGCCCCCGCACCGCTCGCGAGCCGCATCAGCTCCGAGATCTCCTCGACCGATCCGGGCTCGGCCACGAAGGATGGGACCACCCCATCCACGGCGTCCTGCCGGGTGGCCTCGCGCGCGTGCTCCCCGCCGACGACGTTCTGCAGCTGCTCCAGAGAGAGATCGCGCGTCTGCATCAGAACATCTCCGCCAGGCCCGCCTCCTGCAGCGGGTGCATCCTGAAGGGGCCGGGACGCTCGCCGCAGAGCCGCGGGGTCGGGAAGACCTTGCCCGGGTTGCACAGGTGGTGCGGGTCGAAGGCGCAGCGCAAAAGCTGCATCACGTCCAGATCCTCGGCGGTGAACATCTCCGGCATGTACTTCTTCTTGTCCTCGCCGATCCCGTGCTCGCCGGAGAGCGAACCGCCGTGCTCCAGACAGACCCGGATGATCTCACCCGCGAGTTCCTCGGCCCTCCCGGCCTGCTCTTCCCCGTCGTAGAGGACGAGCGGGTGCAGATTGCCGTCCCCGGCGTGGAAGACGTTCGCCACCCTGAGGCCGTACTCGGAGCTGAGCTCGGAGATCTTCTTCAGCACCTCCGGAAGCTCGGTGCGCGGGATCACGCCGTCCTGTACGTAGTAGTCGTTCGAGATGCGCCCCATCGCTGCGAAGGCCGCCTTGCGCCCCTTCCAGAAGAGCGCCCGCTCCTCGTCGTCCCTGGCTACCCGGATCTCTGAGGAGCCGTTCTCCTCGCAGATCCTCTTCACCTGCTCGAACTGGCTCTCGACCTCCGCCTCCGGGCCGTCGAGCTCGACCAGGAGCAGCGCCCCGCACTCCGGGTAGTTGGGATGCACGGCGGCCTCGACCGCCTCCAGGCACAGAGAGTCCATCATCTCTATCCCCGCCGGGACGCAGCCCGAGCCTATGATCCCCGAGACCGCCCCTCCCGCCTTCTCGGTGTCCTCGAAGGCCGCGATCAGGGTCCTTATCGCCTCCGGCTGGCGCACGACGCGCAGCGTGATCTTGGTCGCTATCCCTAAAGTGCCCTCGGAGCCGACGAAGGCCCCGAGCAGGTCGTATCCCGGCTCGTCGGGGGCCTTGCCGCCCCCGAGGTGGACCATCTCCCCGTCGGGCAGCACCACCTCCGCGCCGGTTATGTGGTTGGTGGTGAACCCGTACTTCAGGCAGTGGACCCCGCCGGAGTTCTCCGAGCAGTTCCCCCCGATCGAGGAGACGAGCTGGCTCGAGGGGTCCGGCGCGTAGAAGTATCCCTCATCCGAGACGGCCTGCGTCACCCAGAGGTTTATCACCCCGGGCTCGACGACGACGCGTTCGTTCTCCAGGTCGACCTCGAGTATCCGTCGCATCCTGGAGAGCACGATAAGGATGCCCTTCTCCACCGGCAGCGCCCCGCCCGAGAGCCCGGTCCCCGACCCGCGGGCGACGAACGGGATGCCCTCCTCGTGGCACACCCTCACCACCTTTTGCACCTGCTCGGCGCTCTCGGGCAGGACGACCAGATCCGGGATGACCCGGTAGTTCATCAACCCGTCGCATTCGTAGGTGCGTAGCTGCTCGCGCTCGTGGATCACCCCCTCCGGCCCCAGGATGGACTCCATCGTCCTTATAAGCCGGCTGCGTTCCATCTGCCTGCGATCCCCTTTCTCCTCGCGTCGCCGAACGGCGCAGAGCTGGCCTCTCTCTGGAGCAATTCTATCCCGAAAACAGGATGGCTTCTCGCCGGGATGCAGTGGTACTCTGGGGGTTCGAGGAGGCCCGGCCCGGAGGGTTGTCGTCGTGAAGGCTTCCTGGCGGAAGGGGCTCTCCACCGGATCCTCCGGGTCAGGCCTCCGTCTTTCCTACCCGATCACCTTCTGCCTCTAACTTCGGGACCGAGCCTCTCCGGTCCGAGCTCCCGCTTGAGTATCTTCCCGGTTGCGTTCTTGGGTAGCTCCTCGACGAAGACGACGTGGCGGGGGTACTTGTATCTGGCGACCCGCTCGCGGGCGAAGGCTATGATCTCCTCCTCTTCCACCCTCGCCCCCTCCTTCGGGACGACCACGGCGACGACCTCCTCGCCGAGCTCCTCGTGCGGTACGCCGACCACGGCGACCTCGGCGACCGCCGGGTGCTCGTAGATCGCCTCCTCGACCTCGCGCGGGTAGACGTTGTATCCGCCGCGCACGATCATGTCCTTTTTGCGGTCGACGATGAAGATGTAGCCGTCCTCGTCCATCCTGGCCAGATCGCCGGTGTGAAACCAGCCGCCGCGCATCGCCTCCGCGGTCTCCTTTGGCCTCCCGTAGTAGCCCTTCATGATCGCGTGCCCGCGCACCACGAGCTCCCCGGTCTCGCCGCGGGGCACCTCGCGGTCGTCCTCGTCCACGACCCTCGCTTCGATCCCCCAGATCGGAAGCCCTATGGAGCCGACCTTGCGCTCTTCGGCGGAGCGGTTGAAGCAGACGACCGGGCTCGTCTCGGAGAGGCCGTAGCCCTCGAGTATCGTGATCCCGAACTTCTCCTCGAACCTCCTCAACACCTCGACCGGCATCGAGGCCCCGCCGGAGATCCCGAGCCTGAGCGAGGAGGTGTCGTATGCGTCCGCATCCGGGTGGTGCAGCAGGTACTGGTACATCGTGGGCACCCCGGTGAAGATGGTGATGCGGTCGCGCTCTATCGCCCCGAGCACCGCCTCGGGCTCGAAGCGCGGGATCATCGTGATCGTGTTCCCGCTGTAGACGAAGGTGTTCAGGACCGCGGTCTGACCGAAGATGTGAAAGAGCGGGAGCGCGGCGATCCCGGCGTCCTCCTCGCTGGTCTGCACGAGCTTGTCCGCGTTGCACACCGCGTTGTAGAAGAGGTTGAAGTGGGAGAGCTCGGCCCCTTTCGGCCGACCGGTGGTCCCGCTGGTGTAGATGATGACCGCCGTGTCGTCGGGCATCGTCTGCACGGTCTCGAACTCCGGCGGGTGCTGTTCCAGAAGCCCCCCGAAGCCGAGCGCCCCCTCGGACGCCACCTCCTTCTCCCCCGCCACGATCAGGTGCCCGCAGCCGGAGGCCTCCTCGTATCCCCTTCCGGCCGCCTCCAGGAACCCATCCCAGGCGATGAGCGCCTTCGCCCCGGAATCCTCGAGGTGGTAGGCGACCTCGGGGCCCTGCAGGAGCACGTTCAGCGGAACGACCACCGCCCCGGCACGCAGGATGCCGTAGTAGGCGATGGCGAACTGGGGGACGTTCGGCACCATGATCGCGACCCTGTCCCCGGGCTCGATCCCGAGCGAGGACAGCGCGGCGGCGAAGCGCATCGACGCCTCGCGCAAAGCGGCGTAGGTGACCTTCTCCTCCTCGAGGACGAGTGCGGGCTTCTGCGGCCTCACCTTCGCGCTCTCGTCCAGCACCACCGTCAGGTTGAGCGACATAAGGGGTCCCTCCTATTCGACTCTGCGCCCCTCCTCATCGTAGGTGTACCATCCCCTGCCGCTCTTGCGGCCGAGCTCGCCCCGCTCGTACTTCTCGACGATGCTCTTCGCGGGTCTGTCCTTCGGGTCGCCGCTCTCCTCGTAGCGGGAGTTGGCCGCGTGGTAGGCGACGTCTATCCCGGTGAGGTCCATCAGCTCGAAGGGACCCATCGGGTGCCCGAGCGCGGTGCGGCAGGCGATGTCTATGTCCTCGAAAGAGGCGACCCCGTTCTCGTAGAGCCAGAGCGCCTCGGAGCGGATCGCGTGCAGGATGCGGTTGGCGACGAAGCCGGGAACCTCCTTGTTTATGACGACGGGCTCCTTGCCCACCCGGCGGGCCAGCTCCGCCGTGGTCTCCACCGTGGCGTCGGAGGTCTTCGGGTTTCTGACAACCTCGACGCAGCGCATCACCAGCGCCGGGTTGAAGAAGTGCATGTTGCAGACCAGCTCGGGGCGGCCGGTCGCATCGGCGATGCGCGAGGAGACGATCGTCGAGGAGTTGGTCGCGAGGACGGCGTGCCCGGGCGCCGCCTGGTCGAGGCGCCGGAAGACCTCGCGCTTCACGTCGAGCCGCTCGACGACGGCCTCTATGACAAAGTCCGCCTCCGAAGCCGGGCCCTCAAGGTCGGTGGTGAAGGTCATCCTACCGAAGGCCGCCTCGACCTCTTCGCGGCTCATCCGGCCCTTCTCGACGTTGCGGCCCATGCGCCGCTCGAGCTCTTCCCGCGACCGCCCGAGCATCTCCTCTTCGATATCCTGCAGGGCGACCTCGTAGCCGGCCAAGGCGCAGACCATGCCGATCTGGGATCCCATAGCCCCGGAACCGACGACGAGTATCCTGCGGACGTTCTCTATGTTCGGCCCTGCCACGCCTACCTCCCCTTGAAGTTCGGCTCGCGCTTCTCCAGAAAGGCGCTCATCCCCTCGAGCTTGTCCTCGGTGGAGAGCAGGATCGCCTGCGCGAGGCGCTCGATGAGCATCCCGGTGCCCTGGTCGGTCTCGAAGCCGTGCTTGACGGCGAGCTTGGCGAGCCGAACGGCGAGCGGGCCCTTGGAGAGGATCGTGCGGCAGGTCTCGAGCGCGGCGTCCATCAGCTCCTGCGGGCGCACGACCCGCGAGACGAGCCCGATGTCGCGGGCCTCGACCGCGTCGATGATGCGTCCGGTCAGGATCATCTCGACCGCCCTTCCCTTCCCGACCAGGCGTGCCAGACGCTGGGTGCCGCCGGCCCCCGGGATGATAGAAAGCCCCGTCTCCGGCAACCCGAAGCGGGCGTTCTCCGAGGCGAGCCGGATGTCGCAGGCCATCGCGAGCTCGCACCCCCCACCCAGGGCGTATCCGTTGACCGCCGCGACGGTCGGCTTCTCGAACTCCTCCACCTCGTCGTAGAGCCGCTGCATCGGGGCCGCGATCCCGTCGAGCATCGTCCTCTCCCTCAGGTCGCCGATGTCCGCCCCGGCGACGAAGGCCCTCTCCCCGGCCCCGGTGAAGATGACGGCCCCGATCCCGTCGTCCTCCCGGAAGCGTTCGAGCGCGTCGCGCAGCTCCCGGGTGACCTGCGCGTTCATCGCGTTTCTGACCTCGGGTCGGTTTATCGTGACGACTCCGACGCCGTCGCGGTTCTCGGTCAGGATGGTCTCGTAGGCCAAGACAAACCCCCTATCTGAACGCCTCTATTCCGGTTATCGCCTCCCCGAGGATGAGGGTGTGCACCTCGTCGGTCCCCTCGTAGGTGCGCACGCTCTCCAGGTTGCTGGCGTGCCTCAGGGGAGGGTGGTCGAGGGTCACGCCGTTCCCGCCGAAGACGGTGCGGGCCTCGCGCGCTATCTCTATCGCCGCGCGCACGTTGTTCAGCTTGCCGAAGGAAATCTGCTGGTGCTTCAAGGTCCCCGAGTCCTTCATCCGCCCGATGTGCAGCGCGAGCAGCGTGCCTTTCTGGATCTCGATCATCATGTCCACGAGCTTCTTCTGCACGAGCTGGAAGGAGGCTATGGGCTTCCCGAACTGCTCCCTCTCCTTCGCGTAGGCGAGCGCCGACTCGTAGCAGTCGCGCGCTGCCCCCATCGCACCCCAGATGATCCCGTAACGGGCCTCGTTGAGGCAGGAGAAGGGCCCGCGCAGCCCTTTGACGCCCGGTAGCATCGCATCCTCCGAAAGCCGCACCTCCTCCAGATGCAGCTCGCACTGCACCGAGGCGCGCATCGAGAGCTTGGGCTCGATGTTCGTCGCGGAGAATCCGGGGGTGTCGGTGGGGACGAGAAACCCCCTGATGCCGTCGTCGGTCTTCGCCCAGACCACGGCTACATCGGCGATCGAACCGAGCCCGATCCAGCGCTTCGTCCCGTTCAGGATCCAATGAGCCCCTTCCTTGCGCGCCCGCGTCTGCATGCTCGCCGGGTCGCTCCCGGCGCCGGGTTCGGTGAGCCCGAAGCAGCCTATGGCTTCGCCCCTGGCCATGCAGGGCAGCCACCCGTTCTTCTGCTCCTCGCTCCCGAACCTGTGGATCGCGCTCATCGCGAGCGACCCCTGCACGCTGACGAAGGTCCTCAGCCCCGAGTCCCCAGCCTCGAGCTCCATGCACGCGAGCCCGTACTCGACGGCGCTCCTTCCCGGGCAGCCGTACCCTTCCAGGTGCATCCCGAGCACCCCGAGCTCGCCGAGTTCCCGCGCGAGCTCGCGCGGGAAGACGGCCCGCTCGTACCACTCGTTTATGTTGGGTCGAATCCTGCGATCCACGAACTCCCGCACCCTCTCGCGCACGCGCTTCTCCTCCTCGGAGAGGAGCGCGTCGAGGTCGAGGAAGTCGCCGGGATCAGGCCCCCGCCCCCCTTTCCTGCGCTCGCTCATTACAGGGAAAACCTCCAGCTTCCGTTCCTACCACGCGCATTCTAGCTTCTCCGCGGGCGGCCACACCTCCGGCGGCTACTGCTTCCTCGCGGCGAACACGCCGGCGAGGATCACGGCTCCTCCCAGGATCTGCGCGGGCCCGAGGCGCTCCCCGAGGGCGAGGATACCGGAGACGACGCCTATGAGCGTGATGAGATACTGGTAGACGAGAACCCGGTTAGCCCCCAGGCGAAAGACCCCTCTCTGCCAGGCGAAGAACCCGTAGGCGGCGACGAGAAAGGTGGAGTAGGCCGCTGCAGTCCCCGCAGCCACACCGGGATGTATCTCGTAGCTCTTGAGGAGCGCCCAGATCCCGAGCGGCAGGGTGGCGAGCCCGCCGAAGAGGGTCGTATAGGCGGCCACGGTGATCGGCGGGTGGCGCCGCAGGAGTCGCATCCCGAGCACCGTGTACGACCCCCAGCACACGGCTCCTCCCATCACCAGCAGGTCCCCCGCGAAGGACGGGGCTGTGGAGCCCATCCCACCCGAGACGACCACCGTCACCCCCACCATGGCGATAGCCACACCCGCCACACCCCTTTTCGTCGGTCGCTCCTGCCCGAGCAGAAACCCGAGCAGCATCCCCCAGAGCGGGGGCGTGGCATAGATCAAAGCCGTCTCCGAGGCGCTCGTCATGCTCACCCCGAGCGTGAAGAGCGTGTTGTTGAGGCCCACCCCGACCACACCCACCCCGGCCATCCGGAGAAGCTCGCGCGCGCCGAGCGGCTCCCCAACCCCGGCGATCTTCCGGAAGGTCCACAGCAGAAGCCCCGCCAGCGTGAAGCGCAACGCGACGAAGACGAGGGGAGGGATCTCGAGGATCGCGTACTTGACCGCAACCGGATTGGTCCCGAGGAAGAAGACCGCCGCGAGGAGCGAGGCTTCGGAGAGAAAGTCCCTGTGCGACGCGTCCTTCACGGGATGGATTCTACGCCCCTTTCACCCTCTCAGAAGCGAAAGAGAGGGACCCCGGACGGGGTCCCTCTCTTCGGCGTGCGCGGAGGACGAGCCTCCGCTGCTGTTTTAGTGCTTCAGATCCGGGTTACGTTCTTCGCCTGCAGGCCCTTGCGTCCCTGCTCGGTCTCGAAGCTCACCTGCTCGCCTTCCTCCAGGCTTTTGAACCCGGAGCCCGCGATGCCGGTGTGATGCACGAAGACATCCTCACCCCCGTCGTCGGGCTTGATGAAGCCGTAGCCTTTCTCGGCGCTGAACCACTTCACGGTACCTTGGGCCATATACCTAAAGCCCACCTTTCTCTTCTTACGAGACCGCGGTGACCGGAACCGTCTCCCGGATTAGAGTCGACTTTCGGGCCGACGCAACCTCGTATCCTGAACTTACCTTTTGAAGTATACCCCAAAGCGCGTCCGGGATCACCCGACGGAGGAAAACGACGCAAAAATAACTCCTACCTCCCCGCACACCGGCAGGCTCCCGCTCTGACCTCCTTTACGTGCCTCACGGGCACGTACATCTCGCACCCGAGCAGTCCCGGTCCGCGGGGAAGCCGTTCATCCCCACCCATCCCTTGCGGAACCGCCCGGCCCTTACGGCCGTATAACCGTGCGGCGGGAACCACGCCGAGCGAGAGGAAGGTAGATCCGCGATGTCAAGGAAGATGTTCGGAAGGGGCTGGTTTGTGGTGGCGCTGATCCCGGTGGCCTTGCTGCTCGCCAGCTGCGGAGGCTCCGCCTCCCAGGCCTCATCCGGTGGCAGCACCCCATCCTCACCAGGTAACGGCGGGCAGCAGAATGCCACCGTCCGGGTCGTCACGAATCCGAAGCTGGGCAGGATCCTTGCTGGCCCGAACGGGCACACGCTCTATCTGTTCACCGCTGACAGAAACGGCAGGTCCGCCTGTTCGGGTGTCTGCGCCGAAACCTGGCCGCCCCTCACGATCCACGGCAAACCCGTCGCGGGTCGCGGGGTTCAGCCGAAGAGGCTCGGCACGATCCCCAGGAAAGGTGGCGTGCAACAGGTCACCTACGACGGGCACCCACTCTATTACTACGCACCGGACGGCAAGACCGGAGACGTCAGGGGAGAAGGGATTGCGAGCTTCGGCGGAGAGTGGTACGCAGTCTCTCCGAACGGGCACCCGGTAGAGAATAAGGGTGGGAGCTCGGGAGGCTACGGTGGAGGGAGCTACTAGTCGGGGGCACCCGGACCATCCACGGCTCTCGGTGTAGGATAACCCCGATGGAGAGGGAGCAGAACGAGAGCGGGAAAACCTACACCTCCAGTTCGCATCCGCTGCACGTGGACTTCCTCAGCCAAGCGGACGTCCCCCTGCCCGGCCGCCTCGGGCTGTGCATGTGCCCCGGGCTCAAGGATCCCGAGCTCGACGGTCGGAGCTGGGACCGTAACCTGCGGGCGGACCTCCTCAGGCTGAAAGAGGTCTACGATACGCGACTGCTCGTCTCCCTCATGCAGGATCACGAGTACCACGCCTTCGGGGTCCCCGAGCTGTCGAAAAGCCCCCTGCTCCACGGGGTGAAGATAGAGCGCTTCCCGATCCGGGACGTGGACGTGCCGCAGGAAGCAGAGGCGGAACGCTTCGGAGCGCTGGTGCAGAAGATCGTCCGAAACCTCGACGAAGGCAACAACACGATCTTACACTGCCGCGCCGGGCTCGGGAGGAGCGGGACGGTCGCAGCGTGCGTCCTCGCCGCGCTGGGACGCCACACCCCGGAGGACGCCGTGGAAGCCGTGAGACGGGCGAGGCCCGGAGCACTGCAGACGCCTGCGCAGGTGGAGTTCGTCCATACCTTCGCGCGGAGGACGAAGGGGGAACGACACTAGCAAAGGAGCGCCGGCGTAAAGCCGGCGCTCCTCTCTTCTCTCCCCCGCCGTCTTCCCTAGGCGAGCCCCTCGGCCTGATACTCGCGCAAGAACCCCTCGAAGAGCCGGCGGTGCTCCTGCTCGTCGCGCAGGATGCCGATGACCATGTCCTGGGTGACGTGGTCGACGCCCTCGGTCTCCTCGATGATGCGCGTGTAGTGCTCTATCGCCCCCGTCTCCGCCTCGATGACGCCCTTTATGATGCTCACGATGTCGGTCTGTTCCTCTGGGGGTTGCAGGTAGCTCTGCTCGGGCTTGAAGTCCATCGAACCCGGGACAACCCCGTAGAGCTCCTTTATCCTGGCGGCGAACTGCTGGGCGTGGCCGAGTTCCTCCTGGATGTCCTCCTCGAGGGATTCTTTGATCTCCTGTGCTCTCACGCCGTCCGGGTTGACGGAGCCGGTGACGTAGTTCATCACCGTCTCGAGCTCCATGAAGTACGCCTTCTTGAGGAGCTCTATTATCTCCTCCCGCTTCTGGCTCATCTCCTCGGAGAAGATACCCTGGGCACCTCGTCCAGTCTCCATGCTTTCCGACCTCCTCTGATCTCTTGAAACACCGTTATCTAACTTCCCCGAAACGGTCGGGAGTAAACTCGGAGGTCGGGGTGCCACCTCGGAACGTCAACGCCCTCCCGCATGCTCCTGCAGGGCCTTCGGGTGGTAGCGCCGGATGTAATCGCGGTACTCCTTCACCTCGCCTTCCGTACGCTCCTCGTCCCACCCGAAGTGCCTCGCCGCCACCTTCGCCGCCGCCTCGTCTACGTCGAGCCCGGCCTCCCGGTCGAGCCCGGCCATGCTCCTCCTGAGGAGCACGTCGGAGAGCTTCTCGGCCATCTCCCGCTCGAAGGCGTAGAGAACCTCGGCACCGATGAGCCCGTTCTGTACGGTAGCGGGCGTGACGAGCGGCTCCCTGAGCGAAGGGTCTTCCCCGGCCATCTCGAGCACGTCCCACGCCCGGGCCCCGTAGAGCTTGAGCAGCCGCTCGGAGATCTGGGGCAGGAGCCCGCTCTCGGCCTTGAAGCGCTCCGAGAACGACTCGAAGTCGCCGGTCCTGCCGCCGGGCAGGGGAACGATTGAGGTCGCGCTCTTCGGCGGCTTCTGCCCGAGCTTCCTGTAGACCATGTCCGTCGTCTGACGCCCGAGGTTGCGGTAGGTGGTGAGCTTGCCCCCTATGATCGAGACGAGGCCTTCCAGACGCGGTTCGTGCCGGGCGTGATCGTAGACGATGTGGCTCCTCGTGATGCTGCCGGCGTCGGCGTCGGGCTCGTAGGGCAGCGGCCGGACACCCGCGTAGGTGTATAGTACGTCCTCGCGGGTGAGGCCTGCCTGCGGGATGACGTGGTTGGTCTCTTCGAGCAGGTACTCTATCTCCCACTCCTCGGCCGAGACGTAGTCGAGGTCCCCCTCGTAGGGGATGTCGGTCGTGCCGATGAGGTAGCGCCCGTTCCAGGGCACGATGAAGTAGGGACGCCCGTCCCTGCGGGCTTCGACGTAGAGCGCCTCGTTCCTGGGCGCCCCGGGGAACGGGTCGACGACCAGGTGACTGCCCTTGGTGCCGCCGATCATGCGCTTCGGGGAGAGGTTGCCCAGGACCTCGTCCACCCACGGCCCCGAGACGTTGACCGTGACCGGGGCGCGGGCGACGCGGCGCCTGCCACCGTCGAGCAGGTCGGAGAACTCCACCCCGACCACGTTGGATCCCTCGCGCAAGAGACGCTCGACCTTCGCGTAGGTGATGACCATCGCCCCGTGCTCCCGCGCGCTGATGGCGTTCTCGACCGCCAGCCGCTCGGCGTACTCGGCCTGCGCGTCATAGTAGAAGGCGGCACCGAGCAGACCATCGGGGTTGAGCCCCGGCTCGCGCTCGAGCGCCTCCTCCCTGCCGAACATCCTGTGGCGCGGCATGCTCTTCTCGTAGGAGAGGATGTCGTAGGCGATCATCCCCAGTCGGATCATGCGCGGCCCGCGCTTGGAGCGCTCGTAGATCGGGACCATGAACCCGAGCGGCCTGACCAGGTGCGGGGCTATGCGCAGAAGGATCTCGCGATCGTGCAGCGACTCGCGCACCAGCGCCACCTCGTAGTACTCCAGGTACCTGAGCCCCCCGTGGATGAGCCTCGTCGCCCACTGGGTGGTCCCGTTGGAGATGTCCCCCTTGTCCAAAAGCAGCACTCTAAGGCCTCGCATCGCCGCGTCGCGGGCGATCCCGGCACCGTTTATCCCGGCCCCGACGATGATGAGGTCGAAGGGATACTGCTCTATGTCACTCGGTACCTTGCGCGCCATGGCGGCTCCTTCCTCTCGCTGCGTGACATCGCTTCGTATCAGGCTCCATACCCGGCCTCGGGAAGAGACGCGGCCCGATCAATGCAGCTTGGGCTCCGTCCTGGCCTGTCGAGCCGCCTCCATGCACTCCCGGGCATCGGCCCCCGCGGAGGCGGTGACCCCGGCCGCGAATGCCCCCTCGACGAACGGAGCATCGACCAGATGGACCCGCTCTCTGAGTTCCTCCCCGAGCATCTCGAGCACCGTCTCGGCCGAGAGGACCGCGCTCCCGAGGTCCATGAAGACGAGCACCTCATCGGATCCCATCTCCTCTATCGCGTTCTTTATCCTGTCCGGGTCGGTCCCGAAGGACCCTTCGGCATCACCTCCGACGGGCCTCACCTCGACCTCACCCGCCATCTGCCGCACGAGCTCCGCCGTGCCCGAGGCTATCTCGGGGCTGTGGGAGACGAGCACGAGCCCGACCATCCTCAAGCCCCCAGCGCCCGAGCCGCGGCGTCCAGCAGAAGATGCGTCGAGGTTGCTCCCGGATCTTTGTGGCCGGCCGCGCGCTCTCCCAGATAACTCGCCCTTCCACGCCGGGCCACGAGCGGGATTGTCGACTCCGCCCCCTCCGCCGCAGCATCGGCCGCAGCCCGGAGCACCCGACCCACGTCCCCCGATGACGCGGCCTCTTTCCTGGCAGCGGCCACGGCGGGCTCGAGCGCGTCGACCATCGTCTTGTCGCCGACCTCGGCCTTGCCCCTCTGCTTGATACCAGCGAGGGCCGCCTCCATCGCCTCCACCGCGTCCGAAGCATCCGGCTCTTCCTTGCCCGAAAGCGCCGAGGAAGCCCTGAGAAACGCCGTGCCGTAGAGCGGGCCCGCGGCACCACCCACCTTGCTGATGAGCGCCATCGAGACGGCCTTCAGCACGTCGGAGGGCGTTGATGTATCCATCCCCTCCAGGCGCTCCAGCGCGGCCTGAAAACCCCGGTGCATGTTCGTCCCGTGGTCCCCGTCACCTATCTCGGAGTCGAGCCGGGTCAGCTCCTGCCGGTGCTCCTCCATCGCGGCGGCCATGGCCCTCACGATCTCGATCACGGAATCAGCGGAACTCAACGGCCCTCCTTCCCGAAAGAAAAATACACGTCTCACAAGAAGGGGGAGGTCCGGCCTCCTGCGCCGGACCTCCATCCCCCCACCACACACACGACGGGATCCTACTCCCGCGTGGTACGCCCCCGGGGCTCGGCCTCCCGGTCGTCCCCAGCTCCACGCCGATCCACGTCGGTCTCGCCCTTGGGCTCCACCGCCGGGGTCGGCGGCTGCCCCCTGGAGAGGAGCACGTCCCGGATGAAGAAGTCGTAGACGTAGGCGCCGATAACACCACCCACCAGCGGGCCGACTATCGGGACCCAGAAATAGTTGCTGAACGAGCCCTTGACGGTCCCCGGCATGGCGACCTGCCCCCAGCCGGCGAGCCAGGCGAAGATCCTCGGGCCGAAGTCACGGGCGGGGTTGATTGCGTACCCGGCGTTCGCGCCGTAGGACATACCGATCGCCGCGACCGCCATACCGACGAGGAACGGGGCCAAGTTGGACAGAGGGGGCTGGTTGCGGTCGTCGGTGAGCGCGAAGACGAACATGACGAGGAACATCGTGCCCACGATCTGGTCGATGAGCGGCCCCACCATGTTCCCGTGGAAGTACGGGGCGGGGAAGGTCGCGAAGATCGAGAAGGTGGTGTTGGATGCGGGAGTTCCTCTGGTTATGTTGTTCGCCTGCTCGAAGCTCGCTATCGCGTTGTGGTAGACGAGATACACCAGGGCGGCGCCCACGAACGCCCCTACCACCTGGGCCACGATGTACGGTATGACCTTGCGCCACGGGAAGTCTCTCTTCGCCGCCAGCGCGAGCGTCACCGCCGGGTTTATGTGGGCTCCGCTTATCCCCCCGGCGACGTAGACGCCGAAGACGACCGCCATCGCCCAGCCCCAGGTTATGAGCAACCAGTCGCCGGAGGCCAGGAAGATGGTGTGCCCGTTCTCCGCCCGGCCCGACTGGTTGAGCGCGGCGACCGCCATGGCGACCACCCCGTCTCCGAAGGCGATGAGGACGAAGGTCCCCAGAAACTCCGCCGAAAGCTCACCCCACAACGTGGAGCGCCAGCCCCTCCTGGCTGGTGCTGCGGCCTGTGCCATCTCTCCTCCTTTCCTCTAGAACGGCCTGCCCGCCGCGACCGTGCAGGGTGCGGCGAGGTAGCGTTTCATCTCTTCATCCAGCTTCAGGAGCGTTATCGAGAAGCCCGCCATCTCGAGAGAAGTCATGTAGTCTCCGATGTAAGGCCGACGCCAGACTCGGATCCCCTCTCTCTCGAGAACCTCGTGCACGTGCTTGTAGGCGACGTAGAGTTCCATCAACGGCGTGCCGCCGAGCCCGTTGACGATCACGGCGACCTCGGAACCCGAGTAGTCCACCGAGTCGCCGAGGATCCTCTCGAGCATCTGGTCCACTATCCTGTCGGCGGGCTCTATCTTCTTGCGCTCGGCTCCGGGTTCGCCGTGGATGCCGATCCCGATCTCCATCTCGTCGTCCGCGATCTGGAAGATGGGCTCCCCGGCCTCCGGCGGCGTGCAGCTGGTGAGGGCCATCCCCATCGAGCGGACGTTGGCGTTGACCCTCTCGGCGAGCTCCTTTATCTCCTGTAGCTTCTTGCCGTCGTCGGCCGCGGCGCCGCAGATCTTGTGCACGAAGATCGTCCCGGCGATCCCGCGCCGCCCGCTGGTGTAGGTGGAGTCCTCGACGGCCACGTCGTCGTTGGTGACGACGTAGTCGGTCTCTATCCCCTCGGCCTCGGCGAGCTCCCCGGCCATCTCGAAGTTCAAGACGTCCCCGGTGTAGTTCTTGACGACGTAGAACACCCCGGCCCCGCCGTTCACGGCCTTGGTGGCCTCGAGCATCTGCTCGGGGGTGGGGCTGGTGAAGACGGCCCCGGCGCAGGCGGCGTCGAGCATACCGGGCCCGACGTACCCGCCATGGGTCGGTTCGTGCCCCGAACCACCGCCGGAGACGAGCGCGACCTTGCCCTCGACGGGTGCGTCGGCCCGGACGACGACGTTGTGCTCGGGGATCAGCCGGATCAGCCCCGGGTTGGCGAGCTCCATCCCCCGCAGCATCTCCTCTACGACGCGCTCGGGGGCGTTGATGATCTTCTTCATCTTCCGCCTCCTCAGGCCAGCGGCGACTCGACGGCTTCTTTGGCCCACCGCCGGGAGCGCTCGAGAGCTTCCTTCCACCGGGCGTAGAGCTGCTCACGCTCCTCCTCGCCCATCTGCGGCTCGTAGCGCCGCCGGAGGCGCCAGCGGTTCACCAGCTCTTCTTTGCTCTCCCAGAAGCCGGTGGCGAGCCCGGCGAGGTACGCCGCCCCGAGCGCGGTGGTCTCGAGCGTCTCGGGGACCTCGACCGGAACGCCGAGGATGTCCGCCTGGAACTGCATCATCCAGCGGTTCGCCGCGGCCCCACCGTCGGCCTTGAAGCTCGGGAGCTTTATCCCGGAATCTTTCTCCATGGCCTCGACCACGTCGCGTGTCTGGTAGCACATGCTCTCGAGCGCGGCCCGCGCCAGGTGCGCCTTCGTGGTACCGCGGGTGATCCCGACGATGGTCCCCCGGGCGTAAGAGTCCCAGTGCGGGGCCCCGAGCCCCACGAGAGCCGGGACGAAGTACACGTCGTCGTTGGAATCCAGGCTGCGGGCGAGATCTTCTGTCTCAGCCGCGTTCTGGATTATCCCGAGCCCGTCCCGCAGCCACTGCACGGCGGCCCCGGTGATGAAGATCGCACCCTCCAGCGCGTACTCGACCGGCTCGTCCCCGAGCTTCCAGGCTATGGTGGTCAACAGATCCCCACCGCTGCGGATGCCCTCGGTGCCGGTGTTCATCAGCGCGAACGAGCCCGTACCGTAGGTGTTCTTGGCGAGCCCTCTCTCGTAGGCGACCTCACCGAAGAGCGCCGCCTGCTGGTCACCGGCGATCCCGGCGATCGGGACCTCGGCCCCGAACATGACGTCCGGGTCGGTCTTCCCGTAGACGTAAGAGGACGGCATGACCTCTGGAAGGATCTCGCGCGGCACGTCGAGCATCTCCAAAAGCTCGTCGTCCCACCTGAGGTCGTAGATGTTGTAGAGCATCGTGCGCGAGGCATTCGAGTAGTCGGTTATGTGCTCGCGCCCCCCGGTGAGCTTGTAGACCAGCCAGGAGTCTATCGTGCCGAAGCAGATCTCACCGGACCTGGCCCTCTCCCTCAGACCCTCGACGTTGTCCAGAAGCCACTTGACCTTCGAACCGGAGAAGTAGGCGTCGACCGTAAGCCCGGCTTTGTCCCGTACCAGCTTCTCGTAGCCGCGCGCGACGAGATCGTCGCAGATCCCCGCGCCCCTCCGATCCTGCCAGACGATGGCCCGGTGCACCGGTTCGCCGGTCCTGCGGTCCCACATCACCACCGTCTCGCGCTGGTTGGTTATCCCTATCCCCGCGAGCGAGCCGGCCGAGACCCCGGCGTCCTCGAGCGCGTCCTTTATGACCCCGAGCGTGACCTCCCAGATCTCGTTCGCGTCGTGCTCGACCCATCCGGGACGCGGGTAGTGCTGGGTGAATTCCTTCTGCGCCTCACCGACCGTGGCGCTGTCGTGGTTGAAGATTATCGCTCTTGAGCTCGTGGTCCCCTGATCGACGGCCAGTACGTATTCTCCCGGCATCCTTCCTCCTTTCCCTCCCCCGGTTCTCCAAACCTGCAGAACGCCTCACGACACTCGCTCTTCCCAGCGCGTCCCCGTTCTCACCTCCTCCATTAGTGATCGACCGCGTACTCCCCAACAAACCGGAAGGGATCTCCACACCCCCGGCTTATAGTTAGAGAGCCCCGCGCAAAGCCGCGACGCGGCAGCCGCACGGCAAACCTATCGCAGCTTTGCGCGGGGCTCTCTCTTCTCTCTGCGCCCTGCGCAACGCAGATTTCTTTTGTTGTACATGCGTACTTTACAGGCTGGCGGGCTCCGCGTCAAGGGAGCGCCACAGGGTCGCGGTGCTGGTCGAGACTCCGGCCGCGCCGGCATCCACGATCGCACGCACCGTCTGCGGGTCTTTGACGAGCCCGCCGGCGAGGGTGAGCGGCTTGAGGATGCTGGCGTACTCGGCGGCGATCTCCGGGTAGACGATACCGGGCAGTATCTCCACGCCGTCTGGGTCGGCCTGGCGGATGAGCTTCATCCCGCGCCTGACGGCGCTGGAATCTATGGCGAAGAGGCGCTGGATCGTGAGCAGCTCGGTCTGCTTCGCGATCTCTATGACGTGGCGGTGGGTGGAGATGATCCCATCCACCCTGCCGGAGAGGAATCCGAGCCCGCTGGCATCGGAGGCTATCCCGCCTACCATGTCCACGTTTATGCAGACCGGGGGTCGACGCCGGGCGCGACGACAGAGCTCGACGATCTTGAAGACGTCCCCACCGAGGACGAAGATGGCCGGGTGGTCCCCGGCGAGCAGTTCCTCCAGCGTCTCGTCCGGAGCGCGCACCGCGGGTATCACAGGGTTCTCGGCCAGCGCGAGGAGCAGCCGGCGCACGAGCGGCTTGGGCTCCGTTCTCTCGGCTTGCTTCACCATGTTTCTCCTCCACTACCCCGCTCAGCGCGGCAGCCATCGGCGACAGAGACGGCCGGGCGTATGAGACCGACCACGCCTCGAGCTTAACCCACCGATCAGTGCTGGTCAACGCCGCTGGCGGCGGCTCCTCCCGCTGAGGGGGTTATACTCTCCGCGAGATGGACGAGCGAACGAGGATAAGGCTCACCAAGTACTCCACCAAGGCCGGTTGAGCGTCGAAGTTCGCTCCAGGGGACCTGGAGCAGGCACTTTCGGAGCTCGTTCCCGGCGACGCCGACGGACTCGTGAGCGGGATGGAGAGCCGCGA
>JAIMBO010000162.1 GCA_023511405.1 Rubrobacteraceae bacterium
CGGGATACCGTGACCGTCATCCGCAAGCGCCAGAGGGAGGTGGCCTACTGATGCTGGTCAAGGCCCAGATCGGGATGGTGATGAACCTGGACAAGTGCATCGGGTGCCACACCTGCTCCGTGACCTGCAAGAACACCTGGACGAACCGGGAGGGTACGGAGTACATCTGGTTCAACGACGTGGAGACCAAGCCCGGGGTGGGCTACCCCAAAGAGTGGGAGAACCAGGACCGGTGGAACGGCGGCTGGCAGCTGAAGAAGGACGGCAAGCTGGAGCTCAAGGCCGGTGGGAAGCTCAAGAAGCTGGCGAACATCTTCTACAACCCGGACCTTCCGGTCATAGAGGATTACTATGAACCGTGGACCTACGACTACGAGACCCTGACCAGCGCGAAGCCTTCAGCCCACCAGCCTGTTGCAAGGCCTCAATCGAGGATAACGGGGGAGCCGATGGAGCTCGAGTGGGGTCCCAACTGGGAGGACGACCTGGCGGGCTCGCAGGAGAGCGCCCCCCACGATCCGAACATCTCCGAAGACATCCAGGAGCGGGTGCGCATGGAGTACGAGAAGGTCTTCATGATGTACCTGCCGCGCATCTGCGAGCACTGCCTCAACCCCTCCTGCGTCGCCTCCTGCCCCTCTGGGGCGATGTACAAGCGGGACGAGGACGGGATAGTACTGGTGGACCAGGAGCAGTGCCGGGGCTGGCGCTACTGCGTCACGGGCTGCCCCTACAAGAAGGTCTACTTCAACTGGCACACGGGCAAGGCCGAGAAGTGCACGCTCTGCTACCCGCGCATCCAGAACGGCGACCCGACGATCTGCTCCGAGACGTGCGTGGGGCGCATCCGCTACATAGGCGTTCTGCTCTACGACGCCGACCGGGTCGAGGAGGCGGCCTCCATCCCGGATGAGAAGGAGCTCCTCGACGCCCAGCGCTCCATCTTCCTAGATCCCCACGACCCCGGGGTCATAGAACAGGCGCGCTTCGACGGAATACCGGAGGACTGGATCGAGGCGGCACAGAGATCGCCCCTCTACAAGCTCGCGATCGAATGGGGCGTGGCGCTGCCCCTGCACCCGGAGTACCGGACGCTTCCCATGGTCTGGTACGTGCCGCCGCTCTCCCCGGTGATGAGCCTCATAGAAGACGGCGAGCCCGACCCGGACGCGGTCTTCCCGGCGATAGAAGAGATGCGCATCCCCAACAAGTACCTGGCCAACCTGCTCACCGCGGGAGACGAGGAGGAGATAAAGCGGGTTTTGAGGCGCCTCGCGGCGATGAGGGCCTACATGAGGGAGCTGGACATAGCCGGAGAGGCAGACCCCCGGCTCGCCGAGGATGCCGATCTCGGCGAAGATCAGATAGTAGAGATGTACCGGCTCCTCGCCATAGCAAAATACGACGAGCGCTACGTGATACCGAAGGCCCACAAGGAGCTCGCCCTGGAGCTCGACGCGCATGCGCAGGGTTCCTGCGGCCTGGACTTCGCCGGGGGACCCGGAAGCTGCGCGAGCGTGGAAGGCACCCAGAGAAACGAAGCCTTCTACTCGATGAAGGAGGAGCTCGAGGAGAAGACCCGGGCGATGGGCGGGAGGCTCAAGGCCCCGAACGTCAACTTCTTCCGCTCCAAGGCAGACTTCGAGGCGTTCCACCTCAAGGAGGCGGGCGCGTGATCTTCAAGATCATCTCGATCCTCCTGAGCTACCCGGACGAGGAGATGATCTCCTCGCGCGAGGAGATAGCGCGGGCCGTGCAGGACCTCGAAGACTCCCCGGCCAGGGAGAGCATAGAGCGTTTTCTGCTCTACTGGCAGAACACTCCCCCGCTCAAGCTTCAGGCCGACTACGCCGAAACCTTCGACTTCGCGGCCAAGAACACCCTCTACCTCAGCTACTTCCGCTACGGGGACGAGAGACGGAGGGGACAGGCCCTCATAGACCTCAAATGGACCTATGCGAAGGCCGGATACGCCGTGGAGAGCGATGAGCTGCCCGACTACCTGCCGCTCATGCTCGAGTTCGCAAACGAAGATCCCGAGACAGGTATGAAGCTCCTCTCGGAGTATCGGGCGGGGCTCGAGGTGATGAGGAAAGCGCTCCTCCAGATGCGAAGCCCCTACACCCACCTCATCGACGCCCTGAGGAGCCTCCTGCCAGAGGTGAGCGAGCGGGAGATGGAGGAAGCCAGGGAACTGGTGGCCAAGGGTCCGCCCCGCGAGCTGGTGGGCCTGGAGCCCTACGGCTCGGAGGGACCTCAGGTCCCTCCTCAAAGCAACGTCGTCTTCGACGGGAGAAGAAGATAGATGAACCTGCTCGACAACTTCACGTGGGTGATCTGGCCGTACCTGGCCATGGCGTCCTTCGTCGTGGGACACGCGTTCCGCTACCGCTACGACCAGTTCGGATGGACCTCCGAATCGAGCGAGCTTCTCGAGAAAAGATCTCTCAAGTGGGGCTCGGTCCTCTTCCACGTCGGGATTATCTTCGTGTTCTTCGGGCACGTGATGGGCATCCTCATCCCGATCCAGTTCTACCACGCCATAGGTTTCAAGGACCCCTGGTACGAGATACTCTCGCTGTGGGCCGGAACGGCCGCCGGAGCGACCGCGCTCATCGGCATCCTGATCATAAACATGAGGCGCTGGCTGGTGAAGAAGGTGAGGCGCACGACCAAGAGCAACATCAAGTTCTTCATAGACTTTCTGCTCCTGGTGGTGATAGCCATAGGCCTCGTGGTGACGCTCGGTTACAGGATATGGGTCGGGCTTCTGAACATGCCCGGTTCGTCGTTTTTCGGCAGCCCGACCTTCGACTACCGCACCTCGATAGGGCCGTGGGCCAGGAGCCTCTTCTCCTTCGCTCCAGACCCCAACCTGATGTCCCCCGTGCCGGTGATCTTCAAGATCCACATAATCCTTGCTTTCCTGCTCTTTGCACTGTGGCCCTACTCGCACCTGGTGCACGTGTGGAGCGCTCCGATAGGATACCTGCGACGCCGCCGCATCCAGTACCGCAGCAGAAACCCCGAAGTTGCGATGGCCCAGGCACGTCGCCGGCCAGGAGAGACCACCAGTAAGCTACATGCTGCGGACAGGCAGGAGCTTGAGTAACCTGAAAGACAGGGTGGTGGCGGTGCTCGGAGCCCAGGACGAGCCCGGAACGTCCGTGGCCCTGGCATTGGCCAGGGAGGGTGCGGTCCTGGTCCTCGGCGGGCAGGACCGCCACCGCCTCGAAGCTTTGCAACGAGAGGTCGAGGTCCACGACGGACAGGCGGCGGTCGTGGGTGTACATCCGGCCAAGCGTCACCATCCGTCACGTCTCGTGGAGACGGCCACAGACGCCTTCGGGGGCCTCGACGCGCTGGTCTTCGCCGTCGAGGCCGGAGCATCCTCGCTCTCCTCCGGAGATCTCGACTCCTGGGAACGGGCGCTGGACGCGGGCCTGAAGGGCTTTCTGTACGCGATCTCAGCGGCCATACCTGCGATACGCGAAAGAGGTGGTTGCCTCATATCCCTGAACAAAGCAACACCCGATCCGATAACTGCCGCATCTCAGGAGGCACGCGGAGTAATTCTGAGAGAGCTGGCCCGGGAGCTATCCCCGGAAGGGATTAAAACCGGGGAGATCACAGTCGAAGAGGGAGCGGCCTCCGAAGAGGTTGCAAGGGAGGTCATCTCTCTCCTGACCGATGAGAAGAGAGGGTTCTCAACCCGCCCGACGGTACAGGGATGATCGGCTTGCCGAACAGATACACCAGACCCTTCAAAATCCCGTGCGCCCGGCAAAGAGGTGGATAACGCTGATAGAAATTCCTCCCTCAGTTTGTTACACTCTTCTCCGCTGCGCGGGGGCGTAGTTCAGTTGGTTAGAACGCCGGCCTGTCACGCCGGAGGCCGCGGGTTCGAGTCCCGTCGCTCCCGCCGACCAGCGAGGCGGGATAGCTCAGTCGGTAGAGCACGTGACTGAAAATCACGGTGTCCCCGGTTCGATTCCGGGTCCCGCCACT
>JAIMBO010000163.1 GCA_023511405.1 Rubrobacteraceae bacterium
CTCTCGCTGCACGGGCACATCCACGAGGCCCGGGGCAACACCCGCATCGGGAGGACGCTGTGCATCAACCCCGGCAGCTCCTACGAGCAGGGGCAGCTCCTTGGCGCGGTCGTCGACCTCGACGGGGGGAAGAAAGTGAAGCGGTTCGTGCTTACCAGCGGATAAGAAAGGATCTTGAGAGATGGCTAGCGAAGACACCGCCAAGCCGCAGACCTCGGGCGATCTCTTCCAGCGGAGGGCCACGGGGCTTTTGCGCGGCTGGTCCGTGTGGGACGCGTTCATCTACTCGGCGTTCTCGATCAACCTGATCACGCTCGGGCTCTACATCTTCTCCTCGGCCCCGTTCATCCCCAAGGGCGGTTTGATCTGGGCGATAGTACTCTCGGGGCTCTACTTGGTGTTCCAGGCGATAACCTACGCCTCGCTGATCGCGGTGATGCCGCGGGCGGGCGGCGACTACGTGTGGACGAGCCGCATCCTCGGGGGCGGTCCCGGGTTCGTGCTCGCGGTGACGGGCTGGTGGTTCATCCTCTGGCACTGGGTGCCGATCTACGCGAACATCCTCAACATCGAGGTGTTCATCCCGCTCTCGACGATCCTCGGGCTCGGTGGGATCGCGGGGTTCTTCGCCACCAAGACCGGGCTCTTCGTCTCCTCGCTCATCGTCGCCGCGCTCGCCTCGCTCTACATCTCGCTCGGGATGCGCACCTACGCCCGCATCCAGAAGTACTGCTTCTACGGCGGGCTCGTCGGGCTCGCGATGATGATGTTGGTTCTGCTCTTCCACTCGCACGCGGACTTCGTCTCGGCGTTCAACGCGCAGGCCAGGCAGCTCTACGGGGCCTCCGGGGACGCCTACCAGAAGACGCTTTCCGCCGGGAAGGTGCCGGGGGCCTCGCCGGGCGGCTCGGCGTTCTACCCGACGCTCCTGCTCATCCCGATGGTCGTCTTCTTCAACCTCTGGTCCAACTGGGGGGCGACGCTCTACGGCGAGGTGCGCGGGGCCTCGGACTTCCGCAAGAACATCTACGCTATGGGCGGGGCGCTGCTCGCGACGACGGTCGCGGCGGTCGTGTTGCTCCTGCTGTTCGCCAAGACCTTCGGGTGGGGCTTCTACTACGCGGCCAACAACGCCTACTGGTCCGGCAAGGGGCCCGTCTCCGACTGGCCCTACCCGGGGATGCTCGCGGCGTTCTTCTTCGACAACCCGGTGTTGCAGTTCATCCTGGTCGGGCTTCTGGCGCTGTGGTTCTTCGGCTGGGTGGGGACGGTGTTCCTCTCCTCGACCCGCGTCGTCTTCGCCACCGCCTTCGACCGGTTGCTTCCGGAGGCGGTCGCCAGGACCTCGCGCAACGGCGTGCCCTACGTGGCGCTGCTGCTGATGCTCGTCCCCTCTATCGTGGTGAGCTACTTCTACGCCTTCGGGAAGAACTTCGCCGGCTACACCCTGGACGCGACGCTCGTGATCTCCATAACCTTCCTCGGCTCCGCGGTCGCGGCGGCGATTTTGCCCTGGCGCAGACCCGAGATCTACAACGCCTCCCCGATAGCCCGCTACAGGATCTTCGGGATTCCCCTCATCACGGTCTCGGCCACGGCGTTCGCGGTCTTCCTGCTCTTCTGCCTCTACGAGTGGGTGGTCCGACCGGTCTACGCCGTGAACAGCACCTCGTCCATCATCTACATGCTCATCCTCTACGCCGTCGCGCTCGTGCTCTACGTGGGGTTCCGCATCTACCGCCGCTCGCAGGGGATAGACATGAGCATGGTCTACAGTGAGATCCCGGAGGACTGATGTCCGTCTCCCGAGAGGGATGAGGCTGCTCGTTGACGCCGGGCTCTCTTAGCGGACCTCCCGACCGGACTTTACGCGGACTGCGATGTGGTCCCCACCGAGGTGGTAGGCGAGGTAGCGCCAGTCCGGGTCGTCGAGGAGCAGGATGTCCGCCCGGTAGCCGGGGGCGAGACGGCCGATCTGCTGGTGAAGTCCGAGTACATACGCGGCGTTGACCGTACACGCCGCGAGCGCCTGCGCCGGGGTGAGCCCGAGCCGGGTGCACCCCAGGTTCATCACGACCGGGAGCGAGGAGCAGAACGAGCTTCCGGGGTTGAAGTCCGTGGCGAGCGCTATGATGGCCCCCTCTTCGACCAGGAGTTTCACCGGAGGGTTCGGCAAACCGAGGAAGAGCCCGCAGCCCGGGAGAAGCACGGCGGCTGTGTCGCTTCTTGCAAGTAGCCTCGCACCCTCGTCGGAGGTGCTCTCCAGGTGGTCGGCGCTGCGTGCCCCCATCTCGAGCGCGAGGGGGAGTGCACCGCGCTCTGAGAACTGGTCGGCGTGCATCCGGAGCACGAGTCCATGCTCCCGGCACGCCGCAAGGTAGCGCCTCGCTTCCGGAACCTCGAACGAACCACGTTCGACGAAGATGTCCGCCGCTCTGGCGAGCTCTGCGGCCGCGGGCAAGACCTCACGGATCACGAACCCGAGGTATCCTCTGGCATCCTCGAACTCCGGGGAGACGGTGTGGGCGCCGAGGAAGGTGGGGTGCAGGTCTACCGGGTGGCGCTGGTCTACTTCCCGGATCGCCCGGAGCATCCTGAGCTCGGTCTCCCGGTCGAGCCCGTAGCCGCTCTTCACCTCGGCGGTCGTCGTCCCGCAGCAGAGCATCCAGTCCAGATGGCGTTCGAGCGCCGCCTCGAGCTCCTGCTGCGTGCCCCGGCGGGTCGCTTCCACCGTCGATAGGATGCCGCCGCCGGAGGCCTGTATCTCCTCGTAGGTTGCACCTCGACAGCGCAGCTCGAACTCATCGGCCCGGCTGCCGAGGAAGACCGCGTGGGTGTGGCAGTCGACGAGTCCTGGGACGGCGGACTTCCCCCTGCCGTCTACCGTCCTCGTGTTCTTCTGCGGCGGAAAGTCGCGCAGCACCTCCTCAGGTGGACCTACCGCGAGGATCCTCTCTCCGGAGACGGCGATCGAGGCCGGAGAATGGACCTCGAGTTTTCCGAACTCTTCCCTTCCTCTCTGGGGGCCTTTCCCTGCCGGGGAGACGGCGGATGCGAGGTCGTGGATGAGGAGTGTGGGACGGGTCATCGCTCCTCCCTGCGGTAGACCTGCTTCCCGGCGACCCAGGTCGCCGAGACCACCGAGGCGTCCGCTCCGAAGACGAGCGCCGAGGTCAGATCTTCGGGTTCGATGTATGCCAGCGTCGGGTGATCGAGGTCTATCTCGATGAAGTCCGCCGGAGAGCCTGGCTCGAGCGCCTCCTTTTGCCAACCCACTTGCAGCAGCCACGCCGCCGTGGAGGGGTCGTCTTCTCTCACCAGCACGCCCCTCCTCTGTGAGATGCGGCGGGCGTTGGTCTCCAGCTCTCTTAGCTCTTCAAAGGGGTCTATCCTGACCTGCGAGTCGGAACCGATCGAGAGATCTATGCCCCGCTCGAAGATCTGCCGGGCCGGTAGAAAGCCGTCCCCGAGGTTGCCTTCGGTCGTGGGGCAGGCGCAAACCCGCGAGTCGTACTCTGAGAGCAGGTCCAGCTCGCGCTCGCTCGCGTGGGTGGCGTGGATCACGGTGGTGCGCGGTCCGAGGGATCCCGTCTTCACGAGTAGTTCGATCGGCGTCAGCCCGTGCTCTGTTTTGCACTCCTCTACCTCGCGCACCTGCTCGCAGGCGTGGATGTGGAGGGGGAGCCCGTGCTCTTTTGCGTAGGCTGCGAGGTCTTCCAACCATTCTCGTGGCACCGCGCGCACGCTGTGGGCGGCGATCCCCACCTCGAGGAGCGGCCTCTGCGACGCCCAGATCAACAGCTCCTCGACACGCTTTAAGAAGGCCTCCGGTTCCGGGTCCCGGAACCGGGGGATACCGCCGCGGGAGTAGGCAGCCGGGAGCAAGAGCATCCGGATGCCTGCGTCTCCGGCCGCCTCCGCTACGACCTCCGCCGACGCTTTGGGGTCTTCGTAGAGCGTGCCGTCGGGCCGGTGGTGAAGGTAGTGGAACTCCGAGACCGA
>JAIMBO010000164.1 GCA_023511405.1 Rubrobacteraceae bacterium
CGGCGTTCACCTACATAGCGGCGGCGCTGACGGCGCTTTTGACCTTCCTGTATCTGCTCTTCGTCAGCAGGCAGTAGAGGGAGGGGCCGTGTCCGGGATGCCCGGAGGAGAACATGGGGCGCCTGCGCCAGGATCTGAACCACCTCATCAGCGCCGCCCTGCTGGCCTCGGTGGTGGCGACCGCGCTCACCGGCGTGGTCGCCCACCTGTGGGACCTGAACGACTTCTGGTACCACACCTACTCCGGGTACGTCATGGCGGCTTTCGCGTTGGTGCACGTAGTCCTCAACTGGGGGCGCCTGACCGGCTACGCGCGCTTCCGCTTCAGCCGTAGAGGATCGAGGAGGAAGAGAGCGGCTCCCGCTGCCGCACGGGCACCCGGCCGCCATCGGGTGCTCCGTGTAGCCGGGCGTGCCGTCGTCTCGCGGCGGGGTTTTCTGGCGCTGGTCGTCGGGGGTGCGGGCGGCTTCCTGACCGGACAGAGGATGGGCGGGGCGCGCTCGATCCCGGAGGGATCGGACCTGGGCCTGCTCTACCACCAGTGGAGCAAGCCCGGCGCGATGGACCTGTTCGGCGCGGTCTCCGACTGGGGTGGGCGTCCACCGCTCTACAAGACCTACGAGGGCGCGCCCAGAGTCGTGCTGCCGAAGCCGCGCCTGGATGGCGGGCTGCCTACCGAGGAGGCGATGGAGCGCCGCCGCTCGACCCGCGAGTACTCCGGTGAGCCGATGACGCTCGGGGAACTCTCCCGGGTGCTTTACCTGGTGGACGGCATAAGCAGCGAGCGCTGGGGCTACAAGCTGCGGACCGCACCGTCCTCGGGAGCGCTCTACCCCGTGGAGATCTACCCGGTCGTCCACGGCGTGAGAGGGCTCCTGCCCGGCGTCTACCACTACGATTTCAGGGAACACGCGCTGGAGAGGCTGCGTGCGGGCGATATGCGCGACGAGGTCGTGCGCCAGGGGCTCGGGCAGCGGTTCCTCGGCCGGTGCAACGCGGTTTTGATCCTCACCCTCATCTTCCAGCGGATGCGCTTCAAGTACCGGGACCGCACCTACCGCTACGGCCTGATAGAAGCCGGACACCTGGGGCAGAACCTCTACCTCGCGGCCACCTCGATGGGGCTCGGGGCGTGCGCGGTCGGCGCCTTCCTGGACGACCGGGTGAACGGCATGCTCGGCGTGGACGGCAGGGAAGAGGCGGCGATCTACATGCTCGGCGTCGGCAGGGTGTGACCGGGTGTGTTCATCCGGGCGTGCACCGGACTCAGACGCGTCCCCACACCTTCTCCGCCGTCTCTATCACCACCCGGAGCTTGTGCTCCTCGTCCTCCGGTGTCAGGGCGTTGCCGATGACCGAGGTTGCGAACCCGCACTGGGGGCTTATCGCCAGCCGCTCGAGCGGGACGTAGCGGGCCGCCTCGCGGATGCGTGCTTCTAACTCCTCCACGGTCTCGCGGCGGGGGTTCTTGGTCGTCACCAGCCCGAGGACCGCCGTCCTGTCCTCCGGCAGGTGTCGCAGGGGCTCGAAGGTGCCGCTTCTCTTATCGTCGTACTCGAGCATGAGCCTCCCGGCGTTTATGCCGCCGAAGATCCTCCGCGCCAGCGGCTCGTAGGAGCCGGAGACGAGCCAGCGGCTGCCCTGGTTGCCCCGGCAGAGGTGGAACGCGAAGGTCACGCCGGGATGATCCCCGATGACGTGGTTGTCCAGCTCGACGCCGCGGGTGAGCCAGCGGTCGAGGTCCCAGCCGCGCGCCTCGTAGAACGCCCGGGTCTTCGGGTCCAGGAGCAGCGGGTAGTGGGGGGCGTCGAGCTGGATGTAGGTGGCCCCGAGCCGCACCAGCTCCTCGACCTCCTCCCGCAAGAGCCGCGCCACGTCCTCCAGGAACTCGTCGAGCGTCGGGTAGGCCTCTCTGGAGACCTCCGGAGACCAGAAGCTGGCGTACAGGGAAGGGCTCGGGAGCGTGACCTTGATGGTCCTGTCCGTGCGCGCCCGGGCGTAGACGAACTCCTCGACCGAGAGGTTGCGTACGCGCCGGAGCTTGCCGACGACACCGAGGTTCTGTGGCCGCTCGGTCCTCTTGTCTCCCACCCGCTCGTCGCCGTGCCACTCGCCCCAGAGGTAGGCGTCCAAGGTGTGGGGACCGAAACCCTCGGTGGCCTCGACGAGCTGGCTCTGGAAGGACTCCCGGCGCATCTCGCCGTCGGTCACGACAGAGAGCCCCACCCGCTCCTGCAACGCGAGGGCCTCGTCCACGGCCCGATCCTCGACGCGCTTGAAATCCGCCGCGGAGAGCTCGCCCGCCGCGCGGCGCTCCCTGGCCTCGAGCAGGTAGGGGGGACGCAGCAGGCTCCCGACCACGTCGGCGCGGGCGGAGATCATACGCCGGGTGAGCGCTCCCCGACGACCTCCACGTCGTCGCGGTACGCCTCGTAAGCCCTGGTGTACTCCATGACCCGCGCGACTTCGGAGACGAACTCCTCGTCGTATCCGGCGCGCTTCAGCAAATAGAAGCCCATCTCCATCCCGGAGGAGATGCCGCCTGCCGTCAGGATGCGCCCGGCGTCCACGACCCGGGCCCGGCTGACTCTGCAGGCGGGCGCGATGTCGGCGAGGCGATCGATCGGGGGCTTGCCGTTCGGGGGCTTCTCGGTGTTGTCCGGCTCCTTGCGGTTGGTCGCGGCGAGCCCGTCGAGCAGGCCCATCTTCGCGTAGACCCACGAGCCCGTGCACACGCTGACGAGCAGCGTCTCCTCCGGGAGGGAACGGACGTAGTCGTGCAGGTTGCGGTTGTGCATCTCCGGCCGGGTCCCGATGCCGCCCGGGATCAGGAAAGCGTCCATCGCCGGATGGTCTCCGAAGGAGTAGTTCGGCAGGACGGTGAACCCCGCCTGGGCCTGCACCGGCCGCATCGCCTCCCCGACGAGGAAGACATCGAGCTCCGGGTCGAAGCGCCGGGCTACCGAAAATACCCCGTAAGGCGCGGCGAAGTCCACTATCTCGGCGCCCTCGAACACGTAGATCCCGAGCCTGAACCCCTCTTTTCGTGCCATCCTTGGGCCTCCTCTATGTCGGGGGATGGGCTGTTCCTTTGTTTATACTCCCCGTGGGACCAGCGCGACGGCCCTGCCGGGCCCGCCGCTCGATCCGGCGACCTTGAGGGGGAGGAAGATGAAGTACGCCCCCCGCACGGGCAGCTCTCCGAGGTTCGTCAGGATCTCGACGTAGCGCATCCCCCTGCCCAGGCCCTCCCGGTGCACCGGCACCCCGTCGTGTGCGCTGCCGATGCTCGGGGCGTCTATGCCGAGCGTCCTTATCCCCTTCTCGTGCAGGTAGACGGCGAGCTTTGGTGAGGGTGCGGGCCAGCCCGGGGCTTCTCCGGTGACGAGCGGGGCCTGCATGAACCTCTCGCCCTCCTCGCCCTCGGCGTAGTAGCGGTCCCAGCCGGTCCGCAGCAGCACCACCTCGCCCTCCTCCAGCTCCCCGTGCTCTTCCTCGAAGGCCCTTATGTGTTCCGGCTCGATGAAGGGGCTCACCCCGGGCTTACCCTGCCCGGAGAGGAACCGCACGTCGACCACGACGGCGGGTCCCATCAGCTCCTCCGGCGGCACCCTCTCCCCACTCTGGCTCCCGAGCGGGCCCGCGGCCGGGAGCCCCGAGCCCTCCGGCGGGATGAAGTGGGTGGGGGCGTCGAAGTGGGTGCCGCAGTGTTCGTCGATGACGATGAAGTTGGTCTGGTAGGGAGCCGTGCTGCGGGTCCTGCCGGTGGGGCCCTCGACCTCGGCGAACCAGTTCCAGTTGTGGTGGGCGAAGCTCATGTGTCCCGGCCAGGTGCCCGGAAGCCGCTCGGAGAGCGTGACCGAGAGGTCGACCACCCGCGCCGCGCCGATCCCGCCGAGGTCTATCACCGCGCCTCCTTCCCGCCGAGCATCTCCTGCAGGCTCGCCTCCGCCCGCACCATCGGGTGCTGCATCACCCGGGCGTACAGCTCCTCCAGCGC
>JAIMBO010000165.1 GCA_023511405.1 Rubrobacteraceae bacterium
CCGACGGCCGGCTCCCACATGAGCGTGTAGTGGTTGGTGTCCTCCAGGAAGATCGACCCTCTCACGTCGAACGAGTCCTCCATCTGACGCCGCACTTCCTCTGAGATGAGCGGCGCGCTCCCCGGGAAGAACCCCTCCGCTGCGCGCACCAGCGCGACCGGGCACGAGATGCGGCTCATCTCCGCGGTGGTCAGCGCCGAGCGGGCGACGTCCTCCGCATCCTCCGTACAGGCCACTAAAGAGGCCTTGGGCCGGTAGCCACCTTCGACCTCCTCCAGGTCGTAGCGGTAGTAGTCGGCGAGTTCCGGTGGCAGATCCCGCATCGTCACCCCCTCTTCCGGATACCAGAACCGGAGGTAATCGTCGGGGCTCTCGAAGGTCATACGGAGCCGGCTGAAGGAGCGGGCGAGCCCCTCGGAGACCCCGCCGGAGAGCTCTTCCCGCCCCTCCACCCGCGGCCAGCCACCGTCGAGGAGCACGAGCGCCCGCACCAGTTCGGGGTGCGAGAGCGCCACCCTCTGCGCGACGAACGCCCCCATCGAATGGCCGGCGAGCGTGGCCCGCTCCAGACCGAAATGGTCTAGCACCCGCACCACGTCGCGCGCGTGGGCCTCGAGCCCGTAGGAGCCGGGGCCGGGCTTCTCCGAGTCCCCCCGGCCCCGCAGGTCCACCCCGATGAGCGGCCGCCTGCCGGCGAGACGCCTCGCGAGCGCGTTGAACGAGCGGTGTTGCGCGCTTATCCCGTGCAGGCACACCACCGGATCGTCTCCTTCCCCGGATCGCCAGACGGCGAGTCCGACCTCGCCGTGTACCAGCTCTCTCCGCCAAAGATCAGACGTCACCCTCGTCCCTCCCGTACGATAGAGCCCGCACGCGCTCCTCCCCGGCCACACCTTCTCATCCGTCCGACACCCTGCGCCAGACCAGCTCCGCCGTCGCCACGTCCTCCACTGCCAGCCCTACCGATTTGAACAGCGTGATCTCCTCTCCCGACCGCCGACCCGGCTTCACCCCGGCGACGACCTCCCCGATCTCGGCGAAGATCTTTCCGGCGACCCTCACGTCTCCCGACTCCTGCATTGCGGCCTCCCGCGAGTCCACGTAGAGGGTTACCCGCCGCAGCACCCCGTCGTCCAGCTCCCGCCACTCGGGGCGGGGTGCGCCGACCGCGTTCACGTGCGCTCCCGGCGAGAGCCATTCCCCGAAGAGCACAGGATCGGGCGAAGTCGTCGCCGTCACCACCACGTCCGCCCCCCGCACCGCCTCCTCCGCCGAGGACGCTGCCACGATGCCGTGCTCCTCGGCGAACGCCCCGGCCCGGCGCGGGCTCCACACCCTCACCTCCCGGAAATCCCGCACCAACCCGAGCGCCTTCAGGTGGCTGCGTGCCTGTGCGCCGGCCCCGAGGATCGCGAGCACAGCTGCATCACGCCGGGCGAGGTACTCCGTGGCTACTGCAGAGACCGCCGCGGTGCGCACCTCGGTTATGAGCCGCCCGTCCATGCTCACCAGCGGCTCACCGGTCTCGGGCCTGAAGAGCAGGATCTCGGCGTGGTGGGTCGGAACCCCCTCGTTGTGCGGGTACAGCGAGACCAGCTTGGCTCCGAGCGCGCTCCCGGTGTACGCGGGCATGACGCCGAGAAAGCCCCGGTAATCGGAGACCGGGACCATGACGCGCCCGGGCTGTACCACCCTACCGCCCGAGAAGTCCGCGAGGGCGTGCTCCATCGCGGAGATCACCTCTTCCATGCTCAGGAAACGCCCGACATCCGCCTCATCGAGCCTCAGCACCAGAGTCTCCCCCTTCCGAGCCCCGCCATGCGGGCATGATGCCACCCTTTCGGACCGGCTGCACCCTGAGGACCGGGCGCATGGCAATCCGCGCCGCTAAACTTCTTCCATACTAGAGACCACACGAGGAGGAGAGACGTTGCAGGGCAACCCGCCGCTTCTGGAAGGCGTCCGTTCGAAAACCGTACAGACCCCCCGCCTCCGCACACACCTGCTGGAGAGCGGCCCCGAAGAGGGGATACCGGTGCTCATGATCCACGGGAACGTCTCCTCCTCGCGCTTCTTCGAGGAGACGCTCGCGGCCTTCCCGCAGGGCTTCCGTGGCCTCGCCCCCGACCTCAGGGGCTTCGGCGATTCCGAGGTCGCACCCGTGGACGCCACCCGCGGCCTCAGGGACTTCTCCGATGACCTCTTCGCGCTGGTCGAGTCACTCGGGCTGCGGGGAGCGCGGCTGCACCTCGCCGGCTGGTCCACGGGGGGCGCGATCGCGCTGCAATACACCATGGACCACCCGTGGGAGGTCGCCTCGATCACGCTCATAGACCCCATGTCACCCTACGGTTTCGGGGGAACGAAAGACGAGAGCGGCACACCCTGCTGGCCGGACTTCGCCGGCTCCGGAGGCGGGACCGCCAACCCGGAGTTCGTCCGCCGACTCTCGGAGGGCGACCGCACGGACGAAGACGAGAGCTCCCCCCGCAACGTCCTGCGCCGCTTCTACTTCAGGCCCACCTTCGAGCCGGAACGGGAAGAGGTCTACCTCTCCTCGATGCTCTCCACCGCGACCGGTGAGGACAACTATCCCGGCGACCTCACCACCTCCCCCAACTGGCCCGGTCTCGCCCCCGGCGGGCGCGGCGTCAACAACGCAATCTCGCCCAGGTACTGCGACCTCTCCGGTTTCGCCGGGATCGAACCGAAACCACCCGTGCTCTGGGTGCGGGGCGCGGACGACGAGATCGTCTCCGACGAATCGCTATTAGATTTCGGGACCCTCGGACGACTCGGGGCCGTCCCGGACTGGCCGGGTGAGGAAGTCTACCCCCCGCAACCGATGGTCTCGCAGATGCGCGCCCTCCTCAGAGACTACGCCGCCGGGGGCGGCTCATTCCGGGAAGAGGTCATCGAGGACTGCGGACACTCCCCGCACGTCGAGAAGCCGGGCGCGTTCAGGGATCTCTTCTTCGGTTTCATCACCCGATGAAAGAGATCAGGGCGCTCGCCTTCGACGTCTTCGGTACCGTGGTCGACTGGCGCGCCTCGATCATCCGCGAGGGCGAATCCCTCGGACGTAGGAAGGGCCTCTCGGTGAACTGGGCCGCCTTCGCCGACGCCTGGCGCGCCGGCTACCAACCATCGATGGAGCGGGTGCGGCGAGGTGAGATCCCCTGGACCAACCTCGACGGCCTGCACCGGGCCCTGCTCGAGGAGCTCCTGGAGAAGTTCGGGATCGAAGGTTTGGACGAGGCCGAGAAGGACCACCTGAACAAAGTCTGGCATCGGCTCGCCCCCTGGCCGGACGTTCCGGAGGGTCTCGCGCGCCTGCGAGAGCGCTACGTGCTCGCCACCCTCTCCAACGGCAACGTCTCGCTGTTGGTCGAGATGGCGAAACGGGCCTCCCTGCCGTGGGACCTCATCCTTTCGGCCGAGCTCGTCCGGCGCTACAAGCCGGACCCGGAGGTCTACCTGATGGCCCCCCGGCTGCTCGACCTGGAGCCGCAGGAGGTGATGATGGTCGCCGCCCACCCCGACGACCTGCGCGCCGCCGCGGAAGTCGGGCTCGCCACCGCGCTGGTGCGGCGGCCGCTGGAGTTCGGGCCCGGCAGGAGCTTCCGGATACCGGAGTCCGGCTTCGACCTCGTCGCGGGAGACTTCGTGGAGCTCGCGCAGAGGCTTCTCGGACGAGAAGCTACCGCAGGACCCCGGCGTAGAGGCGCTCCCAGGCCTCCATCTCCGGGGTGAAGTAGCGCACGCGGGTCTTCTTGTACTCGCGGGTCGAGTAGAGCGAGTCGTACTCGGTGATGCCGCTCTCCTCGGACATCGCCTTGAGCACCGCCTCGCACTC
>JAIMBO010000166.1 GCA_023511405.1 Rubrobacteraceae bacterium
GCTGCATCGAGGCGGGCGTAAGGGTCGAGGCGCTCCCCGGCCCCTCGGCGCTCACCACGGCGCTCGCCGTCTCCGGGCTGCCGGCCGACGTGGTGATCTTCGCCGGTTTCGTGCCCCGCAGGGGGAGGGGGCGCGAGGAGCTGCTGGAGAAGGTACGCCGGGAGAGGGCGACCTTCGTGCTCTTCGAGTCCCCGAACCGCCTCGCCAGGACGCTCGAGGAGCTGCCCCCGGAGGCCCCGGTCGCCGTCTGCCGGGAGCTCACCAAGCTGCACGAGGAGGTCTTCCGGGGCACGGCGAAGGAGGCCGCGGAGCGCTTCGCCGCGGGTGCGAGGGGCGAGGTCGTGGTCGTGGTGCGGGGTGGGGAGGGGGTGGGGGGGAACGATCTCGAGGAGGCGCTCGCGGACGCCCGGTGGTATGTCTCGCAGGGGGAGAGCCCATCCCGCGCCGCCTCCCGCGCCGCGCGCGGCAGGGGGGTGAGCAGGGGCGAGGTCTACGACCGGCTGGTCCGGAGGGAGGGGTGATGAGCTTCTCTCTGTATAATTCCCTTGCCATGAGAACCGGAGAGACAGGTCCCGGATGCTCGTAGACTCCCACGCGCATCTCCTCATGCTCGACGTCTCCCCCGAAGAGGCCGTGGAGGAGGCCAGGGGTGCCGGGGTCGGGGTGGTGGTGAACATCGGGACCGATGCGGAAGATTCCAGGAAAGGGGTGGCGCTCGCCGCTGCGCTGCCCCACGTCTGCACCACCGTCGGCATCCACCCTCACAACGCACATGCCTACACGGCCTCGGACCTGGAGGCCGTGGCGGAGCTCTCCGAGTCGCCGGGGGTCGTCGCCATCGGCGAGGTCGGGCTGGACTACTACCGGGGCCGGGAGACCGGCGAGGCCCAGCGGGCGCTCTTCGAGGACGAGATCTCGCTCGCCAACGACCTCAGGATGCCGCTCGTCATCCACTGTCGCGAGGCCTTCGAGGATGTGATGTCGCTGCTCTCGGGGGCGAGGGTGCCGGTCGTGCTCCATTGCTTCGAGGGGGGACGCAGAGAGGTCGAGGAGGCGAAGGAGCGCGGCTACTACATAGGCCTCACCGGCAACGTCACCTACAAAAACAGCCGGACGGCGGGGGTGCTGGACCTGATCGACGCGGAGCGCCTCCTTTTGGAGACGGACTCCCCGTACCTGAGTCCCCGTCCGGTGCGCGGCAGGAGGAACCGACCGGCCAACGTCGTCCACACCGCCCGGTTCGTCGCGGAGCGACTCGGGGTGCCGGAGGAGGAGATCGCGCGCACCACCACGGCCAACGCCCGGCGTCTGTTCGGGCTGCCCCCGGAGGTCGAATAGCGTTTGACGCGGCCGGGGAGGCCCAAGAAGCGCCTCGGGCAGCACTTCCTCAAAGACCCGAACACCGCCCGCATCGTCGCCGGGGGGATCACGCCGGAGGACGTGGTGCTCGAGATCGGGGCCGGCAGGGGCTTTCTCACGGCCTTCCTGGCCGAGAGGGCGCGACTGGTGCACGCGGTGGAGCTGGACCGGGACGTGATCCCGGCGCTGCGCGAAGCCGTGAGGGATCGTGAGAACGTCATCGTCCACCGGGCCGACGCCCTGCGCATGGATTTTTCCACCCTCCGGCCTCTGCCGAACCGTCTCGCCGCCAACCTGCCGTACAACATCGCCTCCCCGCTCGTCCTCAGGCTGCTCGAGGAGGCGCCCTTCGTCGGGTGGATGCGTTTCATGGTGCAGCTCGAGGTGGCGAGGAGGATGGCCTCCCGACCCGGGAGCAAAGACTACGCGGCCTACGCGGTGCTCGTGCAGCTGCTCGGGGAGGTGAGGATCGTCCACCGCGTCCCCCCATCCGTCTTCGAGCCGCCGCCGCGGGTCTGGTCGGCCGTCGTGGAGGTGCGGCGCAGGGAAAGGCCGGAGGATTACGAGGCGATCAAAGAGTTCGTCCTCGCGGTCTTCTCCAGCCGGCGCAAGCGGCTCGTCAACAACCTGCCGCGTGAGGCCCACATCCGGGCAGAGGCGGCCCTGCGGGAGCTCGGCCGTCATCCCGATGTCAGGGCCGAGGAGCTTCAGCCCGAAGAGCTCGCCGCGCTCCACCGGGCATCGAGCAGCTGACGGCCCGAGGCGCCTTCCGGTATAATCGCTCGCGTTCGGGAGTAGGCCCGGTTTTGGGGCGTAGCCAAGCGGCAAGGCACCGGGTTTTGGTCCCGGGATCGCAGGTTCGAATCCTGCCGCCCCAGCCACACGACGCCGCTTTTGCGGGTCTTAGGGCAACGAGGAGAACTTCTTTTGAGCAGCGGAGGCCCCATGTCGCATCGAGGTCCCATCTTCGCCGTGGTCCTGGCGGCGGGCAAGGGAACGAGGATGAAATCCAACCGCGCCAAGGTCCTGCACACCCTGTGCGGGGTTCCGATGGTCAACTACGCGATAGAGGCGATAAGACCCCTCTCTCCCGAGCGGCTCCTCGTCGTGGTGGGCCACCAGGCGGAGGAGGTGAAAAAGGTGCTCCCGCCCGACACCGAGCCGGTCCTGCAGCGCGAGCAGCTCGGCACCGGGGATGCGGTGCGGGTCGCGCTCGAGGCGATAGAGGAGAAGGAAGGGATTCTGCTCGTCGTCAACGGCGACGGTCCGCTCATCTCCGCGCGCACGCTCGTGGGGCTCGTCGAGCGGCACCGCTCGGCGGGGGTCGGAGCGACGGTGCTGGTCGCGGAGCTGCCCGACCCGGGCGGGCTCGGGCGGGTGATGGAGGACGCCGGCGTGGTGCGGATAGTCGAGGAGCGGGACGCGAGCGAGGAAGAGAGGAAGATAAGGCTCGTCAACCTGGGGCTGTACGCCTTCGAACTCGGAGAGATAAGGCGGGCCATCGGGCTCCTCGAGGCGGACAACGAGCAGGGTGAGCTCTACCTGACCGACGCGCTGGAGATCATCGGCCGGCGGGCGCGGGCCGTGACCTACCTTCTGGAGGACCTGGAGGAGGCCAACCTGGTCAACGACCGCTCGCACCTGGCCCGGGCGGAGGAGATCCTCCGTCGGCGCATCCTGGACGCCCACATGCGCGAGGGGGTGACGGTGCGCGACCCGGCTAGCACGCACATCGAAGCCGGGGTCGAGATCGGGCGGGACACGGTGATCCTGCCGGGCACCTTCCTCAGGGGCAGGACGAAGGTCGGATCGGACTGTGTGATAGGCCCCTTCTCCGACCTCTCGGACACGATAGTGGGGGACGGGGCGGTCGTCGAGCACTCCGTCGGGCGGGGGGCGAAGATCGGGGACAGGGTGGTCGTCGGACCCTTCGCCTACCTGCGTCCGGGGACGGTGCTCGAGGAAGGCTCGAAGGTCGGGGCGCACTGCGAGGTGAAGAACAGCCGCGTCGGACGCGGGAGCAAGGTCCCGCACCTCTCGTACGTGGGGGATGCGGAGATCGGGGAGGGCGTCAACCTCGGCGCCGGCACGATAACCGCCAACTACGACGGCAAGAACAAGAACAAGACCAGCATAGAGGACGGGGTCTTCACGGGGGTCAACACGAGTTTGATCGCCCCGGTTACAATAGGGAGAGGCTCCTACCTCGGGGCCGGGAGCGTGGTGAACAAGGACGTGCCGCCGGGCAAGCTCGCCGTCGGTGCTCCGGCCCGCGCGATCCGGGACATCTCCGGGGCGGGTGGCGAGAAGAGTGAGGCTGGCGAGGAGGAATAGGGCAGGACGCGTATGGAGAACGGATACCTGACTCAGACCACCGAGAAGCGGCTGATGCTCTTCTCGGGCCGGGGATATCCCGAGCTGGCCGAGCGGATCGCCGAGCGTCTCGACGTACCCCTGGGCGAGGTCGAGCTGGAGAC
>JAIMBO010000031.1 GCA_023511405.1 Rubrobacteraceae bacterium
CCGCGAATATGCCTAGAGCTATGACTATGAGGATCAGCCAGGAGAAGGAAGCCCCCAACAAGTGACTCAAATATCCCGAAGTGTTGGCTGAGATCTCCTTGAGCGCGATCGTCCCGGCCATCGCCCCCATGATCATCATCCAGGAGGTGCCTATCACCGATCCCAGATACGTCCACCAGAAGGTGCTGCTTATCGAGGTGTCTTCCGGAAGATACCTCGAGTAGTCGGCTACGTACGGTGCGTAGGTGATCTGCCAGGTGGCCGGGATGGATATCGCCAGCAGGATGTTGCCGGCCGTTATGCCGTGTGCTGCGTAATGTTCCGGCAGGGAACCGATGAGTTTGATCGTCACGATCGCGAATATTACCGCGAATATATAGGCAACCACTCGGTCGTAACGATGCACCATGTCGTAGCCGAAGACGGCCAGAACGAGGGTGAGCGCGTTGCAGATTATTATGCCGGGCGCGATGGGGATGTGGAGCAGCCCCGCTATCGCCTGGCCACCGAGGACCGCGCTGCTGGAGAAGAACCCTATATACATGAGGATAACGAGTATCAAGGGCAGAACGGCCCCGAACATCCCAAACTGTGCCCGGCTTTGGATCATCTGTGGAAGCCCCAGCTTGGGTCCCTGCGCCGAATGGTAGGCCATGAATATGGCCCCTATGAGGTTCCCGACGATGATGGTGATGATTGCCCAGGTGAGGTTGAGACCGAGCGATATGGCAATGATGCCGGTCGCCACGGCGGTCACCTGCATGTTGGCCGAAAACCATACCGTGAACAGAGAATTCGCCCGCCCATGGCGCTCGCTGCTCGGTATGTGCTCGATGCTTCTTCGCTCTATGTTCATAACGCCACTTCCTCCTCGCCCTCTTACTATGTTGTGAATAATATTATTCTTAAGCGGCGTATGTCAAGCGCTTTTTGTATAATTTTATTTAGAGCTGGATCTCCAATTTGATAGGATCTTCGTCGTGTAGACATGAGATCATGGAGTTCTTGCATTGGGGAAGAAGGACGAGATGGAGGAGCGCATACCGGGTGAGCATACTGCCGTGGCAAGATCTCGGCTCAGCAAGCTGTCGGCTCTATTCAGCCAACGCAGGTTAACGCCGGCGCAACGTCGTATAGCGCGTTATATCATGGACCATCCGAAAGAGGCTACTTTCCTTTCTAGTTCCGAGCTGGCAATGCGGGTGGGGGTGAGTCAACCTTCCGTCGTGCGGCTCTCGGCGGCGCTCGGATTCAGTGGTTATACAGAGTTTCAAGAAGAGCTACGAAAGATAGCATTGAGCGAAGACGTTGAGAATAGAGAAGAGAATAAGTTTCAGGCCGCTGCTACGGCTGAGATCTCCAACCTGTATGCTCTCAGAGAATTTTTGCGAAACGAGAAGGTGATTCGCGAGGTAGGGGAAAAACTTTCTAGATCCCGGCCTCTCGTAGTGCTTGGATTGCGGGCTTCGGCGCCGGTAGCCGGCTATTTCGCATATTTCGCGTCCAAGATCCATCCCGAGGTGGTGCTTTTGACGACCGGCGGAAGCACGGCCATGGACCGTCTTGCTCACGCCAGCCAGGCGGGGGCCAGTTGGATGCTTTGTTTCCTGATGCCCCGGCATCCTAGAGAGACCCTTGAGATCATGCTGTACGCCAAGAGGTTGGGTATGAGCATGGCGACCGTAACGGATAGAGCTCCTGAGTCCATAGTCAGCGTGAGCGACATGATTCTGCCGGCGGAAGTTGGTACGAGGCTCGTCTTCGACTCACAGGCTGCAGCGATGGTGCTTGCAGGAGCACTGCTGGAAGCAGTGTCCGATGCGGCTCCACGCCGTTCTCAAAAGCGCCTGGAAGATTTCGAGCGGAGGGCGGCCGAGTTTAAGTGGTTTGTAACCGAGTAGAACGCCGGTGTGTTTTAGGGCAGGGTTTATCTTCACCTTCCATCTTTTCCGACAGGCTCGTCGGCTTTCTCCACGGCCTCGAGGAGTTCCCCCGAGCGGACTATCTCCGAGAGCCTCTTCAGGTGCGTGTGCAGCGGGAAGTCGTGCCGCATAAAGGGCACCTCTCTCCGAATGCGACGTCGGGCGGCCTCGGTGGCCGCTGCGGGTTTCAGGGGGGAGCGCAGATCGAGGGCCTGCGCGGCGCAGAGTGCCTCGACGGCCAGGATGCCACACAGGTTGTCCAGAACCCTGCGCAGCTTGCGCCCGGCGCTCCAGCCCATCGAGACGTGGTCCTCCTGCATCGCCGAGGTGGGGAGCGAGCCGGTACTCGCGGGACCGGCGAGACGGCGGTTCTCCTCGGCGAGCGAGGCGGCGGTGTAATGGGCTACCATGAAGCCGGAGTCGGTGCCGGCGTGTGGGGCGAGAAACGGTGGGAGCCCCTGCGAGCGTGCGGGATCCAGCATGCGGTCGATCCTGCGCTCGGTGATCGCACCGACCTCCGAGGCCGCTATCGCGAGGAAGTCGAGCGCGAAGGCCACCGGTTCCCCGTGGAAGTGCCCGCAGCTCTCGACCGAGCCGTCCTCGAGCACGAGCGGGTTGTCCGTGACGGAGGAGAGCTCCCTCTCGGCGACCTCCCGGCAGAAGCGCAGCGTATCCCGCGCGGCCCCGTAGACCTGCGGGGTGCACCTTAGCGAGTAGGCATCCTGCACCAGGTGGGGCGAGGCGCGGTGGGAGGCGACGATCTCGCTCCCCGCGAGCAGCCGATATATGTGCCGGGCGCTCTCGAGCTGCCCGGGGTGGGGACGTAGCCGGTGCAACTCCTCCCGGTAGACCCTGTCGGTTCCCAGAAGAGCCTCGATGGACATCGCCGCCGTCAGCTCGGCCGTCTCCACGAGCAGGGTGAGATCTTCGAGGGCGAGCGTGAGCATCCCGAGCATCCCGTCGGTACCGTTGACGAGCGCGAGCCCCTCCTTGACCTCGAGGGAGACCGGCTCGAGACCGGCTCTGCGCAGCGCGTCGGCCGCAGGGACCACCTCTCCCTCGTCGAGTACCCATCCTTCGCCCGTGAGGCACAGCCCGACGTGGGCCAGGGGGGCCAGGTCCCCGCTCGCCCCGAGCGAGCCGTGCTCGGGGACGGCCGGTACGATCCCGGAGTTGAGGAGCTCTACGAGCGCCCGGGCGATCTCCACCCTCACGCCCGAGTAACCCGCGCACAAAGTCTTTGCCCGGATCGCCATCATCGCCCGGACGACCTCCGGCTCGACGTACGGACCCATCCCTGCGGCGTGGCTCCGTAGCAACGCGTGCTGCAGCTGACGGCGCTCTTCTGGGGGGATGCGGGTTGTGGCGAGGGCCCCGAAGCCGGTCGTCACCCCGTAGACTGCCTCCTCGCCAGAGGCGATCCGCTCGACGCGCACCCGTGAGCTTTGCATCCTCTCGCGTGCATTTTTGGAGAGGGTAAGCCTCGCTCCGCGCCGGGCGACGTCCGCCACGCCCCCGAGATCGAGCGCCTCTGCAGCTATCTCTCGGGTGCCCGCAGATCTCCGGTCCATCCTCTGCAGGTCCTCCTTCCCCGATGCTCCCGCAGTAATTCTAAGCCCGTTCAGGGGATCGGGAGGGTGAGGCCGCCGTCGATGCGGATGGTCTGGCCCCGGATCATCTCGGCCTCCTTCGAGCAGAGGAAGAGCGCCAGGTTCGCCACGTCGTCCGCGGTGAGCATCCGGTGGTAGGGGAGCCGGCGCTCTATCTCGGCCCACTGCTCCTCTATACCGGGGAAATGCTTGTGGGCGTCGGTGGCTATCGCCCCGGCGGAGATGGCGTTCGCGTTGATGTTGCGCTCCGCTAGTTCGACCGCGAGGTAGCGCACGAGCGACTCCACGGCCGCCTTGCTCGGCCCGACGCTCCCGTAGTTCGGGAAGACCCGCTCCGAGCCGAAGGAGGAGAGCGCCAGGATCGCCCCGCCCTCTTCGGGCATGAGCCTCGAGGCGTGCTGGGCCCCGAGCAGGAGCGCCCGGGTGTTGACGTTCATCGTCCAGTCGAAGCCTTTGGCGTCTATCTCGCTCACGGGCCGGTTGCGCCCGGAGGCGGCGTTGTGGACGAAGACGTCGAGCCGGCCGAAGCCTTCCCCGACCTGCTCGAAGAGATGCTCTATCTGTTCTTCCCTGGAGAGGTTCGCCCGCACGAGCAGCGCCCTGCGCCCGAGTCTCTCGACCTCCGCGGCGACCCCGCGGGCCTCCTTCGCGCTCCTGAAGTAGTGGACGACGACGTCCGCGCCCTCCCCGGCGAACCGGACGGCGAGCCGGCTCCCGATCCCGCGTGAGCTTCCCGTAACCAGGACGACCTTCCCAGCGTAGCGCTCCACTCTACACCCCCGGCCTGATCACGACCCGCCCCGTGCGCCCCGGCTGGCGGAAAACCCCCTCTATCTCCGCGAGCGGGCGCACCTCCGCGACCATCGCCTCCAGCAGGGCGGGCTCTATCCGCCCCGAGCCCGCCCACCCGACCAGCGTCCTCGCGTCCTCGACGGTCGCGGCGTAGCTTCCGGCGACCACGATCCCCCGCCTCACCCAGTGCGAGATGGGGGGGAGGGGGCCTCCTCCCTCGTCCTCCATCCCGACGACGCAGAGCCTCCCGCCCGGCCGCAGGAGCCCCATCGCGAGCCCGACGCTCCGCACGCTCCCGGCCGTATCCAGGACGACGTCCACCCCGCCGCCGGACCACCGCCGGACCTGGCGTACGAGAGAGCGCTCCGTCCCCTCCGCGGTGCTCCACAGCTCCTGCGCCCCGAGGCGTTCCGCGAGCCCGCGCAGGACCCCATCCGGTTTCCTGCGGGTGACAAGGGCCGTGGCCCCGGCCCCCATCGCCCGGGCGCCCAGCAGTGCACCGAGCCCGAGCCCGCCGCCCCCGACGACGGCGACGCTCTCGCCCGCCTCGAGGTGCACGACCGAGCGCAGGGCGTGAAACGGGGTCGCCACCGCGTCCATGAGGAGCCCGGCGGCGAGGAGCGGGATGTCCTGCGGCAGCGGGATCACCCGGTCCTCCGGCACCGCGACCCGCTCGGCGTAGCCCCCGGGGCGGTGGTAGCCTATGACCTGCTGCGCCAGGCACAGGCTCTCCTGGCCGGACGAGCACAGCCGGCAGGAGCCGCACGGTACGATCGGGAAGACCGCGACCGACCTGCCGTCGACGTATCCCGAGATCTCGTGCCCGAAGACCGCGGGGAAGACGGTCCCGGTAGGAGCCGTCGCCCCGGCGGCGATCTGACGGTCCGACCCGCAGACCCCGCAGCCGGCGACCTCGACGACGATTTCCCCCTCGTCCGGTTCGGGTTCGGGTACCTCCCCGAGCCGGAATCCTCCCTCGGGGTCGAAGAGGGCAGCCCTCACCGGCTCTCTTCGCGCTCGCGGCGGCGCGCCTCGGCGAGGAGCCGCTCGGCGATCGTCATCTTCTGCATCTCCGCCGTCCCTTCCTCGAACCACAGCGAGCGGGCGTCGCGGTAGAGGCGCTCCACCGGGCTGCCGGAGAGGTAGCCCACGCCGCCGAAGGTCATGAGCGCGCCGTCGGTCACCCTGCCGACCATCTCTATCGCGTAGGCCTTCGCCCGCGCGGCCTCCCGGGCTATCTCCTCCCCCGCGTCGAACTTCCTGGCGGCCTCCAGGCACAGGAGGCGTCCGGCGGCGACCGCGACGTCCATCTCCGCCAGGCGCATCTGGATCGCCTGCCGGCTCGCTATCGCCTTTCCGAAGGTCCTGCGCCGGCGGGCGTATGAGACCGCCCGGTCGAGCGCCTCCTGCGCGAGCCCGACCGCGCTCTGGGCGATGCACGCCCGGCTCTGGTCCAGAAAGCCCCTGACAGCGACCTCGAAGCCGCCGCCGACCTCCCCGAGGACGGCCTCCTCCGGAACGGCGCACTCTTCGAAGGTGATCACGGCGTGGTCGCAGCCGTGGTCGCCCATCATCTCGGGCATCTCCTCGATGCGCATCCCCGGCTGATCTCTGGGGACGAGGAAGGCGGTGAGACCCGCCCTGCCGACCTCGGCGTCGGTCTTCGCGACGACGGCGAAGACGCTCGCGCGCCGGGCGAAGGTGATGAGGTGCTTTTTGCCCCGCAGGACGTAGCGGCCGTTCTCGTATGTGGCGGTCGTCTTCAGGTCTATCCCGGTCCCGGCGTCGGGTTCGGTGAGCGCGAAGGCGACGAGCTTCTCGCCGCGGGCTATCTGCGGGAGCCACTTTCGCCGCTGCTCCTCGCTGCCCTGGCCCACCGTGCGCCAGATGCTGTTGAACGCGTGGCAGGCCATCCGGATCGCGCCGTGGCAGCGTGAGATCTCCTCCAGGATGGGGAAGTAGAGCGAGAGCGGAAGCCCCTCCCCGCCGGCCCACCGCGGCTGGGTGAGGCTGAAGAAGCCGAGCTCCCTGAGCCTCTCCCACAGCCCGTCGGGGATCTCACCGGTGCGCTCTATCTCCTCGCCCCAGGCCTCGGCCTCCCCGAGCCGGAAGGCCCTGGCCCGCTCGCGCAGCTCCCCGGCCCGCCGGGCGAGGTCTTCGGTGGCCGCCTGGCTCAACGGCTGCCCGCCTCCACCACGAGCGGCATCTGCCTGAGGTCCTTGCGTTTGGTCTTGCCGGAGTGGGTCATGGGGAACTCCTCCATGAAGACGAGCCCGTCGGGGAGCTGGAAGCGCGCGAGCCCCCGTTCCCTCAGGAACTCGTGCAGTTCCTCGAGCGAGAACTCCTCTGCGCCCTCGTTCAGGATCACGCACGCCACCGTGCGCTGCCCGAGCGTGGGGTCCGGTGCGCCGACGACGACGGCCTGGTCTATGGCCTCGTGCTCGCCGAGGACGTCCTCTATCTGCTTGGGGTCTATCTTGGTCCCGCCGCGGTTGATGATGTCGTCCGCGCGGCCCATGAAGGTGTAGCGGCCCTCTTCGTCTTTGCGCAAGAGATCCCCGGAGTGGAACCAGCCCTCCGAATCCCACCGCTCGGCGGCGGCCTTCGGGTTGTTGTAGTAGCCGGCGCAGAAGGAGGGGCCGCGGCAGAGCATCTCGCCCGGCTCCCCGACGGGCACCTCGTTGCCGTCGTCGTCCACCAGCCGCACCTCCATCCCCGGCAGCGGCCGTCCGACGGTCTTGCTTATCGCCTCTATCGGGTCGTCGGGGAGGGTGATGGACATCCCGAGCCCTTCGGTCCAGCCGAACATGCAGCTCACCGTGATCCCGGAGTCCTCCTGCAGACGCCGCAGGATGGGGCTCGGCACCGGCCCGCCGGCGTAGATGAACAGCCGGGCGTTCGTGGTGTCTATCTCCTTGAGGCGCGGGGCGTTGGCGACGTGGATGACGTGCGGCGGCGCCCCGACGAGGTAGGTCGGCTTCTCCTCCTCCATCCAGCGCATCACCCGCGAGGCTGCGAAGTGCTCCATCAGGAGCATCCTGCCCCCGGTGTAGACCGGGAGGTTCACCCCGACGAGCATCCCGGTCTGGTGGCTTATCGGGGCGAGACACAGCGTCGCCTCACCGGCTTTGTGCCCGTAGAGCTTCTCGTAGGAGCGGTCGCCGTAGATGTAGTTGGCGTGCAGGTGCAGCGTCTCCTTCGGCGAGCCGGTCGTCCCGGAGGTGAAGACCATCACGAACGGGTCGAGTGCCTCCGGCCGGTTGGCCCGCTCGACGTCCTCCGGCGGCCGCTCGCCGGAGGATCGTACCTCCTCGAAGGAGAGGACGTCCTTCGGGTAGTCCTCTCCGCCCTGCACGATGACGTGTTCGAGCGTGGGGCTGGCGTCGCGGATAGCCCGGGCGTTCTCGGCCGTCGGCTCCCCGCGATAGTTCTCGGTGACGACGAGCACCCTCGCCCCGGCCTTCTCGATGCTCTGGGCGACGGCATCCCGGCTGAGGTCCACCTGCAGCTGCACCCCGACCGCCCCGATCCTGACGGCCCCGTAGAGCGCGACGACGTAGTCGAGGCTCGTCGGCAGCTGCAGCGCGACCCGGTCGCCTTTTCGCACCCCGAGCTCGAGCAGCTTCGCCGCGACCGCCCCGGCCTCCTCCCACAGCTCCCGGTAGGTGAGGGTGCGCCACTCGTCGCGGTGGACGAAATCGGGGTACTCGCGCGCGTTGCGCTCCATCTTCTCGGCGAAGGTCTCCTCCGTCCAGTACCCGGCTTTCTGGTACTCCCGGATCCTCTCCTCGGTCAGGACCATCCCGGGGAAGCGCTCTACCATCTGCAAACCACCCCCTTGCGTCCTTACTGGAGCTGGGACTCTACGTAGTCCGCGACCCGCGAGACCGTCATCACCCGGTTGAACTCCGACTCGGGGATCTCGATCCCGAACTCCTCCTCTAGCGCGGCCGCGAGCTCGGTGAGGTCGAGCGAGTCCGCCCCGAGGTCGTAGACGAAGTTGTCCTCGTCTTTGACCTCGTCGGCCGCGACCTGCAGGTTCGCCCCCACAACCTCGCGGACCTTCTTCTCGATCCAGGCCCGATCCGGCCTCTGCTTCTCCTGTGCCAAGATGAACCTACCTCCTGCTTCGGCTCGTGCCCGCGGAAGACCAGCGGCCCTGCCGCCGGCCTCCCGTCTATTGAAGCAGATTACACCGGCGGGGAGCGGGGCACAAACGCTCTAGCCGCGCCCGACCCCGTACTCGAGCCCGTCGACGAGCGCCTGCCAGCTCGCCTCGATGATGTTCTCTCCGACCCCGACCGCGCCCCAGACCCGCTTGCCGTCGGTCGAGTCGATCAGGACGCGCGTGGTGGCGGCGGTTGCCCGGTGCTCGTCCAGGATGCGCACCTTGTAGTTGGAGAGGTGTATGCCCGCGAGCTGCGGGTAGTGGGGCTCTATCGCCTGCCGCAGCGCCCGGTCGAGCGCGTTGACCGGCCCGTTGCCCTCGGCGGTCGAGATGACCCGCTCCCCGCCGACGCGGAGCTTTATCGTCGCCTCGACGGTGGTCTCCCCGTCGGCGCGCTTCTCGGAGATGATCCTGAAGCTCTCCAGCTCGAAGAGCGGTTCGTGCTTCCCGGAGGTCCGCTCTATGAGCAGGGCGAGCGAGGCGTCGGCGGCCTCGTAGTGGTACCCCGCGTGCTCCCGGCGTTTTATCTCGGCGAGAACCGCAGAGACGTCCCCAACCTCGAGCCCGAGCTCTTTCGCCTTCGCCCGCAGCGAGTTCTTCCCGGCCAGCTCCCCGACCGGTGTGCGCCTGCGGTTGCCGACCGCCTCGGGGGGGACGTGCTCGTAGGTCGAAGGATCCCGCGAGACGCCGTCCACGTGCAGCCCGCCCTTGTGCGCGAAGGCGCTGTGGCCCACGTATGGCCGGTGGGCGTCCGGGGTGAGGTTCATGACCTCCGAGACGAAGTTCGAGATCTCGGTGAGCCGGGACAGGTTCTCCGGCGGGAGCACCTCGAGCCCCATCTTGAGCTGCAGGTCGGCTATCGTGGTGATGAGGTCACAGTTGCCGCAGCGCTCCCCGACCCCGTTTATCGTGCCCTGCACCTGCGTCGCCCCGGCCTCGACCGCAAGTAGCGCGTTCGCCACCCCGCATCCGGCGTCGTTGTGGGTGTGGATGCCTATCTCGACGTCGGAAAACTCCTTTACGGTGCGCGATACGATCGCCTTTAGCTCGGTAGGGAGCGTCCCGCCGTTGGTGTCGCACAAGACGAGCGAGGAAGCCCCGGCCTCGGCCGCCGCCCGGAGCACCGAGAGCGCGTGTTCGGGATCGTCGCGGAACCCGTCGAAGTAGTGCTCGGCGTCGAAGATGACCTCCTTGCCCGCCTCGACGAGGTAGGAGACGGTGTCCCTGATCGCCTCCAGGTTCTCCTCCGGCGTGATCCCGAGCACCTTCTCCACGTGCAGCCGCCAGCTCTTGGCGACGATGCACGCCGCCGGGGCGGAGAGGCGCGGCAGGAGCGAGACCGCCGGGTCGTCCTTGGCCCGGCTGCTGGCCCGGCGGGTGCGGGTGAAGGCGACGAGCCTCGCGTTCTCGAGCTCTGCGGCGTCGAAGTTCTCGAAGAGCTCCAGGTCCTTGGGGTTCGAGGCGGGGAATCCGGCCTCTATGTAGTGGATGCCCAAAGAGTCCAGGACGCGCGCGATGCGCAGCTTGTCCTCGCTGGTGAGGCTCACCCCCTCGCGCTGGGTGCCGTCACGCAGCGTCGTGTCGAAGAGCTTTATGCTCATCGTGCCACCGCCTGCTTCAGGTGCCGGATCACGGCCTCCTTCGCCTCCTGCGTCGTCGCCTGTCCGCCGAGATCGGCCGTGAGCACGCCCTCCTCCATCGCGGAGCGGACCGCTCCCTCGATCGCCCCGGCCGCCTCGGGGCTGCCGAGCGAGTAGCGGAGCATCATCGCCGCCGAGAGGATCGTCGCGTAGGGGTTCGCCCTGCCGATCCCGGCGATGTCCGGGGCCGAACCGTGCACCGGCTCGAAGAGCCCCGGCGAGCCCTCCTCGCCCAGGGAGGCGCTCGGGAGCATCCCCATCGATCCGGGCAGCACCGCCGCCTCGTCGGAGAGGATGTCGCCGAACATGTTCTCGGTCAGGATCACGTCGAAGCGGGAGGGCTCGCGCACCAGGAACATCGCCGCCGCGTCGACGAGCAGGTTATCGAGCTCCACGTCCGGGTATTCCTTCGCGACCTCCGCGACCACCCGACGCCACATCCGGCTCGTGGCGAGCACGTTCGCCTTGTCGACCGAGGTCACGCGCCCCTTTCGCAGCCTCGCGGCCTCGAATGCGACCCGCGCGACCCGCTCGACCTCCTCCCGGCTGTAGAGGCACAGGTCGCTCGCCCTCTCGGTCCCCTCCTCTTTCTCGCCGAAGTAGATCCCGCCGGTCAGCTCCCGGACGATGAGGAGGTCCACCCCCTCGACCAGCTCCGGCTTGAGCGGCGAGGAGGACAGCAGGGAGGGGAGGGCCGAGACGGGCCTGAGGTTCGCGAAGACGCCGAGCTCCCGACGCAGCGCGAGGAGCCCCGCCTCCGGACGTACCTCGGCCCCGTCGAAGTCCGGGTGACCCACCGCGCCGAGCAGCACCGCGTCGGACTCGCGCGCCAGACGGGCGGTCTCTTCGGGCAGGGGCTCCCCGGACGAGCGGATCGCGGCCGCCCCGATCTCACCCTCCTCGAAGGCGAGCTCCAGGTCGAAGGCGGAGGATGCCGCCTCGAGCACCTCGCGGGCCGCCCCGACGACCTCGGGGCCTATCCCGTCCCCGGGCAGCAGCAGTACGCGCCTCACCTCGCCGCCCATTCCGCCCCCACCCGGCTCGCCGCGTGGACGTTGACCGCCCGCACGTACGCCTTCGCCGCGCCCTCGACCACGTCCTGCGAGAGCCCGCGGCCCGAGTACTCGGAGCCGTCGATCTCCACCGTGACCCGCACCTCGCCGAGGGCGTCCTTCCCGCCGGTCACGGCGTCTATCCGGAACTCCTTCAGGCGTCCCCGGATCCCGGTCGCCGCGTCTATCGCCCGGAAGACCGCGTCGACCGGCCCCTCGCCCTCGGCCTCGGCTTCGAAGATGCCCTCGTCCTCGTGCGAGATCTTCACCGCCGCCCGGCTCTGGCGCCCGGTGGCCGCGACGACCCGCATCGACTCCAGGACGAACTTGCCGGTGAAGGAGCCCACCTCGTCCGCCGCTATCGCTTCGAGGTCGGCGGCCGTGACGGTCTTCTTGTGGTCGGCGACCTCCTTGAAGCGCTCGAAGGCCCGCTTGAGCGCCTCACCCTCGAGTGTGTAGCCGAGCTCGGCGAGCGCCTCCTTGAGGGCGTGCCGACCGGAGTGCTTGCCGAGGAAGATGTTGTTCCCCTCGATCCCGATGTCCTGGGGTTTCATGATCTCGAAGGTCCTGCGGTCCTTGAGCACGCCGTCCTGGTGTATCCCCGACTCGTGCAGAAACGCGTTGCGCCCGACCACGGCCTTGTTCGGCGGCACCTCGTAACCGGTTATGTTCGAGACCATCCGGCTGGTGTTGGCGAGCTGGCGTGTCTCCACGCCGACCTCGACGCCGTAGTGGTCGCGCCGGGTCACGAGCGCCATCACCACCTCCTCGAGCGAGGTGTTGCCGGCCCGCTCCCCGATCCCGTTGACCGCGACTTCGACCTGCGTCGCCCCGGCCTCGACCCCGGCGAGCGAGTTGGCTACGGCCATCCCGAGGTCGTCGTGGCAGTGTACCGAGAGGACCCTCTCCTCGAGATGCGGTACCCGCCGCCTGAGCTCGGTGAGGAAGGTCGCGAACTCCGGCGGGGTGGTGTAGCCGACGGTGTCGGCGATGTTTATCACGTCGGCCCCGGCCTCCACGGCCGCCGCGACCACCTCGGAGAGGTAGCCGATGTCCGTGCGGGTGGCGTCCATCGGGGAGAACTCGACCTCGGGGCAGAGGGACTTCGCGAACGCGACGGCCTCGGCGGCGCGGCGCAGGATCTCCTCGCGACTCGAGCGCATCTGGTGCTCTATGTGCAGGTCGGAGGTTCCAACGAACGTGTGCACCCGCGGCCTCTCGGCCCACCGCACGGCCTCCCAGGCTCGCTCGATGTCCGCCTGATGGATGCGGGCGAGCCCGGCTATCACGGGGCCTCTGACCTCCGAGGCGATCCGGCTCACCGCCTCGAAATCCCCCTCCGAGGTGATGGGAAAGCCGGCCTCTATCACGTCTACCCTGAGACGCCCGAGCTGGTGGGCGATCTCTACCTTCTCCTCGACGGAGAGCGAGATCCCGGGCGACTGCTCGCCGTCCCTGAGGGTGGTGTCGAAGATCTGTATGCGGCGCATCTCTTTCGCCTCCTGCTCTTTCGCTGGATCATCCTTGGTTCCTGTCGGGGGCTCGTCGGTGGAGGGTGGCCGCCTGCGCCCCCTTCTTCGGGGTGCCCGGCCCTAGCGGCCGGGGCTGGTAATTCGCCCGGCGGCCACCCTGGTTAGTCGCCGTAGGATGTCGAAAGAGATGCCCAAGAAGTCTCCCTCTAGCGGTGGCCTCTCATCTGGCGGCCCCGTGCACGACCTCGACCGGCACGGTCCAGCCCTCGTACTCGGGCCACTCGCCCCGGGCGGCCCGGAAGTACATCTCCTGCAGCCTCTCCGCCACGGGGCCGACCCGTCCGCTCCCGATGGGGTGGTCGTCTATCTCGACGACCGGGGCTATCTGGAAGCCGGTGCCGGTGAAGAAGACCTCCTCCGCAGCGTAGAGCTCGGTGCGCCCGACGTCGCGCTCGACGACCGGCATCCCGAGCTCCTTCTCGGCGAGCTCCATCACCGCCGCCCGCGTTATCCCCTCCAGGATGTCCGCGGTGGGCGGCGGGGTGATGAGGTTCCCCTTGCGCACGAGGAAGATGTTCGCCGCGCTCGCCTCCGAGACGTAGCCGCTCTGGGTGAGGAAGATCGCCTCGTCGTATCCCGCCCGGTGGGCCGCGTCCACCGCGAGCGCCGTGTTGATGTACGAGCCGGTGGTCTTGGCGCGCGGCGGGATCGCGTTGTCCGAGACCCGCCTCCAGGAGGAGACGCAGCACCTGAGCCCGGTGAGCTCGACGTAGTTCGCCATCGGGGCCGTGAAGATCGAGAGCTCCGATGGCAGCGCGAGCTTCACCCCGATCGACTCCGCCGCCTTGTACGCCAGCGGCCTTATGTAGGTGTCCTCGCGCGGGGCGTTGCGCCGCAGGATCTCGAGCGTGATCTCGCAGAGCTCCTCTACCGTGTGACCGCAGTCTATGTGCAGCAGCTCGCAGGAGTTGAGGAAGCGCTCGTAGTGCTCGCGCAGCTTGAGGACCTGCAGCGTCCCCCGACTCTCGTTCCAGTAAGCCCGGATGCCCTCGAAGACCCCCGTGCCGTAGTTGAGCGCGTGGGTGGCGGGGGAGAGCCGGACTTCACCCAGGCGCACGAACTCCCCGCCGTGGTAGATCCACTGCTCGTCCGAGACCTCGAACCCTTTCCTGCTCATCCCTTCTCACCCCCCGGCGCCCCGGTTCCTTCGGCGGCGAGCGCTCTCAACTGTGCCCCCACCTTCTCGACCTGCGAGGCCGCCTCCCGCCGGCGCATCGCGAGGAAGCTCGGGGTGCCGGCCTGGTTCTCGAGCACCCACTGCTTGGCGAAGCGCCCGCTCTGGATGTCGGAGAGGATCTCGCGCATCCTCTCCTTCACCGACTCGTCTATGAGCCTCGGCCCCGCGGTGTAGTCGCCGTACTCGGCGGTGTTGGATATAGAATAGCGCATCCGGGCGAGCCCGCCCTCGTAGATGAGGTCGGTGATGAGCTTGAGCTCGTTGACGCACTCGTAGTAGGCGAGCTCGGGCTGGTAGCCGGCCTCTACCAGCGTCTCGAAGCCGGCCTTGAGTAGCGCCGAGAGCCCGCCGCAGAGCACCGCCTGCTCCCCGAAGAGGTCGGTCTCGGTCTCCTCGGCGAAGGTGGTCTCCAAAACCCCGGCCCGCGCGCACCCGATGCCCTTGGCGTAGGAGAGTACGAGATCGCGTGCTGTCCCGCTCGCGTCGTTGGCGACGGCGAAGAGCGCCGGCAGGCCCTTGCCCTCGGTGTAGAGCTGCCTCAGGACGTGACCGGGGCCTTTGGGCGCGACGAGCCCGAGGTCCACCTCGGGCGGTACCGAGACCTGGTTGAAGTGTACGTTGAAGCCGTGGGCGAAGAGCATCAGGTTCCCCTCTTCGAGGTTCGGCGCGACCTCGCTCTCGAAGACCCTGGGCTGCTTCTCGTCGGGTAGCAGGATCATCACGACGTCCGCCCAGCGGGTCGCCTCGGCGACGGAGGCCACCTTGAGCCCGTCGGCCTCGGCCTTCTTCCAGCTTCCAGAGCCCTCGTACAGCCCGACGGTCACCTCGCAGCCGGAGTCTTTGAGGTTCAGCGCGTGGGCATGCCCCTGGCTTCCGTAGCCCAGGACCGCGATGCGGCGGCGCCTTATCTCGTCCCCGATGTCCCCTTCACGGTATACGCGAGCCATCTGTACCTCCTCCCGGCCGGACCAGCGGACCGACCCTCAACACGACCTCTCCTCCACTCTTCCTGTCCTTGAGCCAGGACTCGACGCTCTGCGGCGTCCCGCAGGCGAGAACCAGCTCCCCGCAACTCGTGTGGGTTATGCCCTCCGCTGCGGGGCCGATCCCGCCGGAAGCCACGACCACCTCCACGGTCTCCCCGGCTACCGTCGCCTCCTCGACGTCCTCGAGCCCCGAGAGCAGCACGGCGTAGCGACGGGCCGCCTCCTCTCCGCAACCCAAAGAGAGCGCGGCGTGCGTCCTGCCCTCCCCGTCGCGGGCGAGGGTGAGGCTCTCCAGCGGCATCCTCTTGCCGGTTATCGTCGTGATAAGCCGCGAGATCGGGTAGACCCCGGCGGCGAGCCGGACCTCGAGGACGGTCTCTTCCTCAGGAGGCGTCATCTTCCTCGATCATCTCGGCGACGCTCATGCCGGCGGGGATCATCGGGTAGACGTTGGCCTCGGGGTCTATGTGGAAGTCGAGCACCACGCAACCTTCCTGTTCCTGCGCCCACCGGACGGCCTCCTCGACGTCGTCCCCCTCGCGCACCGTCCTGCCGGCGATGCCGTAGGCCCGGGCGAGGTGCTCGTAGTCGGGGCCGGTGATAGGGGTCTCCGAGTAGCGGCGGTCGTGGAAGAACTCCTGCCACTGGCGCACCATGCCGAGGTAGCCGTTGTTCATGATGGCGACCTTGATGTCGAGCCCGAGGTCGCGGATGGTCGCGAGCTCCTGCAGGTTCATCTGGAAGCCGCCGTCTCCGGCGACGACCCACACCGGCTCGCCGGAGCAGCCGAGCGCCACCCCCATCGCCGCCGGAAGCGCGAACCCCATCGTCCCGAGCCCCCCGCTCGTTATGTGGCTGTTGTGCCGGGTGAACTCGAAGAAGCGGGCGGCCCACATCTGGTGCTGGCCCACGTCGGTGACGAGCCGCACCTCCTCCCCGGCGGCCCGCTTTATGGCGCGCAGGATCCTGATCGGCCCGAACTTTTCGCTGGCCTCCTCCTCCCGCGCCCTCTCCGGCCGCTGGCTCTCTTCTATCTCCTCGCGCCAGCGCGCCCGCTCGCGGAACCTCTCGTCGGGGATCTCGCGCAGGTGCGAGAGGACGCCGCGCAGCGCGAGCTTCGCGTCGGCGGTGATGCCCACCGTGGGCCTTATGACCTTGCCCATCTCCGAAGGGTCTATGTCGACGTGGACGACCTTCGCGTTCGGCGCGAACCGCTTCGGGTCGCCCGTGATCCTGTCGTCGAAGCGCATCCCCACCGCGAACAGCAGATCCGCGCGGTCTATCGCCCGGTTGACGCTCGCCGCCCCGTGCATCCCGGGCCACCCGATGTAGAGCGGATGGTCCTCGGGGATGGCGCTGATCCCGAGCAGGGTCGTCACGACCGGGGCGCCGGTGCGCTCGGCGAGCAGCATCAGCTCCCTCTCCGCCCCGGAGAGGATGACGCCGTGCCCGGCCAGGATGATCGGCCGGCGGGCGTTGCGCAGCAGGAGCGCGGCGGCCTCGAGCGCGGGCTCCGTGATCGGCGGCGGCGCCTCCCGCAGTCGGCGGTACCAGTTGCCGCCCCCGCAGGTGGCGAGCTGCACGTCCTTCGGCACGTCGACCAGGACCGGCCCGGGCCGCCCGGAGCGGGCTATGGCGAAGGCCCGCCGGATCGTCTCGTAGAGCTCTTCGGGCTCCTCGACCAGAAAGCAGTGCTTGGTGAAGGGCATCGCCATGCCCATCACGTTGGTCTCCTGGAAGGAGTCCTTGCCCATCGCTCCCCGGCCGACCTGCCCGGTTATCGCCACCACCGGCACCGAGTCCATCTGCGCCGTCGCGAGCCCTGTGACCAGGTTGGTCGCCCCGGGGCCGCTGGTCGCCACGCACACCCCGACCCTCCCCGTCGCCCGCGCGTAGCCGTCGGCAGCGTGCGCGGCGGCCTGCTCGTGACGCACCAGCACGTGCCTGAGCGGGTACTCGGGGAGCGCGTCGTAGAACGGCATGATCGCCCCGCCCGGGTACCCGAAGAGATGCTCGACCCCCTCGTCGAGCAGCGCCTCACACATCGCCTCGCTGCCGGTGCGGGGCCTGTACTCTATCTGATGGGCGGTATTCTCCACGGTGCTCCTGTTCTCTTTCGTTTTCTCGGCCTTGCTCGTTGGTTTTGGGAACCCTTCGGCCGGAGGATGGAGCAGGGTGCTCCCCGCCGGCTCTCTAGGCGGACCGGAGGACGCCGCTCCGGCCCGCCCGGCTAATTAGTCGTAGGACGGACGGAGCGGACACCGTGGATACTCGAGGATGGATGGGCGGGGCGAGCCAGAAGACGGAGGCGGGCCTGTACCCCTCCGCCGCCTGCAACCTTTGAAGCGTTTCGCTCAAAGTATCCCTTCGCTCGCCTGCAACCTTACCGTAAAACTGTGCGAAGGATAGAACAGCTTGTAGCAGTTTGTCAAGCGGATGAGGTGGACTTCGGAAGATTGGAGATGGCCGGGCGGGGGAGGGGTGCGTCCCGGCCACCTTCTGGGCGTAATGTTACGGCGTGGCGGGGCTTTTCACATCCCCCGCCCGGAGGATATTCTGGAGTTCGGGACCCACCGGACAGCCCTCATCCTACGGCACGGGTTCGAGCACGGGGGAGCCTACCTCGCCCGGGGGTTCCACCCGGGCTCCGGCGAGGTCCACCTCCAGCGCCCACGCTCGTGCTTCGACGCCCCTTTTGCCGAAGGCCGCGCGCATCGCGGAGGCCACCCGCACGGCCACCTCCTCCGGGACGAAGGCTATGACGGTCGGTCCCGAGCCGGAGAGGGAGGCGCCGTAGGCCCCGGCTTCGAGGGCGGCTTCGATGACCTCCTCGAGCCCCGGGATGAGGTGCGCGCGGTAGGGCTGGTGCAGCCGGTCCTGCATCGCGACCCGCAACAGATGGTACTCTCCGGTGGCGAGCGCCCCGAGCAGCAGCCCGGAGCGCCCGACGTTGAAGACCGCGTCGCGGTGGGGGACCTTCTCCGGGAGGGCCCGCCGGGCGGCGGTCGTCGAGACGGTGAAATCGGGCACCGCGACGGCCGCCCGGAGGCCTTCGGGCTCGAGCCGGACGCTCTTTATCCCCTCCGGGGTGAGGGTGCCGATGACGAGCCCGCCGAGCAGCGCGGGTGCGGCGTTGTCCGGGTGACCGTCGAGCTCGCAGACCAGGTTCAGGAGGTCCGGGGCGGCGAGCGCCCGCCCGAGCAGGTCGTTCGCCGCCACCGCTCCCCCGACGAGCGCCGCGGCGCTCCCGCCGAGCCCCCGCGAGGGCGGGATGTCGTTGTGCTGCACGAGGTGGAAGTGCAGCTCGGCCTCGTCGGCCATCTCGGCGACGAAGCGGGCCGCGCGATAGGCCGGGTGCTCGGGGCCCTGCGGGATCATCCGCGCCCCCTCCCCGTGCACCTCGACGACCGGCTCGGGGGAGATGTCCAGGCTGATCCTGGTGCCCAAAGAGAGCGCGAGCCCCACGGCGTCGAAGGCCGGGCCCAGGTTGGCCGAGGTCGCGGGTACCCGGACCGAGATCACGCGAGCACCCTCCCCACGCGCCGGACGACGGCCTCGAAGCTCGCCGCCACGGGCTCCGGGAGCCGCGCCCGTTCGACCACCGCCTGCGGGTCCTTGAGGCCGTGACCGGTCAGCACGCAGACGACGGTCCCCTCCGGGGCGCGTCCCTCCCGGGCCAGCTTGAGGAGGCCCGCCACCCCCGCCGCCGAGGCCGGCTCGCAGAAGACGCCCTCCTCGCGGGCGACGAGGCTCTGGGCAGAGAGGATCTCCTCGTCCGTGACGCTCTCGATCGACCCTCCGGACTCCCGCGCCGCCGCGAGCGCCCCCTCCCGGCTCGCGGGGGAGCCGATCCTGATCGCGCTCGCCACCGTCTCCGGGTTCTCGACGTCGTGCCCCAGGACGAGCGGGGCCGCTCCGGCAGCCTGGAAGCCGAGCATCCTCGGGGTCTTCTCCGCCCGGCCCGCCTCGCGCCACTCGACGAAGCCCTTCCAGTAGGCGGTGATGTTGCCTGCGTTCCCGACCGGAAGCGCGAGCGCGTCCGGCACCCGGCCCAGCGCCCGCGCGATCTCGAAGGCCGCCGTCTTCTGACCCTCGATGCGGTCGGGGTTCACCGAGTTGACCAGCGCGATCTCCTCCACCTCCTGCGCGAGGCGGCGGCAGATGGCGAGCGCCGCGTCGAAGTTCCCCTCGATCTGGATGATCCGTGCCCCGTGCGCCAGGATCTGGACGGATTTGCCCGAGGCTATCTTCCCGGCCGGGACGACGACGAAGCACGCCATGCCCGCCCTACCCGCGTAGGCCGCCGCGGAGGCCGCCGTGTTGCCCGTCGAGGCGCAGACGCAGGCCTCTCTCCCGGCTGCCTTCGCCCGGCTCATCGCCACGGTCATCCCGCGGTCCTTGAACGAACCCGTCGGGTTAGCACCCTCGAACTTGAGGTAGACCTCCGCCCCGACCCGCTCCGAGAGACGCGGCGCCGGAACCAGGGGGGTCTCCCCCTCGCCCAGCGTGACCACCGCTTCGTCCGGTATCTCCGGCAGCCACCCGCGCCACGCGGCGATCACGCCGCCTCTTCTGTCGGATTCTCTCTCGATGCTCAAGCGTTCCCCGCCTTTCCGAGATGGGATCTCACGCAGCCGCTCACCGGGGTGCCCCGAGGAGACATCGTCCGGGGCCCGTGGTAGTTCGCGGCCGGTGGGGGGCGGGAAACATACGACCGGGAAAGTAGCATACCAGGAGAACCCCTTTCAAGGTGTGCCGGGGCTGCGAGAGACCCGCTCGTGCGCTAGCATGGGCGGCCATGGAGGTGTACGGGTGAAGGGCATAATCCTGGCTGGGGGATCGGGGACGAGGCTCTACCCGCTGACCCACGTCGTCAGCAAGCAGCTTCTGCCGGTCTACGACAAGCCTCTCGTCTATTATCCTCTCAGTACGCTGATGCTCGCAGGGATAAGGGAGATCCTCGTGATCTCGACCCCGCAGGACCTGCCGCGCTTCCGCCAGCTCCTCGGGGACGGCTCGCAGTGGGGCATCACGCTCAGCTACGCCGAGCAGCCCCGTCCGGAGGGGCTCGCGCAGGCGTTCATCATCGGGCGCGGGTTCGTCGGGGACGGGCCGGTCGCGCTCATCCTCGGGGACAACATCTTCTACGGGCAGGGTTTCGGGAGCACGCTGCGCGAGGCGGCCTCGAGGGAGGAGGGGGCGACCGTCTTCGGCTACTACGTGCGCGACCCGGAACGCTACGGGGTGATCGAATTCGACGAGGAGCGGCGGGTGGTGAGCATCGAGGAGAAGCCGGAGAGGCCCCGCTCGCACTACGCGGTGACCGGGCTCTACTTCTACGACAACCAGGTCCTGGACATCGCCGCGAACCTGAAGCCCTCGGCGCGGGGGGAGCTTGAGATCACCGACGTCAACGTCGAGTACCTCAGGCGCGGGCAGCTCAGGGTCGAGCTCTTGGGTCGGGGGATGGCGTGGCTGGATACCGGCACCCACGAGACGCTGCAGCAGGCGACGAACTTCATCGAGACCATCGAGCACCGGCAGGGGCTGAAGATCGGCTGCCCGGAGGAGGTGGCCTACCGCATGGGGTACATATCCGCGGAGGATCTCGTCCGGCTGGCCGAACCCATGAGGAAGAACAGCTACGGGCGCTACCTGCTCGACATAGCCGGGGAGGAACCTCTCGCGTGAGGGTCGTGGAGACGCCGCTTCCGGGCGTGCTGATAGTCGAACCCGATGTCTTCGGGGACGAGCGCGGGTTCTTCATGGAGACCTGGAACCGCCGCCGCTACGAGGAGGCTGGCCTGCCGGGCGTCTTCGTCCAGGACAACCTCTCCTTCTCGCGCCGCGGCGTGCTGCGCGGGCTGCACTACCAGAACCCGGACCAGCAGGGCAAGCTGGTCTACGTCCTTACCGGGGAGGTCTTCGACGTGGCGGTGGACATCCGCCGGGGCTCGCCGCACTTCGGGCGCTGGACCGGGGTGGAGCTCTCCTCGGAGAACAGGCGCCAGCTCTGGGTGCCGGAGGGCTTCGCCCACGGTTTCGTGGTGCTGAGCGAGACGGCGCTCTTCGCGTACAAGTGCACCGCACCCTACAACCGGGAGGCTGAGGGCTCCGTTCTCTGGAACGACCCGGAGATCGGGATAGACTGGCCCCTCGAAGACCCCATCCTCTCCGAGAAAGACGCCGCTGCTCCGCCGCTCTCCGGGGTTCCCGCGGGGAGGCTGCCCGTCTACTCGCCCTGAGGCCGGAGCGTACCCGCCAGCCGCACCCCCGCCCGGGCGCACAGCCCGAGCAGGACGAGCAGGTCGTAGATCCCGAAGGGACCGTGCGGGCCGTGCTTGCGGTGGTAGAGGAAGGCGCTCTTGTGCAGCCTCAGGATCGCGCGGGTCCTGTCGCCGCTGCTCGCCCCGGTGTGGTGGACGACCTGCACCCGGGGCAGGTAGAAGACCTTCCAGCCCGCCTGACGGGCGCGGCGGCAGAGGTCGGCGTCCTCGAAGTACATGAAGAACCGTTCGTCGAAGCCCCCCAGCTCCTCCAGCACCTCCCGCCTCGCCGCCAGGCAGGCCCCGGAGACCCAGTCGACCGCGACCGGGGCCCCGGGCTCCCCGGCTGCCGGGAACATCCGCCGCACGAGGCGGCTTTTGGGAAACGCACGGGTCAGGAGGGAGGTGCGACCGAGGAGCCCGGAGGCGAGGTTCACCTCCCGGCGGGCCGAGAGCTGCAGGGCGCCCGTGCCGTCGACGATCCTGGGCCCCGCGACCCCGGCCTGCGGGGCGCCGCGGAAGAACTCACCGAGGCGCTCGAAGAAGTCCCGCTCGACGATGACGTCGGGGTTCACGAACACCACGATCTCGCCGCTCGAGGTGCGGAGGCCCCGGTTGCAGGCGCGGGCGAAGCCGAGGTTCTCGGGGTTTCGCAGGAGGCGTACCCCTTCCGGGAGTTTCGGTGGCTCCTCGCGGTCGTTGTCCACCACTACGATCTCCGGGTCCCCCGCCCCGAGCAGGCTCTCGACGCACCGCAGGGTGTGCGGCCAGGAGGCGTAGTTGACGATCACCGCCGAGAACCTCATCCGCCGATCCTCGGCAACACCCGGTCCTTCGCCCGGCGCAGCAGGCTCCTGCGAGCCTCCCGCGAGGATGCCTCGAGCAACCTTTCCACGTACTCCACCTCCACCCGGCGCAGTTTCTGCACCCTGCGGCGCTTGCGCAGCATCGCGGGGACCATCGCGGGCACCTCCGAGAGCCCGGCCAGGTGCGCCGGCAGGGTCCCCGTGGCCGCGGAGGTCGCGAGACGGAGCATCTGCCCGGCGAGGAATGTGGGCAGGATCGCGGGGACGAGCGGTGCCGGCAGGTCCTTCACGAGCAGCAGGATGCTGTTGCGGGTGCCCAGGCGGGTCGCGGTCGGGCTGCGTCCCCCGCCGCTCGAGGCCCCGCCGGCGTGATAGACCACGGCGTCCGGCACGTAGAGGCAGCGGTAGCCGGCGAGCTGCGCCCGGAACGAGAGGTCTCCGTCCTCGCAGTAGGCGAAGAAGTCCTCGTCGAAGAGCCCTACATCCTCGAGCATCCTGCGGCGGTAGAGGGCGGCGGCGGCGCACGCCCCGAAGACGTAGCGTTTTACGGAGTACTGCCCGCGGTCCACCTCGCCGTGGCCGACGCGGTAGGGGAGCCCGCTCGCGCGCAGCGCATCCCCCGCGCCGTCGAGGACGCGGCGGTCGTGGAGCGAGAGCATCCTGCTCGCGAACATCCCCGCCTCCGGGTGGGCGTCGGAGGCTGCGACGAGCGCCGAGAGCCATCCGACGTCCTGCTCGGTGTCGCTGTTGAGCAGGGCGACGAGCTCCGAATCCGTGGCCTCGATGCCGGCGTTCGCCGCCCCGGAGAACCCCCGGTTCTCACCGAGGGCCACCACCCGCGCCTCCGGAAAATCCTGCTCCACCATCTCAACCGAGCCGTCGGTGGAGCCGCTGTCGACGACCACCACCTCGAAGTCCCGGAAACTCTGGCGGCTCAGCGAGGCCAGGCAGGCCCGCAGGAAGCCGCGGGTGTTCCAGCTCGGGACCACGACCGAAACCCTGGGCATCGTCCTCTAAGAGGCGCCGCGGCGGGCCAGGCTGTGGACGGCCACCTCGGTCGGCAGGTGGAAGAGGCCCGGGATCTGACGTCGCTCCTGCGGTTTCCCGACCTCGAAGACCGCCGCGACGTCCACCCAGTCCAGGAAGACGTGCCCCCCCGCGGGCGGGGAGACGAAGGCGCCCACGCTGTAGAGCCCCGGTCTCAGGGTGGGCTGGAAGGAGAAGTCCGCGATGAGGCGCTCCTCCTTTGTTTTGGGCCCGATCTTCCGCCCCTCGAGCGCGGTGGAGGTCGAGAAGACGTCGAGGCCGCTGTTGTTGCGCAGCGTGATCCCGACCGCGCTCGCCGGCACCGGCTGCTCGTACTCCACGTGCACCCGGACCGTCACCCGCTCCTCCGGGCTCACCTCCTCCGTAGGCCGGCCCTGTTCGTCCAGGACCTCGACGTGTGAGATCCTCGCCTCACCCGTGCCGTGGCGCAGACGCTTCGCCCGGCGGGCGAGATCCGGGTTCTCCTTGAAGCTCGGGGCGAAGTCGTTCTCTTCCTCCTGGAGCTGATACCCGTTCTGCGCCCCGCCCTTCTCCGAGGCCCGGATGCTCGCCAGCAGCGCCTGGTAACGATCGGCCACCTCCGCGACGTCTCCGTGGGCTATCATCCTGCCCTCGTGCAGCAGCACGCCCTTCTCGCAGAAGTCCTTTATCTGGGAGGTGCTGTGCGAGACGAAGAGGATGGTCGTCCCCCGGTCGCGCAGCTCGCGCATCTTCTGCAGCCCCTTCGCTTTGAAGAGGGCGTCGCCGACCGAGAGGCTCTCGTCGACGATCAGGATGTCCGGCTCGACGTTGACCGCTACCGCGAACCCCAGCCGCGAGCGCATGCCGCTCGAGTAGTTCTTCACCGGCTGGTCCATGAAATCTCCGAGGTCGGCGAACTCCTCGATCTCGTCGAAGCGCTCGAGCATCTTCTTGCGGTCTATGCCGAGGATGAGCCCGGTGAGCATCACGTTCTCCCGGCCGGTGAACTGCGGGTTGATCCCGGCTCCTATCTGCAAAAGGACTATCTGGCCGTTTGTTTCCACCGTGCCGGCGGTCGGCTGCAGGATACCGGCGACGATCTCGAGCATCGTGCTCTTGCCGGCTCCGTTGCGCCCCAGAATGCCCAGAGAGGTGCCCGCCTCCACGTCGAGGTTTATATCCCTGAGCGCCCAGAAGTCCCGGCTGTAGCGGAGTCTGCCGAAGGTGATCGCCTCGAGGATGCGCTCGCGCTGCCTCGGGTAGATCCGGAAGCTCTTGGAGACGTTCCTGAGTCTTACAGCCAGGCTCATATCAGGTCGGGGAAGCGGTGCTTGGCGCGGACGAAGAGCATCAGGCCTCCGGCGAACAGGAGGATCGAGAACACCGTGAACCCGAGCGTCGGAATCGCGCCGGGGAGGGTGTGGGAGATTATGAGGTCCCGGTAGGCCTCGACGAAGTAGGCTATCGGGTTGAGCGAGACTATGTAGTGAAATACGCCCTTTGCTTTGTCGGCCGGCCAGATCACCGGGGTGACGAAGAACGAGGCCCTGACGATCGAGCGCACCGTCTCCTTGATGTCCGGCAGATACGCCCCTATCACCGAGAACAGGTAGCTCAGCCCCAGGATGAACAGGAGCTGTATGACGAAGATTGCCGGCAGCAGCGCTATCGTCCAGCCCGGCGGGTGCCCGAAGGCGACCAGGAGGGCGAGGAGCACCACCAGCTCGAAGAGGCGCTCGGCGAGCGTAGAGGTGGCCGAGACGAACGGCAGTATCTCGGTCGGGAAGACCATCTTCTTCACCAGCATCGAGTTGCTCTGGATGATGCCGGTGGCCGAGTTGAGCGTGTTGGCGTACATCTGGTAGGGGATGAGCCCGCAGTAGAGGTAGAGCCCGAAGTTGAGCGAAGGGTCCCCCGCGACCGGGTGGAAACGAAACCCGAGGATCTTCGAGAAGACTATGGTGTAGAGGGCTATCAGGAGCAGCGGCCCGAGGAACGCCCAGGCGAACCCGAGCACCGACCCCCGGTAGGACTTTGAGACGTCGCGCTGGATCATGTACCAGAGCAGCCAGCGGCGCTGGTAGAGCGTGCGCAGCGCCTCGAAGGTCGAGCGGAGCGCCTTCGGGGGTTCTTTCAATGTCTCCGCGGCGAACAACGCAAGCCACCTGCCCTGTGATGGTCCGTTCTCCGAACCCGGCTAGTTTAACGCAAGCCATCGGGGGCGACCAAGGGCGTTGTTTGCCCTCTCCGCCTGAGGGGTATGGTGCACAGCACATGGATACCGGAGCACGAAAATCTTGGAAAGATGATGCAGTAGCCGGAGGGCCGGGTTCCGGCGGGGAGTGCGAGGCGGCCGCCGGGTACCCGCGGTCCGGGGAGGTGAGGTGAGGGTGAGGGGCAGGCTGAAACCCGTGGAGGTCGTCAAGCAGACCCTCAAGGAGGTCAACGAGGACCACGTGATGGCCTTCGCGGGCAACCTGACCTACAGGATCTTCTTCGCGCTGTTCCCGTTCTTCGTCTTCCTGCTCTCCCTGCTCGGCATATTCGGGGCGGAGAACCTGGTGAACACCCTGATCAGGAACCTCTCCGGCGTGATGCCCGCCTCGGCGACCCAGCTCATAAAGACCCAGCTCCTCTCGATAGCGCGGAGCAGGGCGAGCGGGGCGTTCACCTTCGGAGCCATCGTCTCGGTGCTTCTGGCCCTGTGGGGCGTCTCCGGCGCCTTTCGCTCGGTGATGGAGGCGATGAACGTGATGTACGAGGTGGAGGAGAACCGCCCCTTCTGGAAGGTCTACGGGATATCGATCTTCATCTCGCTCGCCGTGATAGTCCTTCTGGTGGTGTCGCTCGGCATCGTGGTCTTCGGGGCCTCCGTGGGAGGTGGGCTCGCGGGGGTGGTCGGTTTGAGCGGGGTGTTTCGTACGGTATGGGCCGTGATCCAATGGCCGATACTCGCCGGCTTCGTGCTCTTCGCCTTCGCGCTCGTCTACTATTACGCCCCGGCCGTGACGCAGAGGTGGCGTTGGATCAGCCCGGGAGCGGTGGTGGCGCTCCTTTTCTGGGTGGGGTTCTCGCTCCTTTTCTCCGTTTACGTCTCGACCTTCGGCTCATACAATGCGACCTACGGGTCCTTCGCCGGGATCATAATCCTCCTGCTCTACATCTACTACTCGACGGTCATCCTGCTCGTGGGGGCGGAACTCAACCAGGTCATAGAGGAGCGCATCCCGGAGGGCAAGGACGAGGGCGAGAGAGAGCCCACGGACGAGCTGCGAAGCGAGGCTGATAACCCAAAAGAGGAGAAGATATGAGCCAGGAGCGAGCGCACCGTGACCGTCCGCGGGCAGATGCTGCGACCAGCGGGGTCGAGGCGGATGCGGCCCGGCTCCTCGAGGCGATCTACGACATAGCGGGCGGGCGGCCGAACGTCCCGGTCCCGCTCGGCGGGGAGGGTGTGCCGCGGGAGGAGGGGGCGGCGACGCGCGCCGGGTTCGACCCCACCTCGCCGGCGTGCGCCGTCGCCGTGAGGTATCTGCTCAACAAGGGATACATCGGCCGGCCCGAGGGAGTGCCGCGCGGGTCCTACGTGCTGGGCGCGCCAGGGGCGGAAGAAGTGAGCAGGCGCAGGGGCGAGAACGTACCTCGGGAGGAGGGTCACGCGATGAGCGAGAAGATGCAGCGGAGGCTGGTCACCATTCTGGCTATGGGGTTGGCGATGGGCCTCAGCCGTCCGGTGAACCGCTACATAGAGCGTCGGATCCCCGAGAGACGGGGCATCAAAGACGACCTCACCGAGGCCGTGCTGCAGGGGGCCGTCAGGATGACCGCCCTCTTCGGGGCCTCGGTCATCGTGCGCCGGATCGCCCGGCGCCGCCGCGGATTCTGAGCGCTGTGATCCAGGCGCCACCTGCAACCGTTCCAACAAAAACAGATCATGTTGTTTGCTCCGGGGCCCTGGACGGGATATATAGGGGTTGGAAGGCTCGTTTCCCTGGGAGAGGCTCCATAGAAGGGCCTGGGTGCGATAGGAGGTAGCAGGGTACCTTGCTGAAGGAGAAGACTCTGATCTCAGAGCGCTACGAGATCGAACGCTACCTCGGGGGCGGAGGGATGGGCGAGGTGTACGCCGCTCGCGACCACCTCCTCGATCGCCGGGTGGCGGTCAAGGTTCTCAAGGAACCCTACTCGAGGGATCCCAGCTTCGTGGCCCGCTTTCGGCAGGAGGCCCTTGCGGCCGCTTCCCTCGATCACCCGGGTGTGGTGGAGATATACGATGCTCCCCGAGAGGGTGGGCTCCCCTGCATCGTGATGGAGTACGTGGGAGGCGGTACGCTCAGGGATCTCATCCTGCGCCGGGGTCGCCTGGAATGGCGCGAGGCGGCCAGGATCACCGCCGGGGTGGCCCGGGCGCTCGCGGCGGCCCATGCGCAGGGTGTCATCCATCGCGACGTAAAGCCGCAGAACGTACTGCTCACACCCTCCGGGG
>JAIMBO010000167.1 GCA_023511405.1 Rubrobacteraceae bacterium
TGCTCTCGCCGGGATGGTCGGGGCCGTGCCGCTCGGCAGGATGGGGGTGCTCTGCCACCTGGCCGTGCGGGACGACCTGCGCAGAGCCGGGCTCGGGACCGCCCTTACCCGTTGGGCGGTGTCCTATCTGCGCTCTGCCGGGGTGAGAACCATCCGCCTGTACTCGACGGCGCAGGCCGAAAGCCTCTACCAGACGCTGGGCTTCAGGCCGGTCTGCCGGCGTGCCGTTTACAGGCGGGAGGCCGGAGCTCCGGTGCCGAAGGAGGTGCCATCCTACGATCGCTACCGGGTCGGTCCTCTCCTCGCCGCCGACCTCCCGGAACTCTACGGGGTGGATTACTGGTCATACGGCGGCGACCGCTCGGCGGTCATCTTCGCCGTCCTGCGAAGGCACCCGGGTAAGGGCCTGGTCGTCCGGGATCCGACCGGAAGCATGAAGGGATACCTCATCCTCAGCCCCGCCGCGAGCGGCGCGGTCAGGATCGGACCATTCCTCGCCGCAGAAGATGGTGCGGCACGGGCACTCCTCGCACGGGCCCTCGAGGTCGCCGGGGAAGCTCCGGCCGAGCTCATCGTCCCCGACCCGGAAACAGCCCGCCCCCTGCTCGAGGAATTCGGTTTCGAGGGAAGGGACGATCGGCTGCGCATGGAGCTCGGTCCCGCCCCCGACACCCGCGGGATGCTCCAGTACGCGACCACACCCTACCTGGCGACCTGAGCGGGACGCGTTCCCGTCCGCTGTATGGTAGTCTTGGGCTCGGGCCGGTTCGCGCCCCTGTGGCAGGTCTTCGTGCGGCGCAGGGAGGGAAAATTTGGGCATGGGTCACGCTTCGGAGCAGCCGAGGTTCCTGTGGTTTGTGAGAGGGTTCGGGTTACTGCTCCTGCTCGCGGTCGTGGGGCTCTTCTACGTCAAGTGGGCCCCCTACTACCACAAGGTCTTCGATGCCGCATCGAGCCACACGCTCGGGCCTTCGATCCTGAGCGGCAGGGCCGCCTCCCCGCCTGCTCCCTCGTTCTCCTCCGCCCTCGACTACGCCGTAAGCTACTTCGAGTCCATCTGGAAGGCGCTGGTCCTGGCGCTCATCCTCGCCGCGACCGTCGAGACGACCGTTCCCCGGGACTGGCTCGCGCGGGTGCTCGGGAGGGAGTCGCTTCGCTCCTCGGTGCTCGGTGGCGTTCTCGCCCTGCCCGGGATGATGTGCACCTGCTGCACCGCACCGCTCGTCAAGGGGCTCAGGCGCAGCGGGGTCTCCGTCGGCGGCGCCGTCTCCTACTGGCTCGGGAACCCCACCCTCAACCCGGCCGTGCTGGTCTTCATCGTCTTCACGCTGGGGTGGAGGTGGGCCGTCCTGCGGCTCCTGCTCGGGATACCGCTCGTCTTCGGGGCCGGGCTCCTGGCCGCCCGCCTCTCACCGAAGGCTGAGGTGGACCCCCGGAGGGTCCAGGAGATCGCGACCCCGTCCGCGACGCCGGGGAGCCTGCCGGTCCGCTGGGTGCGCTCGCTGGTGCGGCTCGCGGCCGGGATCATCCCGGAGTACGTCGTGATCGTGATGCTGCTCGGTGCCGCGAGAGCCTTTCTCTTCCCGGCCGCGGGCCCGGAGCTCGGCAACAGCATCCTGATCGTGGTGGGGATCGCCATCGCGGGGACCCTGTTCGTCATCCCGACCGCCGGGGAGATCCCGATAATCCAGACCATGCTCTCCTACGGCATCGGGGCCGGCCCGGCCGGGGCGCTCCTGATGACGCTCGCCCCGGTGAGTTTGCCCTCTATCGCGATGGCGTGGACCTCCTTCCCGAAGAAGTAGGTGCTCACGATGTCCTTTCTGTGAACATTCTGTAAAGAATGTCCCGATTCTGATCTTGCGCCTGCGCCTTCCTTGTAGAATGAGCCAGTCGAAACATCGGGAAGGGGGAGAAGGAAATGAGCAGGGTCGTACTCCGCCAGGCGTGGGTCGTTTTCCTGACATCGGTCGTGTCGGCTCTATGCCTGCTGCCAGCCGCCTACGGGAGCGCACGGGCGTCCTCCAGCGTGCAGTTCAAGAACTTCGAGCTCGCCGCGACTCCGCCGCAGCCGGTGGGCACGGTGTGTCCCGGCTCGGGGAACAGGTGCAAGAACAACGCCGCCGAGCCCGCGATCCGGGCGGATAAGGCGGGCAACTTCTACGCTTCTTCGGAGAACGGGCTCACAGCAGGGACGCTGGCCTGGAAGTCTTCCGATGGCGGTCGGCACTACCGGACGCTCGCCTCGCCTAACATCCTCTCTGCGGGCCAGAACAGCACCGGATTCGCACCCGGAGGCGGCGACACCGACCTGGCGGTCGCGCCGCAGAAGAACGCCGCCGGCAACTACAACGTCTACGTCGCGAGCCTGAGCCTGGCCAACGTCACCGTGAGCACCAGCAAGGATGGAGGTAAAACCTGGTCCAAAAACGTGCTCGGCGCCACGATCCCGGTGGACGACCGGGAGTGGATCGCGGCGGACGGTGCGAGGAAGGTCTGCATCTCCTACCACGACATCGCCACGTTCAACATCGACGTGGACTGCTCCTACGACGCGGGGGCGACCTTCACCCAGCACGCCGTGCCGGGCGCCATAGATGCCAGCCACGCCTACCTGATAGACAACAATCAGATCGGCAACCTCACAATAGACCCGAGAAACCACAACATTTACCAGGTCTTCAACGGCATAGCCTACGCCTCAGAGGCTGTGACGAGCACCACCGGCCAGAGCGGCTACCACGCGGTGTGGATGGCCGTCTCCACCGACGGCGGTAAGACCTTCAAGGACTACAGGGTCTATGTCGGCCCCAAGAGCGCCAGCTACAACCACCAGTTCACCAACGTCAGCGTGGACCGCGCGGGCAACGTCTACGCTTTCTGGAGCAACGACCGGGGCGTCTTCTACAGCTACTCCACCGACCAGGGCAGGCACTGGTCGAAGCCGAAGAAGGTCAACTTTAGCCCGGCCAATACCGCCATCTTCCCCTGGAGCATCGCCGGGAGCGCGGGCAAGGTAGATGTCGTCTACTACGGCACGAGCTACAAAGGTGACCCGCAGACGGCGCCTTCGTCGGCGAAGTGGCACGTCTACATGGCGCAGATCCGACACGCCGCCGGCTCCGGCAGGACCATCCACCAGTACCAGGCCTCGCCGGTCAACCACCGGGGCGGGGTCTGCGAGGAGGGCGTCTCCTGCACCGGAAACCGCGACCTCTACGACGACTTCGGGGTCGCCGCGAACCCCAAGACCGGCCTTGCCTCGATCGTCTACAGCGACGATCAACCATCCAACACCGCCCAGGATGACCACACCAGCATCGCCACCCAGCTCTCGGGACCGGGTATTTACTGAGGGGTATGGAAAGCCGGGGCTGCGATGCTTTTTCTACAGCCCCGGCTGTCTTTTCGCCGGCTACCTTCGGATACCCCAGCGCTCCACGAGCGGTCCTTCGGGCCCGAAGACGGGGTCGGAATCGGGCAGGGCGACCCGGCGGATATTCTCGAGCACCCCGGGACGCTCGCCCGGTTCCCCCGTGCGGATGTCGTAGCGCTCCTGCCCGGGCGGGTACGCCCCGACGACGCGGAAGGAGCCGTCCGAGCCCGCGTTGCGGTGCCCGACGCCGGCCGGGATCACGATGACGTCCCCAGCCTCGACGTCGAAGGTCTTCCCGGAGGGCCCTCCGAGGTCCAGCCTCGCCGTCCCGGATACGACGCAGAGCACCTCGTGGGAGACGGAGTGGTAGTGGTGGTAGGAGAAGACCCC
>JAIMBO010000168.1 GCA_023511405.1 Rubrobacteraceae bacterium
CCGCTTATGGTGTAGTTGTTGGGAGCCCGGATCGAACGGTCCAGCCCGCTTATTATCCCGCTGGTGACGCTGATCCCGACGTTGAGCGGGTTGCCGATCGCCACTACCGGGTCCCCTACCTTCACCGCGCTCGAATCACCGAGCGTGAGCGGCTTGAGCACGCTCTTCGGGGCGTCCACCTTGAGGAGCGCTATGTCCGTGGAAGGGTCGGAGCCCACGACCTCCGCGCTGCGGCGCATCCCGCTCGCGAACTCGACCGAGATATCCTTCGCCCCTTCGACGACGTGCTGGTTGGTGATTATGTGGCCGTTTTTGTCCAGCACGAAGCCCGATCCCCCGGCGGTGCCGGACCCGGAGACCACGTCTATGCTCACTACCCCCGGTCCGTCGCGGTGGTAGACCATGGCTGCGATGGAAGAGGCCGACCCTCTTCCGGAGCTCACGACGCTCACCCGTGGAGCGGGGGCCTGGTTTATGGTCACGTCGCCGGTCCGTCCACCCGGACCGACCTGCAGCACGACGAGCGCGGCGACGACCCCACCCAAGACGGCGGAGACGATCGCGATGAGGGCGGTCCTCAGGTCAGCTCACCTTCCCGTGGGGTCTAGATTACCTGCCTGCCCATCGCCGAGGCGAAGGGGGAGAGCGTCTCCCTGAGCGTCATAAGATCCTCGACGGGAAGGGCCTGCTCCCCGTCGCACAGCGCCTCCCTGGGCTCGTGGTGCGACTCGACCAGAAGACCATCGGCCTCCGCGGCCACGGCCGCCTTGCTCAGGGGCACGACCAGATCCCTCCTCCCGGCCGCGTGCGAGGGGTCCACGATGACCGGGAGCTCGGAGAGCCGCTTGGCCACTATCACGGCGGACAGATCGAGCGTGAAGCGGGTCGAGGGTTCGAACGTCCTTATCCCCCTCTCGCAGAGGACTACGTTGTCCCCGCCGGAGGAGGTTATGTACTCGGCCGCAAGGATCCACTCCTCGACGGTCGCGGCAAACCCCCTCTTCAGGATCACCCCGTGCTCTTTCGAGCCCTTTATCGCAGAGCCGACCCGCTTCAAAAGCGAGAAGTTGTGCATGTTGCGGGTGCCTATCTGCAGGATCTGGGCGTGCTCCATCACCACGTCTATGTCGGCGGGGTCCATGATCTCGGTCACCACCTTGAGCCCGAGATCCCCCGCCACCTCGGACATTATCCTCAGCCCCTCCACGCCGAGGCCCTGGAAGGAGTAGGGGGACGTGCGGGGCTTGAAGGCCCCACCCCTCACGTAGGAGAAACCCGCCTCTTTGACGGCCCTCGCCGAAGCCTCGAACTGCTCGTAGCTCTCCACCGTGCAGGGGCCCGCGACCACCCTGAAGCTCTGCGGTCTTATCATCCCGTTGTTCGTCCGGGCCTGCACCCCGGTGCTCTCTCTTACCTCCATCCGCTACTCCCCGCGCCTCTGAAGCTCGATGTCCCTGATCCTGTGCATGATCAGCTCGAAGATGTCGCGCATGGAGGAGTCGTAGATGGGCCCCTCGTTTATCTCGACGACCCTCCGCAGGATCTCCTCCTCGCGCCTGGGATCGAAGAGTGGTATTCCTGCCTCCAGCTTGTGCTCGGCCAGCTCCTGCACGAGCCGGGCCCTCTCGTTGAGAAGATGGACGAGCTCCTCGTCCACCTCGTCGATCCTCTCCCGGAGAGAGCTTATCCTCTCGTTCGCATCCAAGATTCTCTCCATGAGTCTGCGATTGTATCCGCCTGCGACCCTCCGGACAAGGAGAGGCCGTTGCAAGCCTTCCCCCGAGAGACTAGTCTGTTATACCTGGATACGTCAAGCAACCTTTCGAGAACAAGGAGCCCCGCAAGTTGAAGTTCAGAAGAGAGCTCGACCTCCTCAAGCCCTACAACCCGCCGTGGATCTCGCACGAGGCAAAAGCCGAACGCGGCGAGGGCGATTACGTGAAGCTCACCGCCAACGAGCTCTCTTTCGGACCGCTCCCGGAGGCGGAGGCCGCCATCAGCGAGGCCCTGCCCCGCCTCAACCGCTACCCGGACCGCCACGCCGCCGCCCTGCGCGAGGCCATCTCCGGGGCCAACGCCGGCATACGCCCGGAGAACGTGGTGGTGGGCAACGGATCGAGCGAGGTGCTCCTGAACCTGCTGCAGCTCGTCGAGCGGCCGGGGGAGGTGGTCTTCCCGTGGCCCTCTTTCAGCCTCTACGCGACGATAGCCCGCATCGTCGGGCTCGAGGCGCGCAGGGTGCCGCTGCGGGCGGACCACGCCGTGGACCCTGACGCCCTGCTCGCCGCGCTGACCCCGAAGACCCGGGCCGTGATCCTCTGTAACCCGAACAACCCGACCGGTACACACCTGAAGCTGGAAGAGGTGCGGGCCATCGCGGACGGGCTGCCGGAAGACGTCCTGCTGATCCTGGACGAGGCCTACTACGAGTTCGTCGACGACCCGTCGTACCCGGGTTCGCACGAGCTGGCACTCTCCACGCAGAGCGTGGTCTGCGTGCGCACCTTCTCGAAGGTGCACGGCCTCGCGGCCCTCAGGGTGGGTTACGGTCTGGCCCCCCGGGAGATCGCAGACTACGCCGAGCGGGTCCGTTTCCCCTTCAGCGTGAACCTGGCCGCCCAGGTCGCCGCGGCGGCTTCGATGCGCGCCCCCGAACGCATCGCCAAGCGTGCTTCGTTCGTGATCGAGGAGCGCACACGGCTGCAGCGGGCGCTAGGCGAGGCCGGCGTGGAGTACGTCCCCTCGCAGGCCAACTTCGTGCTGGCGAAGATAGAGCCGGCGGTCTTCCGCAAGGCCGGGGTTTTGGTGCGGGAGGGCGAGGCGCTCGGGTATCCGGGCTGGAGCCGCATCACCATAGGGAACTCGACGGAGAACGACCGCGTGATCTCCGCATTCTCGGGGAGGTAGGGTGCGCCGCACGCTCGCCGTGGTCGGGGTCGGCCTGATCGGAGGCTCCATCGGTCTCGCCGCCCGCAGCAGGGGGGACTGGGAGGTGATCGGGGTGGACCGACCCGGCGTGCTGGAGAAGGCCGCCGCCCTCGGTGCGATAGACCGCCCCTCGACGCTCAAGGAGGCGCGCGGAGCAGACCTCGTCGTCCTCGCCGCCCCCATCTCTCAGATAGTCACCCTCCTGAAAGACCTCTCGCCCACCAGGGCCCTCATGACCGACGTGGCGAGCACCAAGGCCGGCATAGTGCGGGAGGCGGAGAGGTTGGGGCTGCGCTTCGTCGGCGGACACCCGATGAACGGCAGCCAGCTCTCCGGCGTCGACAACGCCCGGGCCGACCTCTTCGAGGGTGCCCGTTACTTCCTCACGCCGACCGAACGGACCGACCCGGACGACTACCGGGAGGTCTCGGGTTTCGTCAGGAGCCTCGGCGCGACGCCCACCGCGGTGGAGGCAGACAAGCACGACCTGCTGATGGCGGCGCTCTCGCACCTGCCGCACCTGATGGCGGTCGCGCTGCTCAGGGTAGCCTCGGACATCTCCCCGGAGGCGCTCTCGTTCGCCGGGCCCTCCTTCCGGGATCTCACCCGCGTGGGGTCTTCGAACCCCTCTCTCTGGGCGGACATCCTGGCCGAGAACGCCCCGGCCCTGGGGGAGGT
>JAIMBO010000169.1 GCA_023511405.1 Rubrobacteraceae bacterium
GCGCTCGCCGCCGACCTGACGAACCCGGCCTACCTCGGCGCGATGTTCGGGATGATGAACCTGATCGGCGAGATGGGAGCCATACTCTCTCCGTCCATCAGCGGGGCGCTCCGTGATGCCACCGGAAACTGGCACGCCGCCCTCTTCCTGGACACCGCGCTCATCTTCTGCGGCTTCATCCTGCTCTTGTTCGTCCGCGAGATCCACGAGGCCCACAGGACCTACACGGAGGAGCCCGCTGGAGCCCCCGGTTACCGGCACCAGAACTGAGCTGCACGAGAGGTATACGCCAGCGGTATGGCCCGGCTATATATCAGGTATTTGCGCTATGGCCTGACCGGAGAGATACTGATGCCGAAAGGGGCAGAGTAGATCCGCGCGCCCTGTCGGGCTACGGAAGGAGGAGGGTGTGTATCCCGAGATCGGGTCCCCGGGCACTCCGGTTCACCCACGGTTTTGGAGCTGTGCGGCAGATTGCCCGCGGCTTAGGAGCGGCCGTGGAGTGAGTGGTGGCGGGTGTGCGGATACGGGTGAGAAGGAGAGAAAGGTGGGAGAAAGATACGCACGCAGGTAGGCATAGTAGGCGGGGGACCGGCGGGGCTTCTGCTCTCGCACCTCTTGCACCTGCAGGGGATCGAATCGGTCGTTCTCGAGCGCCGCAGTCGCAGGACTCTCGAAACCGAGATCCGGGCCGGTGTGCTCGAGCAGGGGACGGCCGATCTTCTCGCGCGCACCGGGCTCGGAGAACGGATGCGCCGGGAGGGTTCCGTCCACCGCGGGATAAACCTGCAGTTCGGAGGCCGCAGGGAGCGGATGGACTTCGAGGATCTCGTCGGGAGATCCATCACCATCTACGGCCAGCACGAGGTGGTCAAAGACCTCATAAAAGCCCGGCTCGAGGCGGGTGGGGAGGTTTACTTCGAGGCCCCTGCCGTCTCGATCTCTGACCTCGAGAGCGAGAATCCGAAGGTCCGCTTCGAGAAGGATGGGGAGCAGGAAGAGCTCGTCTGCGACTTCGTGGTCGGGGCGGACGGCTTCCACGGGGTGAGCCGACGTTCGGTTCCGGAGGGGGCTCTGCGCGAATACGAGAGGTTCTATCCCTTCGGGTGGTTCGGGATACTCGTCGAGGCTCCGCCCTCGACGGAGGAGCTCATCTACACCAACCACGAGCGCGGCTTCGCGCTCATAAGCACCCGCTCGCCGCGGATACAGCGGATGTACTTCCAGTGCGACCCTCACGAGGACCCGGATGCGTGGAGCGAGGAGAGGATCTGGGAGGAGATGCAGGCGCGGGTCGCGCTCGACGGCTGGCGGCTGGTGGAGGGCCCGATCATCGAGAAGGGAGTCGTGGCGATGCGCAGCTACGTCGCCGAGCCGATGCGCCACGGCAGGCTCTTTCTCACCGGAGACGCCGCGCACATCGTACCGCCCACCGGGGCCAAGGGGATGAACCTGGCCGCCTCCGACGTACGCGTGCTCGCGCGGGCCTTGGGCGAGTACTACGCCCGCGGCAGCGAGGAGCTCATCGAGCGCTACTCGGAGGTCTGCCTGCGGCGGGTATGGAAGGCGAGCCGCTTCTCGTGGTGGATGACCTCGATGCTGCACCGCTTCCCCGGGGACGATCCCTTCCAGATCAGACTGCAGCTCGCCGAGCTCGACTACGTCACGGGCTCCCGGGCCGCCTCCGAGAGCCTCGCCGAGAACTACACCGGGTTGCCCTTCGACCCGGAGTTCGAGGAGGTGCTCGGTGGGGAGGAGTACCTTTCGGAGCCGCATGGAAGCGGCAGGTAGTCCCATTCGCCTTCAGGAAAGGAGAGGAGAACGGTGACGGAGGAGCACCGTCAGAGAAGAACGTTCTTCCGCTACGAGAACGCGGTAGTTTTGATGATGTTCTTCGTCTTCGGTTTCGTTTTCATGGAGCGTCTGAGCGTGGTCTACCTTTTCCCGTTCATCGCTCCGGATCTCAAGCTCAACAACGCCGAGATAGGCCTCATCGTCTCAGTCCTCTCGATCTGCTGGGCCATCTCGGGGTTCGTTTTTGGGTCTTTCTCGGATCTCATCGGCTCGAGGAAGAAGGTGCTTTTGCCGATCACGCTGACGTTTTCGCTGTTCTCGTTCCTCTCGGGTCTCGCCAGGAGCTTCATCATGCTGATCGTGGTGAGAGGGCTCATGGGCGTCTCCGAGGGGCCGGTGCTGCCGATAGCGCAGGCCAGCGTGATGGCGGATTCTTCCGAGGAGAGGCGCGGTTTCAATTTGGGCTTCGTGCAGAGCTCCACGGGGCTCATCGGCGCCACCCTCACGCCGATAATCGTCACGGCCATCGCCGTGCACTACTCCTGGCACTACGCGTTCTACCTGGTCGGGGTGCCGGGGCTGGTTATGTTCTTCGTCCTCTTGAAGTACATGCGCGAGCCCGCGAGGACGGCCGGAGTGGAGGAGCACGGCCGCATCCGAAGGAGCGACTTCGGGATGGTCTTCAGAAACCGCAACGTGTGGTTCTGCGTTCTCATCTCGGCGTTCTTCATGACCTGGCTTTTCGCCTTCACCAGCTTCGCGCCGACGTTTCTCACCGAAGGGGCGCACTACTCCCCGACGGACATGGGGCTCATCATGGGGGCCGTGGGCTTCGGGACTTTCGTCTGGGGTTTCGTGGGACCTGCTATCTCCGACCGGGTGGGCCGGAAGCCCACGCTCATAGCCTTCGCCTTCATAACCACGCTCTCGCCCATATGCCTGGCGCTGATACACGCCTCGGTGGAGAAGATGATGGTGATAGGCTTCCTGACGGCCCTCGGGCAGGGGGCGTTCCCCATCTTCATGGCGATAATCCCCGGTGAGTCGCTGCCCGCGGCCTACGTGGCGACGGCGGTGGGGCTCACCCAGCTGATAGGCGAGCTCGTGGGCGGGACGGTGGCGCCGACGGTGGCCGGTGTGGCGGCGGACCACTTCGGGATAGCCGCTCCTTTGTGGATAGCTGCGGGTGGTTCTTTCGTGTGTGCGCTTCTGGCCTTCGGGATAAAGGAGACCGCGCCGGTGCGGGTCGGGCGCCGGGAGGTCTCCGCCGGGAAGGTTGTGCATTGAGCCGTGGCGTGAAGAGCTCTATCGGGAGCGGGGGGCTAGACTGGACCGTGCGTCCGGGAAGCTCCGCCTTGCTCGTGATCGGGAAGTGCCTGCCGAACATCTGCCGGCTCTTAGAGGCTGCGCGCGGCTCGGGTATCCCGGTCGTCTTCGCGAGCGACGCCAACGGCGGGCTGGACGAGCCCTCGCACGCCGCGACGCTCGAGAGCATCTCGCGCGTGTTCGGCCGGGTGGCCTCGACCCGGGAGATACTGCAGGAGATCGAAGCAGCGGTGGGCTGATAATGGGAGGCTGCCGGCATACGCGTCCCCGCTCGTCGGTGTTTGTACTCTCCTGTGGGCATGACAGAATAGGCTCGAGAGGTTGGATTCCGATTCCCGGAGGTGGAGATTTGACCGGTGCAGAAGTCTGCGGGGAAGGGATGTAGATGGCTGGTGCATCGGAGAAGATCATGGACCTCAAAGAAGCGGTCTCGTCCCTGATCTCGGACGGGGACTCGGTCGCGCTGGAGGGG
>JAIMBO010000032.1 GCA_023511405.1 Rubrobacteraceae bacterium
TGTACAGCCGGAGCCTGCCGTCCCGGAGGGTGCCCATCCCGAGCCTCGCGTCGTCCGCGGCGAAGGGTCTGCCCGAGTCATCGGCGAAGCCCACCCGCAGCGGGTCGAGCGAGACGTGCGCCTCGATGTCCCCGGCGCGCAGGACGATCCCGCCTTCCGACTCCCGCAGTTCGGTGGCCGGTGGATCGCACGCTCCCTCCACGACGGCCCAGGAGCCGTACTCCACCGGGTGTCCCCCCGGGAACATCCCGACCCGGAAGATGCCGGGGGCGGGCGCGGACACCTCCACCGTCGTATCTCCGCACCGCAGCCGTACGCCGCCCTTCGGGCTATCCGTTACTTCCGCCCGCCCCAGCGGGCGATAGCCCTCCTCGAAGGGCGTCGTGAACCTCTCCGGTTCCTCGAACAAGTCTCCTCCTCTCAGAAATCCACGTCGCGGCCGAGGTTTTGCTCCAGCGCCCGGTCGTAGACCAGTCGGGCCGTCGCGACGTCCTCGAGCGCTATCCCCTGGCTGACGAAGAGCGTTACGTCCTCCGGGCCACGCCGGCCCCGGATGCGTCCGGCGACGACCTCCGAGAGCTCGTGCACGGCCTCCGGGAAGAGGACGCCGGTGTCCAGCGAGGGAAGGAGGCTCCCGGCTTCGAGTCCGATCTCCTCGCGGGAGTCTATGCACACCAGGCTCGAGCGACGGACCGTGTCGCGGTCGATCTCGCTCTTGTACAGGAAGTTCGAGCCGGCGGCGTTGACGTGGGATCCGGGGGAGAGCCACTCGCCGCGCAGCACCGGCTCGCGGGAGGAGGTGATCGTGACCACGATGTCCTGAGCGGCGGGCTCCTCGACGGAGGAGGTCGGCTCGACCTCGAGGCCCGTCCTCTCGCTCATCCTCTCGGCGAACGCCCGGCGCGACTCCCCGGTTCTGCTGTAGACGACCACGCGCTCCAGATCACGCACGCAGGCTATCGCCTCGAGCTGGGCCTCGGCCTGCCAGCCCGCCCCGTAGATGCCGAGCGTCCTGGCGTCCGGCCGGGCGAGGTGCCGGGTGGCCACCGCGCTCGCCGCGCCGGTGCGCATCTGCCCCAGCCGGTCGGCCTGGACGATCGCGAGCAGCTCGCCGGTCGAGGCGTCGAAGAGCATCACGTAGAAGCGTGCCCCGGAGCGCGAGATCGAGTAGGCCTTCAGGCCCATCGACCCCATCTCGGGTGCGCCGGCGAACATCACGTTCAGGCCGCTCGAGGGCGTCATCACCCGGCGGCGGGCGTGGTTCGTCGCCAGGCCCTCGGCCTGCTGCCGGAAGGCCTGCTCGACGGACTCTATCACGCTCGGGAAGTCGAGCACGCTCTCGACGTCGGATTCGGTGAGGAGCAGGGTCAAAGCGCCCCTCCTTCCCCACCTGCTAAAATTCTCCTGGCGATGCGGGTTCTCGTCCTGGACAACTACGACTCCTTTACCTACAACCTCGTGCAGTACCTCGGCGAGCTGGGCGCAGGCGAGGTGGTCGTCCGCCGCAACGACGAGATCTCACCCCGCGAAGCCCTGGCCCTCCATCCGGATAGGATAGTAGTCTCGCCGGGACCGTGCACGCCGGACGATGCCGGGATCTCCGTCGATCTCGTGCGGGAGGCGGCCGGAGAGGGCGTGCCGCTGCTCGGGGTCTGCCTCGGACACCAGGCGATAGGCCTGGCGTTCGGGGCAGAGGTCGTCCGGGGCGAGCCGGTGCACGGCAAGACCTCGCGCATCCTGCACGACGGTGAGGGGGTCTACCGGGGGCTCGAACAGGGTTTCACCGCGACCCGCTACCACTCGCTCGTCATCGAGCCCTCCTCGGTGCCGGAGTGTCTCATGGTGACCTCGCGCACGGAGGACGGCGTGATCATGGGGGTGCGCCACCGGGGATCCCCCGTGGAGGGTGTCCAGTTCCACCCCGAGAGCGTGCTCACCGGGAACGGCAGAAGACTCCTCTCGAACTTCCTGTTGGACGATTAGTGCTTCGCGAGACGTTGCGCACCCTGGCATCCGGCGGCACCCTCTCCGAGGGGGAGGCCGAGCGGGCGCTCGAGACGGTGATGGAGGGGGTGGCCTCCGAGGCGGCGACCGCGGCGCTCCTCACAGCGCTCAGGCTGCGGGGGGAGACGGTCGACGAGATCGTGGGCTTCGCCCGGGCGATGCGCCGTTTCGCCCAGAAGGTCGAGGCTCCACCGGAGGTGGTGGACACCTGCGGGACGGGCGGGGACGCGAAGGGCACGATCAACGTCTCCACCGCGGCGGCTTTCGTCGCGCGCGGCGCGGGGGTGAAGGTCGCCAAGCACGGCAACCGGGCCGCGACCAGCCGCTCGGGCTCGGCCGACGTGCTGGAGGCTCTGGGGGCGGAGATAGAGCTCTCCCCGGGGCAGGTCTCGCGCTGCATCGCCGAGACCGGCATCGGGTTCATGTTCGCCCGCACCCACCACCCGGCGATGCGATACGTGGCCCCGGTGCGCTCGGAGCTGCCGTTCCGCACGGTCTTCAACCTGCTCGGCCCGCTGACCAACCCGGCCGGGGCGAGGCGTCAGCTCGTCGGGGTCTTCAGCCGCGAATACCTGAGGCCGGTCGCCGAGGCGCTGCTCCGGCTCGGGGCCGAGCGGGCGCTGGTGGTGCACGGCTCGGACGGGATGGACGAGATCACGCTGTGCGGCGAGACGTTCGTCGCCGAGGTCGGAGATGACGGGATAAGGGAGTACGAGATCTCGCCGGAGGACTTCGGGATGGAGGTGCGTGGGCCCGACGCCCTTTTGGGCGGCGACGCCCACCTGAACGCCCGCATCCTGCGCGACGTGCTCTCGGGCGAGGAGAGGGGGGCGGCGCGCGAGGTGATCCTGCTCAACGCCGGCGCCGCTATATACGTCGCCGGGCTCTGTCCGGATCTCGCCTCCGGGGTTCGCCTCGCTGCCAAGTCGGTCGACGGAGGGGAGGCGCTCGCGGCGCTCGAGAGCTTCGTGCGCACGACCCGCCGCCTCGCCGGGGGTGTCCTGTGAGGGGTAGCGTCCCGAGCATACTCGAAGCCCTCGCGGAGGTGGCGCGCGAGCGTGCCGCGCAGCTCAGGAGGAGCGCGGACCTGGACATCCTCTACGAGGAGGCGCTGCGCTTCGAGAAGAGGCCCTTCGCCGCCGCGCTCGAGGCCCCCGGCGTCTCGGTGATAGCCGAGGTCAAACGGGCCTCGCCCTCTGCCGGGGACATCCGGGAGCTCGACCCGGCCGGGTGGGCGGAGCGCTACGAGCGGGAGGGGGCGAGATGCCTCTCGGTGCTCACCGAGCCTTCGAGGTTCCGGGGTTCGATGCTCGACCTGGACGCCGCGCGCGAGAGGACGGGCCTGCCGGTTTTGCGCAAGGACTTCACGGTGGACGAGGCGCAGGTCATAGAGGCGGCGACCCGCGCGGATGCGGTGCTCCTCATCGTCGCGCTCTTCAAGGACGCGAAGACGCTCTCGCGTTACGTCTCGCTCGCCGGGGAGCTCGGCCTCGCCGCGCTCGTCGAGGTGCACGACGAGCGGGAGGCCTCTCTCGCGCTCGAGGCCGGGGCCGGGATCGTAGGGGTCAACAACCGCGACCTCAGGGACTTCTCGGTGGATCTCGCGACGACCGAGAGGCTCGCCCCGCTGCTCGGGGACGTCGTGCTGGTCGCCGAGAGCGGGGTGAGGGAGGTCGCCGACGCCCGCCGGCTGCGCGACGCCGGGGCGGACGCGGTGCTCGTCGGCGAGGCGGCGGTGCGCGACCCTTCTCTGGTCCGCAGGATCTCCTCGATGCCGTGGTAGGCGAGGGGCCGCACCCAGGCTTCGTCCACCGCTTCATCGGCGGGAGGGGCGGATCCGGCGTGACGCTGCTCCTGCTGCACGGCACCGGGGGGGACGAGAGCGACCTGATCCCGCTCGGCAGAGAGCTCGCGCCCGGCGCCGCCCTGCTCTCGGTGCGGGGGAAGGTGCTCGAGAACGGCCTGCCGCGCTTCTTCCGGAGGCTCGCCGAGGGGGTCTTCGACCAGGAGGATCTTCGCCTGCGCACGCGCGAGCTCGCCGTCTTCGTCGGGGAGGCCTCCCGGGAGTACGGCTTCGACCCTTCCCGGGTCGTCGCAGTCGGCTACTCCAACGGGGCGAACGTCGCCGCGAGCGTCATGTTGAGATGCCCGCAGACCCTGCGCGCCGCGGTGCTGCTGCGCGCGATGGTCCCCTTCGAGCCGCGGGAGTTGCCGGACCTCTCCGGCAGGAGCGTCTTCCTCTCCGCCGGCAGGTTCGACCCGATGATCCCACGCGGGAGTACCTCCCGGCTCGCGGAGATCCTGCGGGAGGCGGGGGCGGAGGTGGAGCTGCGCTGGCAGGAGGCCGGGCACGGGCTTACTCGCGCCGAGATCGAGGAGGCCGGGGTGTGGCTGCGCGATGGGGTAATATCCCGTATCGAGGGCGAGCGAGAGGGGTGAGCGAGATGCAGCTGGGCGGGATACACCACGTGACGGCGGTCACGGCGAACGCCTCCGGGAACGTCGCTTTCTACACCGGCGTTCTCGGAATGCGGCTCGTCAAGAAGACCGTCAACCAGGACGACGTCTCGGCGTACCACCTGTTCTACGCCGACGAGATCGGACGCCCCGGCACCGAGATGACGTTCTTCGACTGGTCCTTCGCCGCCCCGCATCGGCCCGGAGCGGGCCTCGTCTCGGCGACGGCCTTCCGGGTCTCGGGACGGGAGGCGCTCGGGTGGTGGGCCGAACGCCTCGAGGAGCATGGCATCTCCCCCGGTGAGGTGCGCGAGCGGGAGGGACGGGCGGTGCTCCCGTTCACCGACCCCGAGGGGCAGAGCCTGGAGCTGGTCGACGATACGGGGGGCGGCACCGAGCCCGGCGTGCCGTGGGAGAAGAGCCCGGTGGAGGCCTCGCGCGGCATCCGGGGGATCGAGGGGGTGAGCCTCGCGCTCTCTGAGCTCGGGCCGACGCTGGAGGTGATGACCCGGGTCATGGGTTTCCGCAGGGCGGCGGAGTACACGGAGGACTCTCACCGGGTGGTGACGCTCGAGGTCGGTCCCGGAGGGCCGGGGACTGAGGTGCGGCTGGTCGAACGCCCCGATCTCGCGCGCCACCGCAGGGTGGGTGCTGGTGGCGTGCACCACGTGGCCTTCCGGGCTTCGGACGAGGGAGAGCACGCCGCCTGGCGCGAGAGGCTCGCGCGGGCGGGCCTGGGGGTCACCCCGGTCATAGACCGCTACTACTTCCGTTCGATCTACTTCCGCGAGCCCGGCGGGGTCCTCTTCGAGATCGCGACCGACGGCCCCGGCTTCGCGGTGGACGAGGACCAGGATCACCTGGGAGAGAACCTCTCGCTCCCTCCGTTCCTGGAGCCTCATCGCCGGGAGATAGAGGCAGGGCTCGTCCCGCTCGAGACCGCAGTTCGGAAGGGTGCCTCCTGAGATGGTCCTGGTGAAGATCTGCGGGATCACCAACGTGGAGGACGCGCTGGCCGCCGCCGGAGCGGGCGCGGACGCCGTCGGGTTCGTCTTCGCCGAGAGCCCGCGACGCGTCGGGGTGGAACGGGCGCGGGAGATCTCCTCCGCGCTGCCCGGCGGCATCCTGAAGGTCGGGGTCTTCGTGAACGAGGAGCCGGGGAGGATCCTCGAGATCGCGGAATCGGTCGGGCTCGACCTCGCGCAGCTCCACGGCGACGAAGGGCCCGGGGAGATCCAGGAGCTCCGCCGGGACGGCCTCGGCGTGATGAAGGCCATCCGGGTGCGCGACGCCGCCTCCCTCGCGGTGATGAACTCCTGCCCGGCCGACTTCTTCCTGCTCGACGCGTACGACGGTGCGGCGAGGGGGGGAACCGGGAGGACGTTCGACTGGGAGGTGGCCAACGAGGTGAGGGGCTGTGCTAACATCTTCGTCTCAGGGGGGCTCTCGCCGGAGAACGTGCGGGAGGCGGTCGAGCTCTTCCGCCCGTACGGCGTGGACGCCTCGAGCTCACTCGAGGAGAGGCCCGGCAAGAAGAGTGGTGAGCGCATCCGGAGGTTCGTAGGTGCAGCAAAAGGCTGGCGGTGAAGAGGTGAGGGCCGGGTACTTCGGCCCCTACGGCGGCAGGTACGTGCCGGAGACGCTCATCCATGCGCTGGAGGAGCTCGAGGAGGCCTACGAGCGCTACAGGACCGACCCCGAGTTCGTGGAGGAGCTCGACTCCCTCTCCCGGGACTTCGTCGGCCGGCCCACGCCGCTGATGTTCGCCGCCCGGCTCACCAGGGCGTGGGGCGGGGCGAACGTGTGGTTCAAGCGCGAGGATCTGGCGCACACCGGGGCGCACAAGATCAACAACGCCCTCGGTCAGATCCTGCTCGCCGACCGGATGGGCAAGAGGAGGATCATCGCGGAGACCGGGGCGGGCCAGCACGGGGTGGCGACGGCGACGGTGGCGGCCATGTACGGCAAGGAGTGCGTCGTCTACATGGGCGAGAAGGACACCGTCCGCCAGCGGCTCAACGTGGTGCGGATGGAGCTTCTGGGGGCGAAGGTCGCGCCGGTCGGGAGCGGGTCGAAGACGCTCAAGGACGCGGTGAACGAGGCGATAAGGGACTGGGTCACGAACGTCGAGGACACCCACTACATCATCGGGAGCGTGGTGGGGCCGGCCCCCTACCCCAGGATCGTGCGCGACTTCCAGGCGGTCATAGGGCGCGAGATAGAGGTGCAGTCGCGCGAGCGCTTCGGATCGGACCCGGACGCTATCGTGGCCTGCGTCGGGGCGGGCTCGAACGCGATCGGTGCGTTCTACCCGTTCATCGGGCGCGAGAACGTGCGGCTCATAGGCGTCGAAGCGGGCGGACGCGGCCTCGCTTCGGGGGAGCACGGGGCTTCGCTGGCCGAGGGGCGGCTCGGGGTGCTGCACGGCGCGAAGAGCTACGTGCTGCAGACCGGGGACGGGCAGGTGCGCGAGGCGCACTCGGTCTCGGCCGGTCTCGACTACCCGGCGACCGGACCCGAGCACGCCTACCTCAAGGACGAGGGTCTCGCCGAGTACGTGAGCGCGACCGACGAGGAGGCGCTCGCCGCCTTCGAGCTGTGCTCGAGGGCGGAGGGGATAATCCCAGCCCTGGAGACGGCGCACGCGATACATTACGCCGAGAAGGTGGCGAAGGAGCTCGGACCGGGGAAGAACCTGGTCGTGAACCTCTCGGGCCGCGGCGACAAGGACGTCGAGGAGGCGGCCAAGGCCCTCGCGGAGCGCGATGGACGGTAGCGGGAAGATAAGGGAGGCCTTCGGGAAGGGCAGGACGGCGCTCATCCCCTACCTGACGGCTGGTTTCCCGACGCTCGAAGGGGCGCGGGAGGTCGGCGAGGCGTACGTCGAGGCCGGGGCGGACATCGTCGAGATCGGGGTGCCCTTCTCCGACCCGCTCGCGGACGGGCCCGTGATACAGGGGACGACCGCCCGCGCGATCGAGGAGGGGGCGAACCTCGACTACTGCCTCGATCTGGCGCGCGGTCTCTCATCGCGCGTGCCGGTCGTGTTTTTGATCTACTACAACGTGATCTTCGCCCGGGGTGTGGGGCGTTTTCTGGAGGAGGCGGCGGACGCCGGGGTGGCGGGGCTCGTGGTCCCGGACCTGCCGGTGGACGAGTTCGGGGACTTCGGCAGGCTCGCTGCAGAGCGCGGGGTGGCGGTGTGTCCGCTCGCGGCCCCGACCTCGACGGATGAGCGTCTGGAGAAGATAGGCAGGGTCGCGACCGGGTTCGTCTACTGCGTCTCGGTCGCCGGTGTGACCGGCGAGCGGGAAGGACTCCCCGAAGGAGCGCTCGCGCTGGTACGGAGGGTGAAGGCGAAGAGCGGAGGTGCTCCCGTGGCGCTCGGGTTCGGGATCAGCTCCGCGGAGGCCGCGGCGGAGGCGGCCGCGGAGGCCGACGGGGTCATCATCGGGAGCCGGCTGATGCGGCTCGTCGAGGAGGGCGGGGCGCGCGTCGCCGGGGAGTGGCTGCGCGGGGTCCGGGAGGCTCTCGCGCCGGAGAGGGCGGGGGCCGGCGATTAGGCACTGGCTGAGCAAACGGAGGGAGTACTCCCGCAGCGCCCCCGAGACCGAGAGCGGGCTCGGGCAGATAAACGGCGTCTTCACCAAGTGCAGGGGGTGCAAGAAGCCCGTCTACGAGGAGGATCTCAAGAGCCGGTTCAACGTCTGCCCCAACTGCGACTATCACTATCCGATCTCTGCGCCGGAGAGGATAAAGCTGCTCGCCGACCCGGGTAGCTTCACGGAGATGGCCCGTGAGATGCGGGCGGAGAATCTGCTCTCCTTCGAGGGGTACGAGGGGCAGCTCGAGAAGGCGCGGGAGAAGAGCGGGCTCGGTGAGGCGATGGTCGCCGGGAGGGCCACGATCGGGGGCAATCCCGTGGCGCTCGCGGTGATGGACTTCAGGTTCATCGGGGGGTCGATGGGGAGCGTCGTCGGGGAGAAGGTCGCCCTGACGATGGAGGCGGCGCTGGAGGAGGACCTCCCGCTCATCATCGTCTCCTCTTCGGGGGGGGCCAGGATGCAGGAGGGGATCTACTCGCTGTTGCAGCTCGCGAAGACGAGCGTCGAGCTGGTCCGCTACACGCGGGAGCGCAAGAAGCCCTACGTCTCGGTCATCACCGACCCGACCTTCGGAGGGGTCACGGCCTCTTTCGCCACCGCGGCCGATGTGATCCTCGCCGAGCCCGGCGCCCGGGTGGGGTTCGCCGGGGCGCGGGTGATCGAGGGTGCGACCAAGGAGAGGCTGCCCGAGGGATTCCAGACCGCCGAGTTCCAGCGCGAACACGGGATGGTCGACAGGATCGTGCACCGGCTCGAGCTCAGAGAGGATGTGAGGCGTCTTCTGGAGCTTCTCGCATGATCCTCGATTTCGAACGCCCGATAAAGGAGCTCGAAGACCGCATCCTGGAGCTGCAGCGGCTCGCCGGGGAGAGCGAGGAGCTGCAGGGCGAGATCGCGAACCTGCAGCGGGCGCTCGAGACGGCGAGAAAACGCATCTACCTCAACCTCACCCCTTATCAGCGGGTCCAGATCTCCCGCCACCCCGAGCGGCCGAACTTCCGGACCTACGTCGAGGCGCTGACGGAGGACTTCTACGAGCTCTCCGGAGACCGACACTACGGGGAGGACGTCGCGGTCTCGGGAGGCTTCGCCCGGCTGAAGGAAGGTGGGCGCCGGGTGGTCCTGGTCGGGAACGACAAGGGCAGGGACGTGAAGAGCCGGGTTCGGACCAACTTCGGGATGGCGCACCCGGAGGGATACCGCAAGCTCCGGCGGCTCTACGCGCTCGCCGCCAGGTTCGGGCTCCCGATCGTCTCGCTCGTGGACACGCCCGGGGCGTTCGCCGGGCGCGGGGCCGAGGAGAGGGGGCAGGCGTGGGCGATCTCGGAGGATCTTCTCGCGCTCGCCCGCTCGCCAGTGCCCGTCGTCTCGGTGATCACGGGCGAGGGAGGCTCGGGTGGCGCTCTCGCGATGTGCCTGGCGGACTACCTGGGGATACTCGAGAACTCTTACCTCTCGGTGATCGCCCCGGAGTCCTGCGCGTCGATCATCTTCCGGGACCCCTCTCGCGCCGAGGAGGCGGCGGAGGCGATGAGGATCACCGCAGAGGACCTCGCGGAGCACGGGATCGTGGACGAGGTGATCCCGGAACCCCTCGGAGGGGCCCACAAGGATCCTGCTCCGGTCGTCGAGGCGGTGGGGGATGCGATCGGGCGGGCGCTGGAGAGGCTGGAGGGGACCGACCCCTCCGCGCTCTTCGAGATGCGCTACCGGCGCTACCGGGCGATCGGGGCCCCGAAGTCTCTCGAGGCCGGCAGGAACGGGCACCATACATCCCGCGGGCGCGGCTAGCGATGGCTGACCGCCCCGTCTCCGGGTTGCCCTGCGCCCTCGAGTACCGGGCAGAGATCGAACGCCGGATGGGGGGACGTCCACCGGCGGTCTTCCTCGACTACGATGGGACGCTCACCCCGATCGTCGAGAACCCCGAAGAGGCCGTGATCTCCGGGAGCATGCGGGAGGTGGTGCGCTCGCTCGCCCGGCGCTGTCAGGTCTGCGTCGTGAGCGGGCGCGACCGCAGAACCGTGCAGCGCCTGATGGGCCTCGAGGATCTCGTCGTCGCCGGCAGCCACGGCTTCGACATCTGGAGCCCCGAGAGGGGCGAGATCGGCCACGAGGCTTCAGCCGGGTACGAGGGGTTGATCGGGGAGGTGGAGGGCAGGCTGCGCGAGGAGCTCAGGGGGATCGGGGGCGTCGTGATCGAACCCAAGCGGGCCTCCGTCGCGGTCCACTACCGGCACGTCGCGGCGGAAGGGCGTCCCCGGGTGCGGGAGGTGGTCGATGCTCTCCTCGCCTCGCGTCCCGGCGAGCTGAAGGTGACGCCGGGCAAGATGGTCTACGAGGTGCAGCCGAACCTGGAGTGGGACAAAGGGCGGGCGGTGCTGTACCTGATCCAAACCCTCGGCCTCGAGGACGACTTTCCCATCTACCTGGGGGACGACGTGACGGACGAGGACGCCTTCCGGGCGCTCTCTGGGAGGGGAGTGGGGATCTACGTCGGGGAGCCGGACGATCCGGAGGCCGCGGGCAGGACGACCGCGGCGGACTACCTGCTGCGCTCGGTGGACGAGGTGGAAAGGTTCCTGGACTCGCTCGCCCGCTAGCGCGCCACCGCGCCGGCCTCTATCCCGGGCATCCCTTCACCCGCTGCGTCCTTCACCGAGCGCCATCTCCCAGAACCTCCGCTCCAGATCGGCCACCTCCAGGAAGAGGGTGACGGCCCGTTCGTCGGCCTCTCCGGTCGCGAGCGCCCGGTCGGCGGCCTCCTCGAGCGAGGCGACGAAGGCGGCGAACTCCGGGGTACTCCAGTGCTCGACGAACTCCCGGTACTCGCAGGCCCCGGGGGAGGCGTTTCGCCACGCCTCGAGATAGGCGCGTTCTATCGCCCAGAGCGCGGTGAGCGCGGCCGGGTAGGGCTCGTCGGCGAGGGCGCGCAGGAAGCGCAGGTAGGATTCGGTCGCGCGTTCGGGCCGGGCCGAGAGCGTGAGGTTCCTGCGGCGCGCCTGCTCCTCGAACCAACCCAGCTCCTCCTCCAGGGCGGCGATGCCGGACTCGAAGAGGCTTTGGTCCCGGCGCGGAGCGCCCGGGAGGAGGCGGCGGAGAAGACCGAGCTCCTCCTCGACGAACATGCGGTCCTGAACGAGCCACCGCTCGAACGCCCCTTCCGGCAGGGTGCCGTCCCTCACACCTTCGAGGAAGGGGTGGCGGGTCGCGCCCTCCCACGCTCTGCTGTGGTTCCCGATGAGATCGCCCGCTTTCATGTCCGTCCTCCTGCGGTCTTCGCCTCTCGCCCGGTCTGGACTATCGAGATCGGTGTGTTCCCTGAGGGCGTTATCCGGAAGGCCCTCACGTCGGGATCCGTATCCGCGAGGGAGACGATCACGTGCGCCACGTCCGGGTAGAGCGCGAGCCGGCGGTCGCGGGGGGAGGGAGCGGCGGGGGTTCTCGGGTGGGAGTGGTAGGTCCCGAGGAGCTCGAGCCCCAACCGCCGGACCTCGCGCATCGCCGCGAGTTGTGCCTCCGGCTCCATCTCGAACCGTGTCTCGGGGGTGAGGGAGACGTTCGGGATCGGATAGAGCCGCATCACCCTGCCCGCTTGCCCGGCGAGCAGGCCGCAGACCTCGCGCGGGGCGTGCCCGCGGGCTTCTTCGAGGATCTCACACAGGATGTTCTCCGGCACCACGAGCTTCATCGCTGCCCCTCGAAACGCAGCGGGGAGAAGGGGGAGAGGTCCACCGCGGGTTGCTCCCCGAGCGCGAGAGCCGAGACCGCATCTCCGGTGATGGGGGCGAGGAGGACCCCGTTGCGGTAGTGCCCGGTGGCGATGAGGAGCCCCTCGGGGTCTCCCGCAGGCCCGATCAACGGCCTTCCGTCGGGGGTTCCGGGCCGGAGCCCTCCCCACGCTCCGGCGAAGGTGCTCCGGGCGAGGTGCGGGAGCAACCCGATGGCGGCCCCGGAGAGGCCGGCGACCCCGCCGAGCGTGGGGCGGCGGTCGTGCGTGCCCGGCTCTTCGGTCGCCCCCACGATCACGCGGCCGTCCCGCTTGGGGACCAGGTAGCATTCCTCGTCCCACACGTTGGAGGTGATGGGCGGAGTGGTGGTCTCGACGGAGAGGATCTGCCCTTTCACCGGCGCCACCGGGAGGCGTATGCCAAGGTGTCTGGCCAGCGTACCGCTCGCCACCCCTCCGCAGACGACGACGCTCCCCGCTGCGATCTTCCTCCGGGCCGTTCGGACACCGGCGATCCTGTTTCTCTGGCGTATCAGCCCCGAGGCGGGCTCTCCCTCGGAGACCTCGGCTCTGTTGCGGGCCGCCGCGAGCGCGAGGGCGCGCACGAGCCTGGGGGAGTTCACCTGTCCGTCCTCCGGGAGGTAGAGGGCGCCGGAGATTCCGGCGGAGAGCGCGGGCTCGAGCTCGCGCACCTCTGCTCCGTCCAGCCACCGGGCGGAGAGCCCCGCTTCTCTCTGCCAGCGAAGCGCCTCGGAGAGGTCTTCGGCGTGCGCCTCGGAGAGGGCGACCCGCAGCGTCCCCTCCCAGACGTACTCCGCGTCGAGACCCGTCACCTCGTACAGCTCGGCTCCGAGTTTGCGGTGCATCTTCCGGCCCTCGAGGAGCAGGTCGAGGAAGGAGTCCGGACCGCGGGCTTCGGCCTGAGCGGCGAGCATCCCGGCCGCCGCCCCGGAGGCCCCCGACCCGACCGTCTCCGCCTCGAGCAGGACGACTCTTGCCCCGCGCCGGGCGGCGTGGTAGGCGACGGAGCACCCGACCACGCCGCCCCCGACCACGACGACGTCGGCGGAGGGGTTCATCTCAGGAGCCGCTCCCGACCGGCACTCCCCGTGTCGGGCTCGAGGGAGCGGCGAGAGGTTTGGCCTCCATCCGTCCCGCGAGGTACGCCAGACGCCCGGCCTCCACCCCGCGGCGCATCGCTTCGGCCATGAGCGGGGGATCTCCGGCCCGGGCGATGGCGGTGTTGACCAGCACGGCGTCGGCGCCGAGCTCCATCGCGAGGGCGGCGTCGGAGGGGACGCCTATCCCGGCGTCCACTACGACCGGGACCGAGACCCGCTCGATTATGCGGCGGATGGAGGCCCAGTCGGGCATACCCTGCCCGCTGCCGATGGGGGAGGCCAGGGGCATCACGGTTGCCGCCCCGGCCTCCTCGAGCCGGAGGGCGGCGACGAGGTCCGGGCTGGTGTAGGGGAGCACGACGAAGCCCTCCTCCACGAGCACCTTCGTGGCCTCGACGGTCGCGGCGGTGTCGGGCCAGAGCGTGCTGGGCTCGCCCACGACCTCCAGCTTGAGCCAGTTGGTGCCGGTGGCCTCGCGGCCGAGGCGGGCGAGCTTGACCGCCTCGGCGACGGTCGTGGCCCCGGCGGTGTTCGGCAGCAGGCGGTAGCGGGAGGTGTCGATGTCCTGCAGGATCGGACGCTCCCCGGCGTCTATGTAGCGGACGGCGACGGTGACCAGCTCGGTGCCGGACCTCTCGAGCGCCTGTTTCATCGTCTCGGGGTCCGGGTACTTGCCGGTGCCGAGGAAGAGGCGCGAGGAGAGACGCTCCCCGGCGATCACGAGCTCGTCGCTCCCCCCTGCGACGGCGTGGACGAGCTCGACCTCGTCGCCCTCCCGCAGACGCCGGCTCTTCCATTCTTCGCGGTGCACGATCTCGCCGTCCACCGCGACGACGACGGACTCACCGGTGAGGCCCTTGCGGGCGAGCAGGGCTTCGATGGTCGGGTCTTCTTCTTCCATCTCGAAGGGCTTCTGGTTCACCGTGATCCTCATCGGGCTCCTTTCCTCTCGGGTTTCGGGAAGGGATGCCTCGGGGCGTGGGGGGAGGTCTCGAGCGTCTCTCTGATCTTCTCCGCGGTCGATCGGGGGTCTTCTGCGGCGAGGATTGCGGAGATCACCGCGATCCCAGAGGCGCCCGTCGCCGCGACCTCCCGCGCGTTGGATGCGTCTATCCCCCCGATGGCGAGGACCGGCACCTCCACGGCTTCTACGACCCGTGCGAGCTCCCGCACGCCACGTGGAGGGAGCCCTGGCTTGGAGGAGGTGGGGTAGACGTGCCCGAAGGTGAGGTAGTCTGCCGCCACCTCTGCTCTTTTCGCCTCCTCTACGCCGTGCACCGAGACGCCGAGCAGGAGTCTTCCCCCCACGACGCGCCGGGCGGCCTCCGGCGGGAGGCTCTTGGCGGCCAGATGGACTCCGTCGGCACCCGTCGCGAGCGCGACGTCGACCCGATCGTTGATGAGGAGGAGGGCGTCTGCCGCACGTACCGCTGGAGAGATGGCCAGCGCCGTTTCGTAGAGGAGAAGGGCCGGCCCTCCCTTCTCACGCAGCTGTACGGCGTCGATGCCGCCTTCGAGAGCGCCGACGACTGCGTCTCCCAGTGGGTGGGACGATCTTCTGCGGTCGGTTATGAGGTGTATCTGAAAGCGGCGTTCCAAATCTCGCTGCCTCCCTCGGCGGCGGTAAGAAATACCGCCGGCCGCTTTTCGGGGAGGCGCGGCGGCAGCGCCAGTTCCGCTGCCCCTATCCACGCTTCCCTCCGCCGGTACTGACCGGATCAGGTTCCAAGGGTATGCTCTCAGCCCCTGCGCGAGGCACCCCCAGCGTTCGAGGGGCAGTTTAGCACGAGCGGGCGGTTCTTGGCTGTGCATGGTGCATGCCTTAAAATTTATGCGATGCGTGAAGCGTCCTTCCCCCGCACGACTTCGGACGGCCGTGGTGCGCCCGGAGCGAAGACCGCTCCGGGCGGCTTGAGGGTCGTGGACGGGGCCATGGACGAGCCCGAGGGGAGGGCGCCACCGCACCACCCTCCACCCGTCTTCTGCGAGCGAGCACTTCTCTCTCGCTGACTTCCCGGCGCAGGGACGTCGCAGGATCCTGCGCCGCCCGGAGTGGATCTCTCGTGACGGAAGGAGGTGGTGGTGCGCTTTTCTCTCGTTACGCCGACCCTCGGCCGGGAGAAGGAACTCGAACGCCTGCTGGACTCTCTGCTCGAACAGAGCTTCGACGACTTCGAGATCATCCTCGTAGACCAGAACCCGGATGGGAGGCTGGATCCGCTGGTCTCCCGCTACCGGGATGTCCTGCACCTGCACCACCTGAGGTCGCCGCGCCGCGGCGCCTCGAGGGCCAGGAACACCGGGCTCGCCCGCTGCCGGGGTGAGATCGTCGCGTTCCCGGACGACGACTGCTGGTACCCGCGTGACCTTTTGGAGAGGGTGGACCGCTTCTTCACCCGGCACCCCGAGGTAGACGTCCTGTGCACCAGGCTCGTCGACGGACGGGGTGCCTCCTGCATCCTCGACTTCGATACCGAACCCGGTCCGATCGACCGCATCAACGTCTGGAGGCGCAGCATCGAGTCGACGATGTTCCTGCGCCGGGAGAGTACCCGCCGCCTCTGGTTCGACGAGAGCCTGGGCACCGGTTCCGGAACCCCGTGGGGCTCCGGGGAGGGAACGGACTACCTCTTGCAGCTCATGGATCGCGGTGCATCGTTGTATTACGACCCTGAGATCGTCGTCATGCACGACCCTCCGGTACCGCCTTTCGACGAGAGGGCGATGAGGCGCGCGTACACCTACGGGTGTGGGATGGGGAGGGTTCTGAAGAAGCACAAGTATCCCGCCGGGGCGAAGCTGCGGTTGCTGGGTGCACCGCTCGGGCAGGCGCTCCGCTCCGCGGCCGGCGCGAAGGGTGGTGCGGCCCGCTACCATCTGAGGGTCTTCGGCGGGCGGGCGAGGGGCCTGATGATGTAGAGGGCGAGCGCGGAAGCGCTCGCCCCTTGCGTTACGGAAGCGTTCTCTAGCCGAAGAAGGTGCTCAGGACCTGCTGCAGATCTTCGGGGACGGTCCTGGTCTCGGAGGTCGCCTCCTCGAGCGAGACGGTCACCACGTCGTTTCCGCGCAGGGCGACCATCTTGCCCCACTCGCCGTTTTTCACGGCCTCGGCGGCGCGCAGCCCGTAGCGGGTTGAGAGGATGCGGTCGTAGGCGGTCGGGGTGCCGCCGCGCTGCAGGTGCCCCAGGACGACGTGGCGGGTGTCTATCCCGGTGCGCTGCTTCAGTTCCTTGGCGAGGGTCTCCGCGATGCCTCCGAGGCGGACGTGTCCGAACTCGTCGCGCTCGACGTCCTGGGTTATGTACTCCTCGCCGAGTGTCACCCCCTCGGAGACGGCGACGATGCCCCACTTCTCGCCGCGCTCGGCGCGCTTCTTGAACAGGTCCGCGACCGCATCCATGTCCACCTCGACCTCGGGGATGAGCGTGACGTTCGCTCCGGAAGCGAGGCCTGCGCCGTAGGTGATCCAACCGGCGTGCCGGCCCATCACCTCGACGACGATGATCCGCTCGTGGCTCTTCGCGGTGGTCCTTATGCGGTCTATGGCCTCGGTGGCGATCGAGACGGCGGTGTCGTAGCCGAAGGTCGTGTCGGTCGCCGAGAGGTCGTTGTCTATGGTCTTCGGGCACCCGACGACCCTGACCCCGAAGTCCTCGTGCAGCCTCCTCGCCACGCCTAAAGTGTCGTCGCCTCCGATGGCGACCAGAGCGTCTATCCCGAAGCGCTCCATGTTCTCGACGACCTTCTTCGCCTCGCCCTCGTTCTTGTAGGGGTTGGTGCGCGAGGAGAGGAGGATCGTGCCGCCCTCCTGGAGGATGTAACGCACGTCCTCCACGCCGAGCTTCACGACCGAGTCCTCTTCGGGAGCCAGCAGCCCCTTCCATCCGCGCTTGATCCCGACTACCTCGTAGCCGTATTCCCCGGCGCATCGGGTCGTGACCGCCCGGATCACGCCGTTTAGACCCGGCGCGTCGCCCCCTCCAGTGAGCATCCCGACCCTGCGAACCTCGCTCATGCCTTCATCCTCCTTGGGTTTCCCTCGAACGCGACTCGAAACCCAGTCTAGCAAATATGAAGCCCGCAGCAGACGGCAGACGGGCCCGGCGCTCCGTAGGGGGAGGGTTGGAGCGTAGCGCCGGACCCCGGCTTGATGGTCGGCCTCCCCGGTGAGCTTCGGAATGAGCCCTGAAACCGCGGGAGAGCCTGCCAGAAGTCTATTGCCTGCCGGGGATTTTGGAAAGGGTGGGGTGATCAAGGTAGACATTAATCAATACCTGTAGGCGTAGCGGGTATTAATACCTGGTATGGCCGTGCTCCTGCGGGCACGGGCTGCCTCTGCGCGAAACGCGCACGCGGAGACTCCCCAGGTGTGGGGATAAGTACTGGTTCTGCATGGTCATGCCATCCGTGGACGGGCTCTGTCTGAATCTCCTTGATCTTCCGGATTGGAGCGATGCGTTCTTGGGTGATGCCCTGCGACTCAGATTCAAGCAGGGGCGGATGCCCGCGGCACGATCCGCCGGGCGGCGCACCGCCCGGTGAGCCGGGGATGTGACGCTGAAAGCCGCTTTCTTTTCGAATGCCGGGAGAATGTCGGGGGTGCTTGATCCCGGGGGCTTCCCGGGTGAAAATCTCTTCTTCCTGAGGGTGTACGTCCACGACCGGGAGGTGCGTTTGGTACGCGTCCTGTTCGTCTGCATGGGTAACATCTGCCGCTCGCCGATCGCGCAGGGGATCTTCGAGGAGATGGTGCGGCGTGAGGGGCTGGAAGGCGAGATCCTCGTGGACTCCGCCGGGGTCGGATCCTGGCACATCGGCGAGCCGCCCGACCCGCGGGCGCAGGAGGCCGCCCTGCGACGCGGGGTGGACATAAGCGGGCAGCGGGCGCGTCAGATCTCACCGGAGGACTGCGAGAGCTTCGACTACATCCTCACGATGGACGAGGAGAACTACCGGGCGGTCTCCTCGCTGTGCCCGGACGGGCGGGTCGAGGTCCGGCCCTTCCTGGACTTCGCCGATGTCCCGCAGACGGAGGTGCCGGACCCGTACTACGGTGGCCCCGAGGGCTTCGAGCACGTCGCGCTCCTCCTCGAGAAGGCTGCCGGAGGACTGCTGGAGGAGATCCGCCGCAAGCACCTGAAGAGCAATGTCCTATAGGCTGCTCTCGGAGGGCGTGGAGGGGGCGCTGGGGGAGCGCCTCGTCTCGGCCCGGCCGCTGGGCGGAGGCTGCATCGGCGAGGTCTACAAAGTGGAACTCTCCGATGGCACCCCGCTCGTGGCCAAGGTGGATAGGGAGGGCGGGGCCCAGCTGGAGTGCGAGGCGTACATGCTGCGCTATCTGCGCGAGCGGAGCAGCCTCCCGGTGCCGGAGGTGCTGCACTGCTCGGAGCATCTTTTGCTGATGGAGTTCGTGGAGGGGGAGAGCCGCTTTTCCCCGGCCGCAGAGCGCCACGCCGCCGAGCTTCTGGCGGCGCTGCACGACATCGGGGGGGCGGCCTACGGCCACGAGCGGGACACCCTGATCGGGAGCCTCCCTCAGCCGAATCCCTGGACGGAGAGTTGGGTGGACTTCTTCCGGGAGCACCGCCTGCTCTACCTGGCGCGGGTGGCCCGTGAGGCGGGGCGGCTCCCGGCGGAGGATGCGCGTCGGGTCGGACGGCTCGCGGAGCGGCTCGCCGATGAGATCGGCGAGCCGCAGCCCCCGGGCCTCATCCACGGGGATGTGTGGAGCGCCAACGTGCTGGCGAAAGGAGATCACATAGCCGCCTTCCTCGACCCGGCCATCTACCACGCCGACCCCGAGGTGGAGCTCGCGTTCATCTCCCTCTTCGATTCCTTCGGGAAGGCGTTCTTCGAGCGGTACTCCGAGATCCGCCCCATAAAGGAAGGCTTCTTCGAAGTCCGGCGCGACCTCTACAACCTCTATCCTTTGCTGGTGCACGTGTACTTCTTCGGCGGCGGGTACCTCGCCGCCGTCCGGCGCACCCTGGATCGCTTCGGGGTCTAGCGCCGCAGCAAAAACGCCGCGCCGCAGGCGAGCGTGAATAGGGCCACCGGGAGATCCGGGAGGCCCCCTCTGGCAGCGAGCAGCGCCGCGTCCGCCAGACGTCCGTTCACGCCAGCGTGCTCCACACCTCGAGCTTGTTCTTCACGTGCCGGATCACCTCGTCGGTGAACTCCGTGGTGTGCGCCGAGCCGCCGAGGTCGGCCGTCTTCGTGCCGTCGAGGATCGTCTCGAAGGTGGCCTCGTAGATCGCGCGGGAGACGCGGCTCGCGTGCTCGGAACCGACGAAGGTGAGAAGCGCCGCACCGGCCAGGATCATCGCCATCGGGTTGGCGATGTCCTTGCCCTCGAGCGCGGGCGCCGTGCCGTGCGGGGCCTCGGACATCACGATCTCCGGGTTCTCGTCGTCGTCGAGCGAGATCAGGAGCGATTCAGCCCCGGCTATCGAGCCGAACATCTGCAGCACCAGATCCGAGAGGCAGTCGCCGTCGCGGTTGAGGGCAGGGATCACCATCGGCTCTCCGTAGCTGGAGAGCAGCAGCGCGTAGGTGGCGTCGATGAGCTGCGGCTCGTAGCGGACGTCGCGGTTCTTCTCGGCCGCCCGGTCGAGCTCCTCCTTGAACATCCCCTCGTAGACCGGCGAGACGGTCCACTTCGGTCCGCCGAAGACCTTGGCGTGCATCCTCCTGGCCTGGATGAAGGCGAACTCGGCCACCCCCCGGCAGACCTTGCGGCTTATCCGCTCGGTGCGGTAGGCGACCTCGTCCAGCCCCTCACCTTCACGACGCTCCTCGGCCCCGTAGGCGTCGTCCACCGCCATCCGGACCACCGAGATGGGGGCGTGGACGCCCGGCAACGGGTTGACGCCGGGGATGCGCCGGCCGGTGCGTACGATCACCGTCCCACCGATGTCCTTGCGCAGGATGGCGTTCGGGGAACCCACGTCCCCGGCTCCCTCGGGCGTTATCGTCGCGGCCTTCATGCCCAGACCGGCCGACTTCATGGCCTCCGCGGCCTCGTGTACCACCCCGTTCTTCGTCCTGCGCCGGTTCTCGAGGGACAGATCGAAGCGCAGAAACTCGAGTTCGAGCTGAGTGACCGAGGGGTCGAGTACCCGTAGCGCCTCCTCGAGCAGCTCCTGCCCCGTCTGATCCCCTTCCATCACGACTATCGCTCTTCTCTCGCTCATCTCTCACCTCTCAGATGCCAGCTTCGCTCTTTTGGTGTGAGTATAAGGGCTCGCAGGTGGCCTTACCTCCGTGAGCATCCGGTGTTGCTTCCTGGTAAAGTAATTCCGTAGTACGACAGAACGATCGGGAAGGAGCATCATGGCAGACGGTAGCAGCGGGTTGCCGGAGGGTGTGGAGTTCACCGCGCCCGTTCCGCGGGAGTACGAGAGCGTGCTCACGCCGGAGGCGGTCTCGTTCGTTGCGAAGCTCGCCCGGGAGTTCACCGGCCGGGTCCACGAGCTTCTCAGGGAGAGGCAGGAGCGCCAGGAGCGTATAAACGCCGGGGAGATGCCGGACTTCCTCCCGGAGACCAGGCACATCCGCGAGGGGGACTGGAAGATAGCGCCGGTCCCGGAGGATCTGCAGGATCGGCGGGTCGAGATAACCGGTCCTCCGGACCGCAAGATGCTCATAAACGCGCTCAACTCCGGCGCCTCGACCTACATGACCGACCTCGAGGACGCCAACTGCCCGACCTGGCACAACATGATCGAGAGCCAGTACAACATCCGGGACGCGGTCAACCGCACCATCACCTACGACGACCCCAACACCGGGCGTCACTACGAGCTGGGTGAGGAGCTGGCGACGTTGCTGGTGCGGCCGCGCGGCTGGCACCTCTTCGAGAAGCACATGCTCGTCGACGGCAGGCAGGTGCCGGCCGGGATCTTCGACTTCGGGCTCTACCTCTTCCACAACCACAGGGCGCTGCTGGAGGATCTGGGCACGGGGCCGTACTTCTACCTGCCCAAGTTCGAGAGCCACCACGACGCCAGGCTCTGGAACGACGTCTTCCTGATGGCGCAGGACGAGCTCGGGATCCCGCGCGGCACGATCAAGGCGACCGTGCTCATCGAGACGATCCTCGCCACCTTCGAGATGCACGAGATCCTCTACGAGCTCAGGGAGCACGCCGCGGGCCTGAACTGCGGCCGGTGGGATTACATCTTCTCCTACATCAAGAAGTTCCGCGAGCACGACATGCTCCTGCCCGACCGGGCCCAGGTGACGATGACCGTGCCTTTCATGCGCGCCTACACCCAGCTCACGATCCAGACCTGCCACAGGCGCGGGGCGCACGCGATCGGGGGGATGGCGGCCCAGATCCCGGTGAAGGGCGACCCGGAGCAGAACGAGCGGGCCTTCGCCGCGGTGCGCGCGGACAAGGAGCGTGAGGCGAAGGATGGGCACGACGGTACCTGGGTGGCGCATCCGGGGCTCGTGCAGACCGCGAAAGAGGTCTTCGACCGCTACATGCCTCAGCCCAACCAGATCGAGACCAAAAAACGCGAGGACGTGCAGGTGAGTGCCGCCGACCTGCTGGAGAAGCCGGAGGGCACGATCACCGAGGCGGGCTTCCGCAACAACGTTAGCGTCGGGCTGCAGTACCTCGGGGCCTGGCTCGCCGGACGCGGGGCGGTCCCGGTCTTCAACCTCATGGAGGATACCGCGACCGCCGAGATCTCGCGGGCGCAGGTCTGGCAGTGGATCCACCACCCCAAGGGCGTACTCGAGGACGGCACCGAGGTGACCAAGGAGCTCTTCCACCGGGTCGTCGAGGAGGAGCTCACCAAGATCAGGGACGACATCTACGGCCCCGAGCGCTTCGAGCGCGACTTCGAGTTCGGCAAGGCCCGGGAGCTCTTCGAGCGGATCTCGACCCAGGACGACTTCGTCGAGTTCCTCACCCTCCCCGGCTACGACTACCTGGAGTAGGAGATCTGGAGGGGGACGCCGTTCGGCGTCCCCCTCCAGATCTCGTGGAAGGTGCGATTATTCTCCCGGGAGGACCCGGGATGTTACTCCAAGACCCTCCGCTCGGGATACAATGAGGTATGATACCCGTAGAGAGCGTGAGAGAGGAAAGGATGCGCTTCGATGTTCGCGGGGCTTGAACAACCTACACACCTGCTGATCCTCCTCGTCATCCTGCTGCTCATCTTCGGTGGTCGGAAGATCCCCGAGCTGGCCAAGGGGCTTGGGCAGGGGGTGAGAGAGTTCAGAGAGGGCATGAACTCCGCCGAGAGCGAGGACGAGAAGGAGAAGAAGCCCAAGGCGGTCCGGGCGGCCGAGGAGGGCGTGAAGGCCGCGCGCGAGGAGCTCAGGGACGAGGAGTCCGGTGAGCGCCCGCGTGATCCGGAGCGTTCCGAGCGGCGCTAGGCCCTCCCGGACGGAGCACGCGAGACCTCCCATGACGGCCGGCGGGCGGGGGATCCCCCGCCCGCCGGTTTCTTCTGCATGAAACTGCGGTTCCTTCGGCCTACTCCCGGGTCAGGAACTCCTCCACCTCACGGTTGAAAGCCTCGGGGCGTTCATCGTGCGGCATCAGGGCCGCCTCACGGAAGAAGCGTGGTTCGGCACGCGGGTTGCGCAGCAGAAAGTCGTGGATGAGGCCGGCCGGCAGCGCCCGGGCTTCCTGTCCCCAACAGATGAGGATGCGCTGCGGCAGCCTGGGGAAATACGGCCCCGCATCCTGGTTGAGCCGGCCGGAGACGAAGGCCGCCGCGGCGTACCGCGCTCCCTCCCGGTGGCTCGCCGCATAGTACCCCTCGACCAGCTGCGGGGTCACGAGATCCGGGTCGTGGTAGAGGGCGCGCTCCAGGTAGAAACGCAGCGCCCGGCGGCTGGTGAGCGCGTGATACACGCTCTCCCCGACGATGGGGGAGATGAGCCCGGCCTCGATCGTCTGCCCGAGCTTCCCCGATGGCCGCGCGAGCGCCGCATAGCCGGTGGGGCAGACGAACACGAGCCGCCCGAAGAGGCGCGGGCTCCTCACCGCCGCGGGCATCGTGAGCGCGCACGAGAGCGAGCTCGCGAGCAGGTGGGCGGGGCGCCCGATCTCTTCCCGCACGAAGTCTTCTACCTGCGCGGCGAAGTCCTCCGGCGTGTACCGACGTCGGGGTTTGTCTGAGCGACCGTAGCCGAGGAAGTCCGGGGCGTAGACCCTGAACCGGCGCGCGAGCGGGAGCATATTGCGGCGGAACTCGAAGGACGAAGCCCCCATCTGCGGGCTGTGGACGAGCACGAGAGGAGCAGCATCCTCCTCACCCGCCACGGAATACGCTATCCTCCCTTCCCGCCAGCGGTAGACACGCTCCTCCCCACCGATACCGGCGGACGTGCCTTCCCCCGCGTTCCTGAGCCTGTGGTTGACAACCGCGGCGCCGCCGACGAGCAGGCCACCGGCTGCCAGGGCTCTCCCGCCCCCCGGTCCGACTCTCCTCGATACCCCGAACGGGTTTCTACGGCGCAGCGGCAACTAAACCACCGAGCTCGAAGGCCCCCCCGCGACGTAGATCGTCTCGCCGCTTATGTAGGAGGCCTCGTCGGAGACCAGAAAGGCCACCACGTTGGCGACGTCCTCGACCCGGCCGAACCTGCGCAGCGGTATGCTCCTCGCGAAGCGCTCCTTCATCTCCTCCATCGTCATGCCCACCCGCTCGGCCGCCGCCTTGGTCATCTCGGTCTCGATCCAGCCGGGCGCAACCGCGTTCACGTTGATGTTGAACCGACCCAGCTCCAGCGCCAGCGTACGGGTCAGACCCTGCACCCCCGCCTTCGCCGCCGAGTAGTTCGCCTGACCCCGGTTCCCGAGCGCCACGACCGAGGAGGTCATCACGATCTTGCCGTATTCCTGCTCGACCATGTACTTCTGCGCAGCCTTCGAGCATAGAAAGCTGCCCTTGAGATGTATGTCGAGCACGGTGTCCCAGTCTTCCTCGCTCATCTTGAACGAGAGGTTGTCCCGGATCACGCCGGCGTTGTTCACCAGGATGTCCACCGTCCCGAACCTCTCGGCCACCTTCTCGAAGGCTTCCTCGACCTGATCTGCGCGCGAGACGTCACACGCCACCGCCATCGCCTCCGAACCGAGCTTCTCGATCTCCGCTACCGTCTCCTGGCACGCCTCTGCCGACAGGTCGAAGACCGCTACCTTCGCCCCGTCCTTCGCTAGCCTCTTGGCCTCGGCCGCCCCTATGCCACGCGCCCCCCCAGTGACGACCGCGACACGACCCTCCAGGTTTCCCACGAAGATCACCTCTTCTGTCGAGCCTGCATCAGATGGATGCCAGACCGCCCAGACGGTCAGTATCCATGAATAAATTATATACGTGCGGAAAATATATACTGCAAGAAGATATAACCAAAAGGGTCATATGTAGCGAGGTTCGGCTGGAGTCTGCGGGATCTACATGTAGATCCCGCCGTTGATGTTGAGGGTCTGGCCGGTTATGTAGTCTCCGTCGACGATGAGGTAACGGACGGCGCGGGCGACCTCTTGGGGTTTCCCGACGCGGCCGAGGGGGATGCGGGGCAGTATCTTCTCTTTCACCACGCTCTCCGGGACGCCGGCGAACATGTCGGTCTCTATGAAACCCGGGCACACGGCGTTCACCGTGATGTTGTAGCGGGCGAGCTCCAGGGCCGCGGTCTTGGTGAAGCCGATGATGCCCGCCTTGGCGGCGGCGTAGTTCGCCTGCCCGAAGTTGCCCATCTGTCCGACGAAGGAGCTTATGTTTATGATCTTGCCGGAAGCCTTCTCAATGAAATGGGGGAGCGCCGCTTTGACCGTGTAGTAGCAGCTGTTGAGGTCCACCTGAACGACCCTGTCCCACTCCTCCACGCTCAGCTTCTTCATCGTCTTGTCTATGTTGATGCCCGCGTTGTTGACCAGGACGTCTATCCCGCCGAAGGCTTCGAGCGACTCGGAGATGAGACGCGCCGCCTGCCCGGCCTCCGAGACGTCGGCCTGGATGGCCACCGCCTCCATCCCCTCCGCCTTCAGCTTCTCGACCAGCTCCTCCGCAGGTCCCCGGCTGCGCGAGTAGTTGACCACCACCCGCGCCCCACCGGATGCCAGCTCCTCCGCTATCGCCCTGCCGAGCCCCCTCCCCGCCCCCGTCACTACCGCCACCGATCCCCTGAGCTCACTCACCTCCACAACCCCTTTCTCTCTTCCGTGTAGCCAGTCTAACAGCCGGGTAAAATCTGATTCAAAATATGTGAGCGGCATATATATGGACCATGGAAGCTCACCTCCATAAACCACACCGACCACGATCCATGAAGGCGCGCCCACATGCTTGACATTTCTGAATATATGTGTAAACTGCACACAACGTGAAAGAGAGGAAGATGAACGAGCGAGAGGAGAGAAGAGGACCGGATCCGAGGAAGGCTGAGGCCCGTCCGCGCAACTGGCTGGTTCCGGTGATTCTGCTGTCGCTGCGGGACTGGAATTCCTATGGGTACGAGTTGATGGAGCGGGCGGCGAAGTTCGGGTTCGAGGCGATGAACCCGGGCACGCTGTACCGGACGCTGAGGCAGATGGAGAAGGACGGGATCGTGAAGTCCACGTGGGAGACCTCGGAGGGGGGGCCGGCGCGGAGGATGTATTCGATCACGGACGCCGGCAGGGCCTATCTGGACTTTTGGGCGAAGTCTTTGGAGCAGTATCAGAAGACGATGGACACCTTCTTCAGGCTATACACGGGGCAGCCGATGCGCTCCGAGGAGGATGAAGAAGAGGAAGGCCGTGAGGGGGGGAAGAAGTGAGATCCCTGCGGTCGGGCATAAAGAAAGGAGAGGTTGAGAGGATGACGAGCAAGAACAATACGAATGAGGCGGCCCAGAAGCTGGCCGATGGAGCGCGCGACTCCTACCAGGCGGTGTTGGATCACGCCATCGGGCTCCAGGAGCGCAACGTGCGTTTCATGCAGGAGATGGTCGATGGGGCGATAAAGGAGCTCCGCTATCAGGCGGAGAGCAACCGGGCGTTCACGCAGGAGCTGGTTGAGCGTGCCGAGCGGCAGCGCGAAGCGTTCCAGGAGCTGGTCGAGGAGAGCGTGGAGGCCTATCTGGACCTCTTGTATGCACCCTTCACCTATTACAGGGAGGGTCTCGAGGCCGCCAGCCGGCTGGCCAGGTAAGCCGGAGCAAAGCGGCGTGTATGCGGGGGCCCGGCGGGATAGCCCCGCCCCCCCGCGGATTTTTTGGGGGATGGGGGTTGAGGGGAAGGGGGGCCGCCAAGGGCGCCC
>JAIMBO010000170.1 GCA_023511405.1 Rubrobacteraceae bacterium
CGAACATTATTCTACCGGTTTGACCAGATGGAAGGCTAACAGGCATACAAAGCGTCATACAGGGCTGATCGGCCCATTTGTGGTCGCCCTTTGGGATAAACTGCGGCGCATGAGCGAGGAGAAGAGAAGCCCGCTTTGGGGCGGGAGGTTCGGAAAGAGTCCGGCTGAGGCTTTCCAGAGGATCAACGCGTCCATTCCTTTCGACGTGCGGCTCGCGCCGTACGACATCCGGGGCTCCATCGCCCACGCCCGGATGCTGGGCGAGGGGGGGATGCTGGACCGGGAGGAGGCGGAGGTTCTGGTGCGGGGTCTCGAGGAGGTGATGAGCGAGTTCGAGAGGGGGGAGTTTTCCTGGTCCATAGAGGATGAAGACGTGCACACCGCCGTAGAGCGCAGGCTGCGGGAGCTCGTGGGCGACGTCGCGCTCAAACTGCACACCGGGCGCAGCCGCAACGACCAGGTGGCCCTCGATCTGCATCTCTTCTGCCGGGATGCGGCGGAAGAGATGATCCGCGGCCTGCTGGAAGCGATGGCGGCCCTCGTCGAGGTGGCCGAGAGGGAGAAAGACACAATGCTCCCCGGCTACACCCACCTGCAGCGGGCCCAGCCCATCCTGCTCCCGCACCACCTGCTCGCGCACTTCTGGGCGTTTTCCCGGGATCTCCGGCGCCTGGAGGCCGCTCGGGAGGCGGCGGGCCGTTCGCCCCTCGGAGCCGCCGCGCTCGGGGGCACCCCGCACCGGATCGATCCCGGGCTGACCGCCCGGGAGCTCGGGATGGAGCCGCTCTTGAACTCCCTCGACGCCGTCTCCGAGCGGGATTTCGCCCTCGACCTGCTGTACGCCTGCGCGGTGCTCGGGGTGCACCTCTCCCGCCTCGGCGAGGAGTGGGTGCTCTGGACCAGCCAGGAGTTCGCCTTCGCCACGCTCGACGACGCCTACTCCTCGGGCTCCTCCATCATGCCGCAGAAGAAGAACCCCGACGCCTACGAGCTCATGCGCGGGAAGGCCGGGCGCCTGATCGGGGATTTGAACGCCCTGCTCGTCGTGCTGAAGGGGCTCCCGCTCGGCTACTCAAAGGATCTGCAGGAGGACAAGGAGCCCATCTTCGACGCCGTGGATAGCGTGCTCGCGATGCTGCGGGTGCTGCCTGAAATGCTGCGGACCGCGCGCTTCGACGCCGGGCGGATGCAGGAGGCCGCCGGCGGGTTCGCGCTCGCGACCGAGCTCGCGGACTTTCTCGCCGCTCGCGGGGTTCCCTTCAGGGAGGCGCATCGTGTGGTCGGCGGGATCGTGCGCCGCTGCGAGGAGCGGGGTCTCTCGCTGCAGGAGCTGACCCCTGAGGAGCTGGCTTCCTTCCACGCAGCGCTCGGGGAATTCCCCGGACGCCTCCTCACCCCGCGCGGCAGCGTCGAGAACAAGTCCTCGCGAGGATCCACATCCCCGACCTCGGTCGAGGAGCAGCTGGGACGCGCCAGGGAGCTGCTGCAGCAGAAGACCGCGCGCTAGCGCGGCTCGTAGACGTCGAAGACGACCGGGGTGAGCTCCCCTTCGCTCACCCCGGTGCGGTACTGGATGTAGCGGGCACGCTGGAGGTAGGCCAGCGCCGTCTTTATGCGGCCTTCGAGCTCCGGGATCTCGTCCTCGAGATCCTCCAGGCGCGAGGAGTCCAGGATCACGTCGTCCTCGTCGTTTTCCTGCCACATCTCCCAGAGCCTGCGCCAGAGGGCCTCCGTCTCCGGTGTGAGCGGTTCGCGTTCTTCCATCAGGTGTGCCTCCTCAGCTCGAAGACGACGTGTGCGATCTCGGGTGCGAGCAGCTTCTCGGTGGCGAGCTTCACCGCGTTGCGCGAGCCAGGCAGGCAGGCTAGGAATTTTGCTCCGACGGCTCCGGCGACGGCGCGGCTCAGGATCGCCGCCGCCCCGACCTCCTCGTAGGAGAGCATCCGGAAGATCTCTCCGAACCCGTCGAGCTTCTTCTCGATCATGCGGCTCGCGACCTCGTAGGTGGTGTCGCGGGCCGAGATGCCGGTCCCGCCCGTGGTGATCACGGCGTCCACGTCCGCGCGGGCGAGCAGGCTGGTGAGCGTCGAGCGTATCTGGTGCGCCTCGTCTTTGACTATCTGACGGTGCACGACCTCGTGCCCGGCGCCCAGCAGCAGCTCCTCTATGGTGTCTCCGCCGGTGTCGGTCTCCTTCGTACGGGTGTCGCTTATCGTGAGTACGGCGACCCTCACCTTCTGCGGGGCCGCCTCCCGGTGCCGGCTTACGCTCTCGCTCATCGGAGCAGTCCCCCTCCCTGCAGGAAAGGGTTCCCGATCTTCTCGTCCCCTATGGTGGTCGACGGGCCGTGCCCCGGGTAGACCCGCGTCTCGTCCGGGAGGGTCAGCAGGCGCTCCTGGATCGAACGCATCAAGAGCTGCCCGTCGCCGCCGGGGAGGTCGATCCGCCCCACGCTGCCCGCGAAGAGCGCGTCCCCCGAGAGGACGAGGCCTTCCTGCTCGCAGTAGAAGGAGAGGTGCCCCGGGGCATGTCCTGGTGTGTAGAGCGCCTCGAAGGAGAGGTTCCCGACGGAGACCTTCTCTCCGTCGGCTATGTGTTCGTCCACCTGCGGTACCTTGCCGAACCTGAGCCCCATCATGACCGCCTGGGCTGGGAGCTGTTGGAGCATCGGCTCGGCCTCCTCGTGCATCAAGACCGGGCAGCCGTACTCGTCTACCATCGCGGCCACCGCCCCCACGTGGTCTATGTGGGCGTGGGTTATCACGATCTTGGAGATCTCGAGGTTCGTCTTCTCGACGGCGAGCGCTATCCGGGCCGCCTCGTCTCCTGGGTCGAAGAGTACTCCCTCGCCGGAGGTCTCGTCTCCGAGTATGTAACAGTTCTCCTGGAAGGGGCCGACCGTCAGCTTCTCCAGGATCATCGAGTCCTCTCCGGTACGCGTCGGGTGATCGTGATGCGGACCAAACGTCCTCCTATCTCTCCGCCGTCACCGAGCCGCGTAGATTATATGGTAAAAGAGCAGTCGCTTCGGTCCTGTCCCGCGCAGAGAGACTGGGAGGGGGCTCGAGCCCCCTCCCAGTCTGAAACGTCCGATGAGTTTCTCTAGAGGATCGGAAGGAATTTCTGCAGCTCGTAGGGGGTTACCTGGATCCTGTAGTCCTCCCACTCCTCCCGCTTCAGGTTCAAGAGGCGGTTGAACACGTGATCACCGAGCGTCTTGTAGAGCAGCTCCGAGTTCTCCGCCTCACGGATCGCCTCGCCGAGATCCGCCGGCAGGCTCTTGATGCCGAGCTTCTGCCGTTCCTCGGGGGTGAGGTGGTAGAGGTTCCGCTCCATCGGCTCGGGCAGTTCGTAGCCCTTCTCTATCCCCTCGAGCCCAGCGTGCAGGAGCGCCGCCAGGACGAGGTAGATGTTGGAGGCGGGATCCGGACAGCGGATCTCGACCCTGGTCGCCTTCTCCTTGCCCGGGTGGTAGAGCGGAACCCGCACCAGGGCCGAGCGGTTGCGGCGGCTCCAGGCGATGTACACCGGCGCCTCGTACCCCGGGACCAGCCGCT
>JAIMBO010000171.1 GCA_023511405.1 Rubrobacteraceae bacterium
CCGCGACCCCGGCCTCGCGCAGGATCTCGACCGCGCGGGCGCAGGCCGCCTCGGTGTCGCGCTGGGCCTTCTCGATGTGTGAGATCTCCTCCTCCGTCTTCTGCCGGCGGAGGGAGGCGAAGAGCCCGCCGTCGGGTTCCAGTTCCACTCCCCGGCGGCGCAGCTCGTCCGCGTGGACGACGCCCAGGTTTGGGGGGACGGCGACGGAGGAGGCTCCGAGCCTCTCGAGCAGCGCCGCAGCAGCGGCGCCGAGCGCGCTACCCCCCTCGCCGAGTTCTCTGGCGAGCGAGGTCAACCCCAGCTCCTCGAAGGAGACGAGCTCGTCCACCCGGGCCTGTCGTTTGGCCCGGCCGTACTCCAGCGCCGAGACGGCCAGGTACTTCCTGCCGGAGACGCGGGCGAGGATCACGGGATCGGGGGCCAGAAAGCCCGAGAGATGGTAGGCGCTGGCGTCGTGTTCCGGGGCCGAGATGACGAGCAGGTCCCTCTCCTCAGCTGCGGATCGCATCACCCTCCTTCATCGACGACTGCTACGGGCGTGTGGGGCCATTCTACTACCCGGCGTTCCTATATAATCGCTTCGATGGACGATCGGGGAGACATGCGCGAGAGGGTGGAGGCGGCGCTCGCCAAGGTGCGCCCGGCGATGCAGGCCGACGGGGGAGACGCCCGCATCGTGGATTGCGACGAGGAGAGCGGGACCGTGAGCATAGAGATGATCGGCGCGTGCAGCGGGTGTCCGCTCTCCCAGCTCGACTTCGTCTACGCCATAGAGACCTTCATCCGGCGCGAGGTGCCCGAGGTGAGGGAGATACTGGCGGTCTGAGCCCGGCTACTGCTGCTCCTGCCGCATCGCCCTGAGTGCACCCGGTGGGAGCCCGGCGCGGGCCGCGGCGAGCGCGTCGGTCGCGCGCTTGCGGTACAGACGGAGCCTGAGGCGTCTCAGGAGGCCCGCCTCCTGCAGCTCCTGGTTTATGAGGTGGGTCAGCGTGATCATGTCGTTCGCGCAGTTGCGGTAGCCGAGGGTGCACATCTCGACGCGTACCTCCGAAGGGGAGTCCTCGAGCACCCGGCGTATCTCGGTTGCGCGCTCGACTATGGAGCGGGAGAGTTCCTCGGGGGTCGGTCGCTCTTTCTCGGGTTTCGTGGCCCGGGTTATGTCCTGCGGCGAGATGCGGCCCAGCCTGATCGTCCTGCGCCTCCTGCGGTATCCCAGGAGGACGAGCGCCGGGACGAGGAGCGCGAGGGGCACCGCCGGAGCCAGGGGGGAACCCGGCATCAACACCTGCAGGATCGAGATCGCCGCCACCTCGGCGAGGAGAACCACGAGCAAGTACAGTCTGAACATCCCAACCTCTGAGCCACACTTGACCGAAAACTAATTTTACAGAACTACCGGCAGAGATAATCTACCCCATGCGCGGGCTGTATAATCCTCTCCCATATGAAAGGTAGCACATCTTCTGCAGGGTTCGATGCCGGGCACCCCGTGGCCGGCGGGGTGGAGCTCGTGAAAGCGGTCCTCTTCTCCCCGAGGACCTTCTACGAGAGGTTCGAAGCCGATGGTCCTCTCAAGGGAGCCGTCATCTTCGTCTGGCTGGTGAGCCTGCTGGCCGCGATCCTGAGCATGGTGCTCGCGGTGATCCTGGATGCCAGCGGCGGGATAGAGGTGCACCCGCTGCTCGTCCGGACGGGCGAGGCCGCCGCGTTCGTCCTGCTCTCTCCGGTCCTGCTCGGCATCGTGGCGGCGGTGTACATGGTCCCGGTGAGGGCTTTCGTGGGCAAGGAGGTTCGGTTTCGGCACATCTACAGGATGCTCGCGAGCGCTTACTCGGTCATGGTGGTGGGCTGGGTGCCGGTCCTGCAATCTTTCGCGGTCGTCTACGGCATGGTCGTCCTCATGTCGCTCGCCCTGCGCTCCTTCTACCGGGTGTCGGGGCTCATGGCGCTCGTGGTCTCGGTCATAAGCCTCATCCCGGTCAGCGTGGCCATGATGTGGCTCGTCCTCGCCGCGGCGCGCCTGGTCTCGGGTTGAGGATCTCGTACTCTTCTGCCTCCCGGGCCAGCCTCTCCCGGATCTCCTCGGGTACAGAGGCGGCCCCTCCCTTCGAGATCTCCTTCCTGCCGTAGCGCCTCCCGGCGAGCTCGCGCGAGATCGTGAGGTACGCTCTGCGGGTGGCTGCCTCCGCAGCGGGGGTCATCTTTCGGGGAAAGACCCCGTACGCGAGATCTTCCCTGAGCCCGAGGGCCGGGGGGATCATCCCGTGCCGCCGCCGCATCTTTAGCCGGCGCTCCCACCTGCGGCGCAGCCCGGCCATCCGCGGTGTTTCGGGGGCCACGTCGAGCGGCCCGCACTCGAAGGGGTCCTCGGGGGTGAACCCGAAGGAGTCGGCGAGCAGCCGGGCGGAGCGCCCGGCGCCGCGGAGGAGCAGAAACTCGTACTCCGAGCGCAGCAGGATGAGCTGTGCGTCGTGGTAGGCTCCGAGGCCCGAGAGGGTGGGACGCCGGCCGTCGAGGCCGAGGCGCCCCAGCTCCCCCGATATGGCCCTGAATCGCCGCGCGGCCCCGGCGTAGGAGAGGGCGAGGTGCCCGAGACCCAGGAGGAGACCAACGGCTACCGGTATGAGCGCGGCGAAGGGCCCGGCCCACGCGGTCCCGAAGACGGGTGCCGAGAGCAGGACCAGAGCCCCCGAGACGAGCGCCGCCGTGAAGCCCGTGACCACGGCCCGGCCTTTCGCTTCCCCGGCCTCCGAGAAAGCTCTGCCGATGGCGTACCAGAGTTCGAGGGCCTCCTCTCCTCCGTGCGGCCCGTCTCTCCGTTCTTGCATGTGCTAGATTCTACCCTCGACGATGCCTCAGCTTCCCGCCAGGACCGACCCCGCTCTGCCCGCGATCCTCACCAACGTCCTGAACCCCTTCGTGGTCTTCAGCGTGCTCTACGCGCTGGTCGCGGTGGAGGCGGGTGCGCCGCGCTTCGTAGCGGCGGAGCTGGCGGCAGCGGGGCTCGTCGCCGGGTTCGTGCTCGCGCTGCGGCGTGGTTCACGAGTGGGGGATTTCTGGCTCTCGAGCCGGGCCGAGCGCCTGCTCCCGGCGGTGGTGCTGCTGGCGGCCTTCGTGGGTTTGCTCGTGGTGCTCCACCTGTTCGGCGCACCCGGTGAACTCTCCAGGACGACGCTCTCGATGGGCGTCGCTGCCACGGTGGCCGCCGGGATCACCCTCTTCTGGAAGATAAGCGCACACTCCGCCGTCGCGGGGCACGCGGCGGCGGCCGGGCTCCTGCTGCTCGGGGCCGGTGGGCTGCCGTTTCTGCTCGTATTGCCCCTGGTGCTCTGGGCCCGCGTGTCGGCCGGAGCGCACACCCCCTCCCAGGCCCTCGCCGGGGCCGGGCTCGGGGCCGTGTGCGCCGGGCTTTTTCTGGCGGGATGAGAGAGGCCCGCAGGAGGTGCGCCTCCCGCGGGCCTCCGCACGTGACCCCACCGGGATTCGAACCCGGGTTTTCGCCGTGAGAGGGCGATGTCCTTGGCCGCTAGACGATGGGGCC
>JAIMBO010000033.1 GCA_023511405.1 Rubrobacteraceae bacterium
CGATCTCCAACTCGATGGGCTTCGGTGGCCACAACGTCGTCGTGGTCTTCGAGAGCATAGGGTAGCCAGGGTACAAAACCCGTAATCGTTTGAACCCGCCCCGAATGGGGCGGGTCTTTCTTTGAGTCACCAACCTTGTTGACAATATTGTTCGATATGTAATATCCTGGGGGCTCAGGAGAGGAGTGTGATTTCGGGGTTCGTTCCCGGTGAGGAGGTTTCGAGAGGCATGGGAGACGTGAAGAGGAGTCTCGCGGACGTACTGCGGGAGTCGGGGGGGCCGGTGGAGCTTCTGTACAACTCGCAGACCGGGCCACGGGTCTTTCCGGTGGTGCCGCCGGAGTATACGAACTGGCGCGACGAGCAGCGGGCCTGGAGGGAGAGCTGCGTTCTCTTCGACCAGTCGCACCACATGACAGACTTCTACGTCGAGGGGCGCGATGCGTTCGGGCTGCTCGAGTCGCTCGGGATAAACAGCTTCAGGAACTTCGCTTCTGATAAGGCCAAGCAGTACGTGGCGTGCAACCCGGACGGGTACGTCATAGGCGATGTGATCCTCTACCGGCTGGGCGAGGAGAGGTTCCTGCTCGTCGGTCGTCCCAGCGTGCACAACTGGGTCCGCTACCACGCCGAGAAGCGTGGGGCCGAGGTGGAGATGGAGATCGACGAGCGGACCGACCTCAACCCCGCCGGCCGCCGCAGGCTCTACCGCTACCAGATCCAGGGCCCCAACGCCCTCGGGCTGGTGGAGAAGCTCAACGGCGGTCCCGTGCCCCGGATCCCATTCTTCAACGTCGGGGAGATAAACGTCGCCGGGAGGAAGGTGAAGGCTCTGAGGCACGGGATGGCCGGGCAGCCCGGTTTCGAGATCTTCGGCCCGTGGGAAGAAGGCGAAGAGATAAGAGGAGCCATCGTGGAGGCCGGGGAGGAGTTCGGTCTGAGGCAGGCCGGCTCCCTCGCCTACCAGTCCGCGACCACCGAGTCTGGCTGGATCCCCTGTCCCGTCCCCGCCATCTACACCGGCGAGGAGCTCGAAGACTACAGGGAGTGGCTCCCGGCGAACACCTACGAGGCTACGGCCTCTCTCGGGGGAAGCTACTACTCCGAGGACATAGAAGACTACTACTTCACCCCCTACGACCTCGGGTACGGGCACATGGTCGGCTTCGACCACGACTTCGTGGGCAGGGAGGCTCTAGAGAGGATCTCCGGGAGGCCGCCGAGGAAGAAGGTGACGCTCGTGTGGGACGGGGATGACGTCACGGAGAAGATCTTCTCGAGCCTCTTCGAGAGGGAAGGCCTTCCCGCAAAACACCTGGAGCTTCCGTCCTCCTGGTACTCGGCGCTCCAGTACGACCGGGTCGTAAAAGGCGGCCGGACGGTCGGGATCTCCACCTACGTCGGCTACAGCCACAACGAGAGATCGATGCTCTCTCTGGCGAGCGTGGACGTGGATCTGGCCGAACCCGGCACGGAGGTAACCCTTCTGTGGGGCGAGAAGCCGAACTCCAGAAAGCCTCAGGTCGAGCCGCACGAGCAGGTCGAGATAAAGGCCACCGTCGCCCCCGCTCCACTCGTCGAGTACGCCCGCACCTCCTACAGAGAGGCGAGCTGAGGAGGTGGCGATCATGAACAGGTTCGAGGAAGAGATCTACCGCTGCATGGACCCGGTCGCCAGGCTTCTCGAGGTCACCGAGAACCCGCACCACCGGGCGATACTCGAGAACTACCGGCGGCACGTACACCTCGAGGGCTCCGGGCAGTTCGAGAAGATAGTCGCCCCCGACATGATGGTCGATGAACCCGTCTACCGCATAAACTGGGGCAGGCCGACCGTCATCCGGGGCAAGCAGGGCGTGATCGACTTCTACCGCAGCGCGGAGCGCTACGTCATGTGGAACTCGGAGGACAGGATAGCGGTGGCCGACTGGGGGCTCTGCGACGAGCTCACCTTCCACTTCCTCACCACCGGCGACATCCTCGAAGAGTTCGGAATCGAGGTGGAGAACAGGGAGGCTCACTACCACTTCACCAGCCGTCAGGCGTTCGTGTGGCCCTACGACGAGCAAGCCCGGCTGATCGGAGAACATCTGTACGTCGACGAGACCAGCATCTCGGTCGAGGAGGTCGACCCATCCGAGGTCGTGAGCCCGGATCGCTCCCGGGAGATACACCTGGAGCTTCTCGCGCGGCTCGAGTCCGTGCCGGGTTAGGGAAAACAAAGGGGGGAAAGGTGGGTGAGAGGTGATGAGCAGAAGGTCTTCGCAGAGCCGGATCGGCCGTGCGGATTTTCTGAGGCTCGCCGGTGCAGGGTTTGCCGGAGCAGCGATCTTCGGTGTCGCAGGATGCGGTGGCAGCGGAGGAGGTTCCAGTAGTCAGGGGAACAAGCCTCTCGCGATAGGTGGGCTGTTGACGCTCTCCGGACCTTTTGCCTCTCTCGGGGAGAGCATACGCGATGGGATGAACCTGTTCCTCGAGGAGCGATCCAACGAGTTTTCCGGGCACCGGGTGAACGTGAGTTACGAGGATACGCAGGGGGATCCTCAGACGGACCTCCGTCTCTACCGTCAGTTCGTGAGCAAAGGAACCCATGTGTTGATGGGTACGGTTCTCTCCCCGGAGGCCCTTGCGCTCGCCGGTCGTCTGGAGCGTGACAAAGTGATCTTGGTCGACTCCAACGCCGCGGCGAACGATCTGTCATGGAGCAAGAAGAGCGACTACCTTTACAGGGTATCTCAATCCAACTACCAGACCGGCGTTGCGGGAGCGCACTACATCGCCGAAAAGATCGGGAAGAGAGCGTTCACCATAGGGATGGACTACGTGGCCGGGTACGAAGTCATAAAGGCCTTCAGATCCGCCTACGAGAAAGCCGGCGGCAAAGTCATCGGTCATGCTTTCTCCCCGCCAGGCACCAATGATTTCACCTCCTACATAACCAACATGAAGCAGGCAAATCCCGACCTGGTGTTTGCTTTCCTCTCGGGTACAGATGCCATACGCTTCATCCAGCAGTACGATAGCCTCGGGCTCAAGGGGAAGATCCCGTTGGTAGGTACGGACCAACTGGGGAGCTCGACGGTTACCAAGGCTGCCGGGCGTTCGGCCGAGGGAATAATCTCCCGGTCTCCTTATTACCCGAGCCTAGACAACGAGACCAACCGGCGCTTCGTTGCGCGGTTCAAGAAGAAATATAGCAGAGAGCCGGATCTCATAGACTGTCAAGGATATGACACTGGAGGAGTCATCGCGCAGGCCGTGAAAAAGGCGGGGAGCACCGATCCAGCGGCCCTTGTCGAAGCTCTCAAAGGGATCTCGATAGACAGTCCACGGGGCAAGATCACCATCGATCCTAGGACCAACAATGTCGTTCAAAACTACTATGTGGGCAAAAACGTCTGGGATGGCAAGCAGATCAAGGTGAAAGTGATCTCTACCCTGGAGAGAGTGACCATGCCGGCCAGTCCTCCTAGCTGACCTGCGCGGAGAGTGAAGAGATGAGCGCTCTTGCCGTGCAGGTCATGACGGGGTTGGCTTACGGTATGCTGCTCTTCATGATCTCCATCGGGCTCTCCATCATCTTCGGGCTGATGGGGGTACTGAACCTGGCTCACGGAGCATTTTTCGTCGTCGGGGCCTACGTCGCACTCTCCGTTCTTCGGGGAGTACACAGCTTTTGGGTCGCGGCTTTGCTCTCCGTACTGGTGATGGCAACGGTGGGTTTGATCATGGAGAGGACCTTGCTCGCCCGCTTCTATGGGGATGAATTGAGTCAGGTCCTCCTCACGTTTGGGCTTGCCTTCATCATCGCGGACGTCATCAAGATGATATGGGGTGCCAGGCTGCAGTCACTTCCGACTCCATCCGCGTTCGACTTCTCTTTCTCGTTCGGTTCGGTGGTCTTCCCGACCTATCGGTTGTTGGTCATCGTCGTGGGAATTCTACTTGCTATGCTTCTGTGGTATCTGGAGCGCCATACTCGTATGGGGGCGATAATCCGCGCCGGTGTGGATGACAGGGAGATGGTTTCCGCGCTGGGCATCAACGTGACGCTCGTCTTCGCGGCAGTATTCGCTTTCGGCGCTGGTCTGGGTGCGTTGGGGGGCGTATTGGGGGCTCCGATTCTCGGTATGTATCCGGATATGGGCTTCGACATCCTGGTCCTCTCCCTGATCGTGGTGGTGCTCGGGGGGCTTGGTACTTGGAAGGGGGCGTTGGTCGGGGCGGTGCTCGTAGGTATGATAGATATATTGGGGCAAGCGTATTTCCCATCCCTCGCACGTGTCCTCGTCTTCTTGCTGATGGCGTTCGTGCTGCTCATCCGGCCCGCCGGCCTGTTCGGTAGGAGAGGTGCCGTCTCTTGAAGAAGTTGGTGGATGAGCGAGCCTTTTCCTGGATTCTGTCAGGGGCTGCCATGCTCCTGATGCTCTCGTTGCCGCTGTTCGCGCCCTCGTCGATCACCGGGCTTGTCACAGAGATCTTCATCCTGGCCCTGTTTGCGATGAGCCTGGGGTTGATCATGGGTTATGCCGGGCTCGTGTCTTTGGGACATGCGGCCTTCTTCGGGGCTGGTGCTTACACGGTGGCCATCTTGAGTCAGCATGTTTCCAACGCTTACGTACTTTTGGCTTCAGCAACGCTGGTCGCAGCGGGGTTGGCCGCCGTCTCCGGCGCATTGTTCTTTCGTTCCGCCGGAGCTTACTTTCTGATGCTGACGCTGGCTTTCGCCCAGGTACTCTCCAGTGCGGCCTCACAAGCTCCCAGTTCTCTGACCGGCGGTAGTGATGGTCTGAACGTGACGGTTGCGTTGAACCTCGGCTTCGGTGAGATCAACAGCCAGACCGGTCTGTACTACACCATGGGAGGCGCCTTCCTGATTGGGTATGTGTTGCTGCGCCTGTTCGTCTCCTCACCCGCCGGGATGATAACGAGGGGAATAATGGATAACGAACTGCGGATGCGCGCGCTGGGTTACAGGACGTTCGATTATAAGCTGTTCGCTTACACGCTGGCTGGGGCACTGGCCGGCTTCGCCGGAGCCATGTACACGTACTTCAACCTGTATGTCACCCCAGATTTTCTGGGCTGGATCTTCTCGGGTGAGGCCCTGATCATGGTCATCGTGGGTGGGGCGGGCACGTTGCTTGGCCCAGCCCTCGGGGCCGCATTTTTCACCATACTGCAGAACTACGTCAGCTTCTACACGGATTACTGGGCTCTGGTGATGGGGGTGGTATTCGTGCTCTTCGTGTTGCTGGGCAGGGGAGGCATCGTGCACATATTTCGAAGCTTGTGGGGGATGTTTTTTCGTACCGGCCCGGGTGGATCCGCAGAGCCGCAAAATGCCGATGATCGAACGATTCCGTCTGCCCGAAAGGGGGAGATGAGCTGAGTCTGCTCAGAGTGGAAAACCTCAACAAGGCTTTCGGGCGGTTGCGCGTGTTGAACGGGGTCTCACTCACCGTGCAGCGGGGACAGCGACACGTCTTGATAGGCCCGAACGGGGCCGGAAAGACCACGGCGTTTCAATGCATCGCCGGGTTGATGCGTCCCGATGGTGGAACGATCCTCCTTGAGGACAAGGATGTGAGCACGCTACCGGTGCATGCTCGTGTGTCTCTAGGGATGGCCTGTACTTTTCAGAAGACGAGCCTGCTCGATGGCCTGACGGTGGCGGAGAATGTCCAGTTGGCCGTCACCGCGCTGAAACCTTATCGGTTCAGGGTGTGGAAGCCGCTTTCTCGACACGGAGATCTGCGGCAGGATACACGCGAGATCCTTCAAGCGTGCGGTTTGTGGGATCGCAGGGATCAGAGGGTGAACCGGCTCTCTTACGGAGAACAGAGGACGCTCGAGATAGCGCTTGCTCTGGCTTCGAAACCGAAGGTGTTGCTCCTGGACGAACCTACTTCTGGCATGTCTCCGGCGGAGACGGCGCAGACCACAGCTCTTTTGCGCAGGTTACCCCGCTCGATGGCGTTGCTGGTGATCGAACATGACATGGACGTGGTCTTCTCGATAGCCGACTATATCACCGTATTGCATCACGGCGAGGTCCTCGTCAGTGGCCCACCGGATCAGATACGGGCGAACGAGCGTGTGAAGGAGATATATCTCAGCGGAGGGGCGGGACCGCGTGCTTGAGCTGAAGGACGTACACACCTACTATGGGACCAGCCACGTTTTGCAGGGAATCTCCTTCTCCGTACCGGAGGGGAGATGCTGTGTCCTTCTTGGGCGTAATGGGGCCGGGAAGACCACCACCATTCACTCTATAGCCGGGCTCGTCCCGCCTCGCGCCGGGAGCATCCGCTTCATGGGCCGGGAGATCACCGGAGAGAGCCCGCACAGGATCGCACGGATGGGTATCGGGCTCGTACCACAGGGAAGGCGTGTATTCCCTTCTCTCACGGTGGAGGAGAACCTGACCATCGCTGCTCGCGGTGGCTGTTCGTCTGGTGCAGGAGGAGTCTTCTGGGATCTGCAGAAGATCTACGAGCTGTTCCCCGTCTTGCAGGAACGTGCCCATAACATGGGGAACGAGCTCTCCGGAGGGGAGCAGCAGATGCTAGCCATCGGCCGGGCTTTGATGACCAACCCCAGGTTCTTGCTCATGGATGAACCTTCGGAGGGACTTGCACCTGCGATGATAGCGCGCGTGGGGGATACGATCTTCGGGCTGAAGGAAGCCGGGCTCTCGATCCTGCTGGTCGAACAACACGTCTCGCTGGCCTGCAGCGTGGCTGACGAGGTTATGATCATGAACAAAGGACGCATCGTCTGGCAGGGTGATCCCAGAGATCTTCTCTCCGACAAACCTTTGCAGCACGAGTACCTGGGGGTCTAATGGTTGCCGCTCCTCGCCGCGAGCTTCCGCAACCTCTCCTTGGTCGCTTCGGTGATGCGCGGCGTGACGCCGAGCTCCCGCAGGAGCTCCTCGGCCGCGGCCATCTCGTCCGCGCGGCGCCGGGCGTGCCTGTAGCTCCCCTCGACGAGCCTCCGGACGAGCGCCTCGTCGGCTCCCGTGAGCTCGGAGACGATGTTGCTCCACAGCCACTCCTCACAGCCCGCAGCCCGTCCGGCCTCGAGCGCCTCCATGATCGCGCCGGTCATCCCCTTGACGAAGACGCTCCTGAGCAGTTTGCGCCCGGCGGCGTCCCCGGGCTCGTCGGAGACCTTCTCCACGGGCATCCCTGAAGAGCTCAGCATCTCCGCCAGCCGGCCGGCCCCCGGACCGGAGACGAAGGCCGGCGTGGAGAGTCCCCTCCCGGGCACGGTGCCCATGAGGGTGAGGTCGACGAACTCTGCGCCGGTCTTCTCGAGCATCCGGGCGAGCTCGCGCTTCTGCTGCGGGCTCGCGCTGCTGCAGTCGGCGTAGAGCGTCCCCTCCTCGAGCACGGGCACCGCCGAGCGGGCGGCCTCCGGGGCGTCGGCGGGGGGGACGAGCGCGAGCACCGCTTCGGCGCCGCGCACCGCATCCTCCGGGGAGCCCACGACCTCCACCCCCTCGGGCGGCTCGACGGGCCTTATGTCGTAGCCGAGCACCCGCCGGCCGCGGGCGGCGAGGTCGTGGGAGATCTCACCGCCCGCCTCCCCGAGCCCGAGGACCGCGAGGTGCCCTTCCCCGCTCATCTGTGTCCTCCGGCCGGCAGCGGTGTGGCGTAGGTGAAGAAGCTCTCGGGCATGATCGTGCGCCAGGCCTGCCCCTTCTCCCGCTCGGCCTGGCTCCAGGTTATGGTCTCGGGGTCGGGGTCCAGCAGGAGCTTTATGTCCGAGATCATCTCGACGCGGTTGCCCCCGGGCTCGTAGACGTAGAGGAAGAAGGTCTGCTGCACGGCGTGCTTGGCCGGCCCGGCCTCGATGAAGATCCCCTCCTCCAGGAAGATGTCCGCTGCCCGCAGCACGTACTCGCGGCTGTCGAGGGCGTAGGCGACGTGGTGCAGCCTTCCGCCCATGCCGCTCGCGTCCCTCCCCCCGTAGGCTATGTCGTAGGATTTCTGCGTGACGTTCATCCACGCCGCTCCCTGCCGCCCGTCGTCGAGCCTGACCTCCTCGGTGAGCCGGAAGCCGAGCCGCTCGCGCATGAAGGCGCTGTTGGCGTCGATGTCGACGGCCTGCAGGTTGACGTGGTCTATCCTGCGCACGCCGACGCCCCGGGCGGTGAACTTCTGCGGCTGGTTCTTTAAAGCGGGGCGCATATGGTCCGGCGGCCGGTACTTCTCGGTCTGGAAGTAGAGCTCCATCGGGTGCCCGTCGGGGTCGGTGAAGCGGTAGGCGGGGCCGTGCCCGAAGTCACCCTCGACCCAGCCCTCGCCGAGCCCGCTCTCCTCGAGCGCCCTCACCCGCCTCTCCAGAGCCTGCTGGCTCGTGGCTCTCCAGGCGATGTGCCCGGGGCCCGCCCGGTCCGCGGCGGTGAGCTTGAGGGTGGAGAGCTCGTAGTCGCCGAAGGCCCTGAGATACGCGGACTCCCCGCGCCTTTCTACCTCCTCCATGCCCAAAACGTCGGTGAAGAACCACAGGCTCTCCTCGAAGGCGGGGGTGAGGAGCTCGACGTGCCCGAGATGGGCGATGTCTCTGACGGGCTCCGTGCTCATTGCGATCCTCCTTCCACGGCCTCCCTGAGGCCGTGCAGGTCGTAGGAGAGCTCGCCGGTCTCGAGCTTCTTGCGGAAGCTCCTCTCCCGCTCCTCCCGCGCCCGGGACGCCTCGAGAACCTCCCCGGCCCGCCCGGCCTCGACGACGACCGCCCCGTCGGCGTCGAGCACGACGATGTCCCCGGGTGAGATCCTGGCGCCGCCGACCTCGACGGGTGCATCGAGCTTGCCGACCTCCGTCTTGGTCGCCCCGCGCACCCGCACCCAGCGCGCCCACACCGGAAGCCCGAGCTCTTTTAGCTCCTCGAGGTCGCGCACCGAGGCGTCTACGAGTACGCCCGCCGCGCCGCGGACCTTCGCCTGCACCGCGAGGAGTTCCCCGACGAGCGCGACCGGGGCGGGCTCGGGCATGGTTATGACCAGGACCTCCCCGGGCTGCACCCGCTCCATCACCGCGTGCACCATCAGGTTGTCGTCCTGCCCGCAGAGGACCGTCCGGGCCGGGCCGGCGACCTTCGAGCCGGGGACGACCTGCACGAAGGAGGCGTCCACGAGCCCACGCCTGCCGGAGGCCTCGTAGACGGTCGCGACCCCGAGCCGGGCGAGCTCCCCGCAGACCCCGCTCACAGCGACCTCACCACCTGCGGCAGGACCCGCTGGAAGGCCTCGGCGTAGCGGATGTCCTTCTCCCCCGAGACCCTCCTCGCGTGGTTGGCCCGCTGCTCGGCCCGCTGCAGGTAGTACTGCTGCAGGTACTTCTGCGCCCGCATGGCCTGCATCGCCTCCTTCTTGCGCTCGAAGACCTCCGTTATGTCCAGGAAGGTGTCCGGCACGAAGCCGCAGAGCTCCGGCTGGTGCGGCTCGAAGAGGTAGAGCGCGGGTGGCCGTATGCCGGGGAAGGCGCTCGGCACCCCGGCCCCGGCGGCGAGGAGCCGCGCCTGCCGGACCGCCTGATAGGCCGTCGGATGGTCGGGGTTGAAGGGGTCCTCGGGGGTGTGGGTGACGATCGCATCCGGGGAGAGCTCCCGGATGATCTCGACGAGCCTCATCAGCGCTTCGTCGTCCACTCGCAGAGGGTAGTCCCCGAGATCCAGACACCTGAACTCGGCCCCGAGCGCCCCGGCAGCCTCCTCGGCCTCGGCGTGCCGAATTCTTTTTACGTTCTCGACGCTCTGGCCCTCCTCCTTCCAGAGCTCCCCGGACTCCCCGCGCTCCCCGTAGGAGAGCGCGAGCACGACGGCCCGGCCCCCGGAGGCGGCGGTGACGGCCGCGGCCCCGCCCGCCCGCCACACGAAGTCCGCCGAGTGGGCGCCGACGACGAGGAGCGTCCTGCCTCCCTGCGTCATACGAGGACCCCTTTCGCGAGCCTCCGGGTGTTCTCGACCGCCATGATCCTGACCTCCTCCTCGCTGAAGCCCGCCTCGAGCAGCCGGTCGGCCATGAGCGCGATCCCATCCTCCACCGGCGGGTTCGCCGGCTGTCCGAGGTCGGTGGAGAGGAAGGAATTCTCCGCGCCGACCGCCCGGATGTTCTCGAACATCACCTCCCAGGAGACCTTGCCGCCGTACGCCGGGGCGAAGCAGCGCTCCATGAGCGCCCCCTGCTCGACGAGGCGGATCTGATCCTCTGCCGGGAGGTTCTGCGAGGGGAACTCGGGGTGGGTCACCACGATGCTCCGCACCCCCTCCTCCCTCGCGGCCTCCACAACGGCGAAGATCTCATCCCGCGAGAGGTGCCCGGTGGCGAGCACCATGCCGTGCTCGGCGACGACCCGCAGCACCTCCCGGGTCTCCGGGAGCACCGTCCCCGTCTCGTCCACCACGGGTACGGGATCGACCCTGAGCCCCTTCTCCTTCAGCTCGCGCTGCAGTTTCGCCCACAGCGGGAGCTTCTGCCCCCCCGAACCCTCCTCGATGCGCCGGACCTCGTTCACCGCGTCGACCGTGGGCATCCACACGAAGCGCGCCCCCTCCCGAGCCGCTATCTCGACCGCCAGGGCGTTCATCCCGCCCACCGCGGCGTTGAGCGCGATGGCGCCGATGACGTTTACTCCGCCCACCGCCGAACGAACGACGCTCGCCCGCTCGGCCGTCGGCACGTAGTGGGACTTGAGCGTGAACCCACCGAGCCCCATCTCCCCGAAACGCCGCGCCAGCTCCAGATCGTCCACGCGTCGTCCGATCACGTCCGGGTTTACATGGACGTGGTTGTCGTACGCTCCCCGTACGAGCTCTCTCGCCCGACCGGAAGGCTCTGCCCCTCCGTTGCGTCCTCTACCCAACGCGTCGCCTCACCATGCCCGGCCTCCCTCGAAACGATAACCCACGATCCATCGCACCCAGCGCTCCCATGTCGCATACATAATTGTCAACAATTATCCTAAGCGGGGTGTATCCCCGTGTCAAGGCAGCTCAGGTATCGGTGGAATCGAGGTGGGGAGGCTGGCGAGTTTCGGGGTGGGAGAGGATCCATCCGGCCACCTCCCGACCTGGTGCGCACCAGAGCGCACCGTCATCGGAGAGTTCTTTGATCTCTGAGAGGATGCGTGTCAGCATGCCGAAGCGGTCTTCTTCGGCCGTTAGGAACGGGTGGAAGATGAGCGCGAGATACCCCCCGTTGCGGGTGAGGTGCTGCAGGGCTTCTTCGAGGGTTCTGAGGAGCGCCGGAGGGGGGAGGGGGGAATCCGTACCGGTGCGGGACCGGCGCAGGCCGGCGAAACGCGGGAGGTAGTGGTAGGCGTCGATCAGGTACCACTCGAAGGGGAGCGCCACGATACCGCCGAGTTTGCCCGCTCCCTTCCCCGCCGGGGAGCAGTAGGTGAAGCCGAGGCGTTCGAGCAGCGACGGGGTCGCGGGGTTGAGCCTCCCTCCTGGCGGGCGGAAGCCGTGCATGTTGATCCCCAGCGCACCCATCTCGTGCACGCCTCGTTTTAGCGCCCGGGTCACCTCCACGGACGGCACACCCATAAGCGGCGCGGTCTTCGACGTCTGGCAGACGGGCCCCACCGGTGGCTACGATGTCTGGGACGAGAACCAGCCGGATTACAATTTCCGGGGGAGGTTTGGGGTCGAGGAGGACGGGGGCTACGAGTTCCAGACGATGGTCCCGAAGCCCTACACCGTGCCGACCGACGGGCCGGTGGGGCGGCTGCTCGAGGTCATAGGGCAGCATCCATGGCGTCCGGCGCACATACACTTCAAGGTCGAGGCCGAGGGGTACGAGAGGCTCACCACCCAGATCTTCTTCCCGGATGACCCATATCTGGAGAACGACACCATAGGAGCGGTCAAGCCCGAGCTGGTGATGCACCTGGAGAGGTGCGAGGACGAGGAGGAGATCTCACGCCGGGGGCTCGGCGCTCCCTTCTACACCTGCCGCTTCGACATAAAGCTCAAGCCCGCGACGCGGGGCTGAGGAGGAAAGATGGCCCAAAGAACCCTCATCCGTGGCGGCCACATCATCTCGATGGATCCCCGGATCGGGGACATCCCCGGCGGGGATCTCCTCATCGAGGGCGAGGAGATCGCGGCGGTCGCACCCTCGGTCGAGGCTTCGGGCTGCGAGGTCGTGGACGCCTCCGGCGCCATCGTCATACCGGGCTTTGTCGATTCTCACCGGCATACCTGGGAGACTTCCGCCCGCGGCATCGCCCCGGACGTCACCCTCGACGGATACTTCGACCTCGTCCTCGACAGGATCGCACCTGCCTACCGCCCGGAGGACGTCTACGCCGGGAACCTCCTCGGCGCGCTCGAGGCCGTGGACTCCGGCATAACGACGCTGCTCGACTGGTCGCACATCAACAACACCCCCGACCACGCCGACGAGGCGATCCGGGCTCTCGCGGAGGTCGGGATACGGGCGGTCTACTGCTACGGCAACCCCAACACCTCGCTCGCAGACTGGTGGTTCGAGAGCACCCTGAAGGCCCCGGAGGACATCCGGCGGGTAAGAGATCGCTACTTCTCCTCCGATAAGGGCCTGATGACCCTCGCCATGGGGACCCGCGGCCCCGGCTTCTGCACCCCCGAGGTGGTCCGGCACGACTGGGAGCTCGCCCGGGAGATCGGCGTGCCCATCAGCGTGCACGTCGGGATGGGGCCTGTGGCCGGGCGCTTCCGGATGGTCGAACAACTCCACGACCTGGGCCTGCTCGGACCGGACACGACCTACATCCACTGCAACCACCTCACCGACCGCGAGTTCCAACTCATAGCGGAGACCGGTGGTACGGTCTCGATCGCCCCGATGGTCGAGATGACGATGGGTCACGGCATCCCGCCGACCGGGGAGGTGCTCGCGCACGGCTTGAGGCCCAGCCTGAGCTGCGACGTCGTGACCAGCGTCCCCGGCGACCCTTTCACCCAGATGCGCTTCCTCTTCGCCGCCGAACGGATGAGGGTTCACCAGCGCATCTTCGACGAGGAGCTGGAGGAGGTGCCGCCGCTGCTCTCCTTGCGCGACGTGCTCGAGTTCGCCACCATCGAGGGCGCCCGCGTGTGCGGCCTCGCCGACAGGACTGGTTCGCTCACCCCCGGCAAGAAAGCCGACGTCGTTATGCTGAACATCGAACGCGTGAACGCCGCGCCCGTCACCGACCCGGTGGGGACGGTGGTGTGCAGCATGGATACCTCCAACGTGGACTCCGTCTGGGTGAACGGGCTCGCCTTAAAGCGCGGCGGGAAGCTCGTGGACTTCGACCTGGAACGTGCGCGCCGGCTCGCCGAGGATTCTCGCGACCACCTCGTCTCGCACGTCGAGCGCCTCCCGCACTGGGCCACCCCGAGAACGACCGGACTCTGATGCGGGCCCTCCTGATAGAGCGCTTCGGCGATCCTGCCACCCTTCGGCCGAAGGAGGTCCCGAAGCCCGAGCCCCAAGGGGATGAGCTCCTCGTCGAGGTTCGCGCTGCCGCCATAAACCGCAGCGACGTCCTGAACGTCCGCGGCTCGTTTTCTACGACCACCCTGCCCCGTATCCCGGGCCGGGATTTCGCCGGCGTCGTCGTGGAGGGGCCGGAGGAGCTTCTCGGCGCCGAGGTCTGGGGTACGGGCGGCGGAGAACTGGGCTTCACCCGCGACGGCACCCACGCCGGGTACGTGGCGCTCCCGCGGGGGGCCGTGGTCGAAAAGCCGGCCGTCCTCTCGTTCGAGGAGGCCGCCTCCTGCGGTCTGGCCTACCTCGCCGCCGGGATGGGGGTCCTCGATCTCGGCGGCCTCTCTCCTGGTGAACGGGTGCTCATAACCGGTGCAGCGGGCGGCGTCGGGAGCGCGGCGGTCATGATCTCACGCTGGAAGGGGGCCTCCCTCGTCGTCGGGGCGGTCAAAGACGGCTCGGAAGTAGGGAGGGCGAAGGAGGCGGGTGCCCACGTCGTGGTAGACACCTCCCGCGAGGAGATGCCCGAAGTCGTCATGGCCGCCACGGAGGGGAGGGGCGTGGACCTCGTCCTCGACGCCGTCGGCGGCCCGCTCTTCGAGCCGTGCCTCTCGAGCCTCGCCCCGCAGGGCCGCATGGTCGTCCTCACCACGGTCGGACAGCGGCGCGTCTCCTTCGATCTCTTCGATTTCTACCGCCGGGAGCTGCGCCTGCTCGGCCTTATGACCTCCCGTCCCGGCGCCGCGGAGAGCGCCGCGGTGCTGCGGCGTCTCCTCCCCGGCCTCGAGAATGGCTTCCTGCGCCCCCCGGCCGTCGCCGGACGCTACCCCCTCGAAGAGGCCGGAGAGGCCTATGCCCGGGTGGAGAGGGGAGCACCTGGAAGGGTAGTCCTCGTAATGCACTGAAATACTCCAGAAGAACTGCAAAAATGTAGCCAATCGTGGTAACCTGATACGGGCCGGTGTTCCGAATTTGCCAGCGGGAAGGTTGTGCGAGAATATGGCAGAGGGAGTTTCTTGTCGGACATAGCATACGAAAGGCTCTACGAAGACATAACCAGCGGGAGGCTGCAACCCAACGAGCGCCTCATCGAGCTGGACCTCGCCCGGGAGCTCGGGGTGAGCCGGGCCGCGATCCGCAACGCGCTCATCCGTCTCGAGCAGGAGGGGCTCGTGACCCGGGAGCCGAACCGGGGGGCCCGGGTGCGGCTCGTCTCCGAGGAGGAGGCGGTGGAGATCCTGGAGGCCAGGATGGCGCTCGAGTGTATGGCCGTGCGGCACGCGGCCCTCAAACGTACGCCGGAGGATGTCGAGGAGCTGCGCGCGCTACTCTCCGAGATGGAACGGCGTCTCGAGGAGGGAGACCTCCTGGCCGCCTCCGACGTGAACGGGCGCTTCCACCGACGCCTGATCGAGGTGGCAGACCACGCAACCATCGCCCGGCTGCTCAGGATGCTCAACTCCCAGCTCATAAGGTTCCAGTACCGCACCATCCTCGCTCCCGGACGCCCCCCGCGCTCGTTCGCCGAGCACCGGGCCATACTGGAGGCGGTCGCGGCGAAAGACCCCGACCGGGCCGAGCAGGCCATGCGCAACCACCTCTCCGGCGTCACCGAGGCCCTCAGACAGGCAGCCCGCGTCTCCTCCTGACGATTTTGTTGACAATTTTGTAGAGCGCAGTTTATCCTGAGCTTCGAGTGATCTGGTGGTGAGCGGGGGTTTTCGTCCCCGCTGGATGCTGGAGGAGCCGTGGAGCGAGAAAGAAGCCTGGAAGATTTGCTGCGGGGGGTGGGAAATCCGGTGGACCTGCTGCGCGACGCGCAGGCTCTGCCGTACACCTTTCCGGTGGCCCCGGAGTTCACCAACTGGCGCGACGAGCAGCGCTCATGGAGGGAGAGCTGCGCTCTTCTCGACCAGTCGCACCACATGACCGACCTTTTCGTGGAGGGACCGGATGCTCTCGCGCTCCTCTCCCGCCTCGGCGTGAACGGCTTCGAGGGGTTCGGGCCGGGGAGGGCCAAGCAGTTCGTCGCCTGCAACCCGGAGGGGTACGTCGTCGGTGATGCCATCCTCTACTGCCTCGGAGGGGGAAGCTTCGATCTGGTCGGGCATCACATGGCGCTCGACTGGGTCGAGTACCACGCCGAAAGCAACGAATACGACGTGGAGGTAGAAAGGGACGAGAACTCTCTCCTGCGGCAGGGGCCCCCGAAGGTCTACAGGTACGAGGTTCAGGGGCCGCTTGCGCCGGAGGTCCTGCGGAGGGCGGCCGGAGGAGAACTGCCCGAGGTGCGCTTCTTCGGTGTGGCGGAGGTCGTGATCTCCGGATGCAGGGTGCGGGCGCTAAGACACGGGATGGCCGGGCAGCCCGGCTTCGAACTCTCCGGTCCCTGGGAGGAGGGGGAGAGGGTGCTCGAGGAGCTCCTGCGGTCCGGGGAGGAGTTCGGGATGCTACGTGCCGGCTCGAAAGCATACTCCGCGGCGAACCTGGAATCCGGTTGGATCCCCTCGCCCTGTCCCGCCATCTACACCGGGGAGAAGCTGAAGTCCTACAGGGAGTGGCTTCCGGCGAAGAGAGCCGGTTCGCTCGGCGGGAGCTTCTGCTCAGAGAAGATAGAGGACTACTACTTCACCCCCTACGAGCTGGGGTATGGACGCTTTGTGAAATTCGACCACGACTTCGTAGGAAGAGAAGCCCTCCAGCGGATGGCTGAGCGCCCCTCACGCAGGAAAGTCACGCTCGTGTGGAACGAAGAAGGCGTAAAAGAAGCCTTCGGCAGCCTCTTCGAGAAAGAAAATCTTCCTGCGAAGTACATCGATTTTCCCAAGGCCAGGTACGCTCTCTTCCACTACGACACGGTCTTGAAGGATGGCCGGACGGTCGGGGTCTCCACCGACTGCGGCTACAGCTACAACGAGAGGTCGATGCTCTCTTTGGCGGTAGTAGAAGAAGAGCAGGCAGAGCCCGGCACACAGCTCACCCTTCTGTGGGGAGAGGAGCCCAACAGCACCAAGCCCACGGTAGAGGAGCACAGGCAGGTGGAGATAAGGGCCACCGTGCAGCCCGCTCCCCTGGTCGAGTACGCCCGCACCGCCTACAGAAGAGGATGAGGCAGGGCTTTGGAGAGTATCCTGCCTCTATGGTGCGTGAGCCTTCACCCGCCGGGTCGGCGCGGAATCGTCAGCTGGCTGCGGCGCGCCATCCGCAGGCTGCGAAGGCGGCGAAGATGTCGATTATCTCCTCGTCTGTGAGGCGACCGTCGCTCCTGTACCACGCACCCACGGAGTTGCAGAGCCCCAGGATGGCGAAGGTGAGCATCCTGGGGTCGGTCTTCCGTACCACCCCGGCGGCCATCCCCTCCTCCACGAGCCGCTGGAAGCGCCGGGTGTACTCCCTGCGGGCCCGAAGCGTCTCCTCGGAGAACTCGAAGTCGCCGAGCAGCGTGCCGGCTATGGAACGATCCCGCAGCACCGTCCTGAGGTGGTTGCGGATCGCCGCGTCCAGCCGGGCGCCGGGCTCCCTCTCCTCCTCCATGACGGCGTCCAGCTGCGCGTTCATCAGCGCCATGCCCCGGTCGTGGATCTCCTGCACGATCTCCCGCTTGTTCTTCCAGTAGTAGTAGAAGACCTTCTTGGTGAACCCCAGCTCCCCGGCGATGTCCTCCACCGACGTGTTCTTGTACCCCTTCTCCTCGAACAGCTTCACCGCCGCCTCGAGAAACAGCTCCCGCCGCTCCTCGAAGCTCAGCTCGCTCAAAGGGTTGGCCTCCGCCTCCGGACCGGAGAGCGGCGGACGCCCTATCCCACGCCGCCGAAGCCCGCTCATCCCTCTCCGTCTATCTCCTCAATCTCAATATTGTTGACAATGGCGTTGACAGGGTTTTGAAACCCACTGTAGAATACCAGACGTTAATTCACCGGTTGGTGAATTAATGCGGATGGCGGGAAAGGAGAGGGCTTTGGGTATGAGGAGGCCCTGGCTTGGGGTTTACGGGGGCAGGATCTCCTACGGGCCCATCGAGACCTCGCTGACGCGGTTTCTGGAGGAGGCCGTGGCGAGGCACCGGGACAGGCCCGTGATGACCTTCGGGGGGCGGCGGGTGACCTACGGGGAGCTGCTCGAGCAGAGCGAGCGGTTCGCGGCGGCGCTCGCCGGGATTGGGGTGGGGAAGGGTGATCGGGTGGCGCTCATGCTGCCCAACTCTTTCGAGTACGTGATCTCCTTCTTCGCCGCGGCGCGGCTCGGGGCGGTCGTCGTGCAGCTCAACCCGCTCTACGCCGGGCGCGAGCTCGAGCACATCCTCTCCGACTCCGGGGCGAAGGCGATCGTCGTGCACGAGGGGGGCTATCCCCGGCTCTGCGAGGTGCGGGAGGGGCTGCCGCTCGAGCGCACGATCGTCGCGGGGGAGAGCGGGGAGCTCGAGGGGTCGGATCTGTCCTTCGGCGATCTCCTCCGTTCCGGGGCCGGGTCCGTCCCCGAGGCGCCCGTCGATCCCGACGAGGACGTCGCGGTGCTCCAGTACACCGGGGGGACCACCGGGATCTCCAAGGGTGCGATGCTCACCCACCGCAGCCTGCTCGTCAACATCGAGGCCAACATAAGCCTCGCGATGGAGGAGCCGCGGGCTCTCGACGGCGGCAAGACCGTCGCCGTCGCGCCCTTCTTCCACGTCTTCGGGAACGTGGTCATCCTGCTCACCTCCATCCACTACGGGATGAACCTCCTCCTCGTGCCGCGCTTCCAGGTCGACGAGATGATGCGGCTCATAAAGCGCGAGAGGCCCGCCATGCTCGGCGGGGTCGCCACCATCTTCACCGCCCTGCACAACTACCCGGAGATGGAGAAGTACGGGCTCGGCGAAGTGCTCCTGTACATCTCCGGTGGGGCCAGCGTCCCAGCCGAACTGCTCCGCTCCTTCCAGCGCAGGACCGGCAGGCCCATCTGGGAGGGCTACGGCCTCTCCGAGGCCGGAACGGTCACCATCAACACCTACCTCAGGGGTCCGGTTCCCGGCAGCGTCGGTGTTCCCATGCCGACCCTCGACGTGAAGGTTGTCGACCCCGAGACGGGGGAGCGGGAGATGCCCCCGGGCGAGCCCGGCGAGCTCCTCATCAAAGGACCCCAGGTCATGAAGGGCTACTGGAACATGCCCGAGGAGACCTCTCTCGCGCTGCGGGACGGCTGGTTCCATACCGGGGACATCGCCCGGATGGACGAGGAGGGCTACCTCTACATCGTCGACCGCAAGAAGGACATGATCAACGTCAGCGGCTACAAGGTCTACCCGCGGGAGGTCGAAGAGGTGCTCTACGCCCACCCGGAGGTGGTGGAGGCGGTCGCGGTGGGGAGCCCCGACCCCTACAGGGGGGAGGTGGTAAAGGCCTTCGTGGTCAGGAAGGAAGGGAGCGCCCTCACGGAGGAGGATCTCGTGGAGTACTGCAGGGGCGAGCTCGCCCCCTACAAGGTACCCAGGGCGGTGGAGTTTCGGGAGGAGCTGCCCAAGAGCGCGGTGGGCAAGCTCTTGAGGAGGGTGCTCGCCCGGGAGGAGCGCGCCCGCGGGGCGAGGTAGAGGGTGTCAGAGGAGGGAGGAGCCTTTGGATCACGTGAGGGTAGAGCGCGAGGGGGCCGTCGCGGTGGTCACCGTGGACCGGCCGGAGAAGCTCAACGCGCTGAACGCCCGGGTGCAGGAGGAGATCGCCGAGGTATTCGCGGAGGTGCTCCCCGGCGAGGTACGGGCCGCCGTGATCACCGGGGCCGGCGAGCGGGCGTTCGTCGCCGGGGCCGACGTCGAGGGGATGCAGGAGCTGGACGCCCTCGGGATCCGGGAGTTCGGCCGCCTCGGCACCCGGATGATGGAGGCCGTGCAGGGTGCACCCTTCCCCGTTATCGCCGCCATAAACGGCTACGCCCTCGGCGGGGGGCTGGAGCTCGCGCTCGCCTGCGACGTGCGCATCGCCGCAGCGAACGCCCGGCTCGGCTTCCCGGAGGTCACGCTGGGGATCATGCCCGGCGCCGGCGGCACCCAGCGCCTGCCCCGGGTCGTCGGCAGCGGCGTGGCCCGGGAGCTCATCTTCACCGGCCGCATGGTCTCCGCGCAGGAGGCAAAAGAGATCGGGCTCGTCAACCGGGTGGTGGGGGAGGGCGAGGCGCTGGAGGCCGCCAGGGAGATGGCGCGCCGGATGGCGGAGAACGCCTCGCTGGCCCTGAAGAGCGCCAAGATCGCGCTGAACACCGCCGAGGAGCTGGGGCTGGCGAGCGGGATAGAGCGCGAGGGGGATCTCTTCGCCCTGCTCTTCACCACCGAGGACGCGAGGGAGGGCATGGCGGCCTTCGCCGAGCGGCGCAAGCCGGAGTTCAAGGGACGTTAAGGGAGGACTCTGTGGAGATAAGCGGGAAGACCTTCGTCGTCACCGGGGGAGGCTCGGGGCTCGGTGCCGCGACCGTCCGGATGCTCGCGGGTGAGGGGGCGAACGTACTCATCGCCGACGTAGACCGGGAGCGCGCCGAAACCCTTGCCGGGGAGCTCGGAAGTAGCGTGCGCTTCGCGCGGGCCGACGTCGCGGACAAGGAGGGCATGCGGGCGGCGCTGGAGGAGGCGAGGTCGGCCTTCGGCGGGCCGCACGGGCTCGTCAACTGCGCCGGGATAGGGACCGCCGCGAAGGTGGTGGGGAAGAAGGGGGTTCATCCTCTGGAGCTCTTCGAGCGGACGATCCGGGTCAACCTCGTGGGCACCTTCAACGCCACAAGGCTCGCGGCGGCGCTGATGATGGAGAACGAGCCCTCCGACGGAGACGGCGAACGCGGGGTCATCGTCAACACCGCCTCGGTCGCGGCGTTCGACGGCCAGATCGGGCAGGCCGCCTACTCGGCCTCCAAGGGAGGGGTCGTCGCCATGACGCTGCCGGTAGCCCGCGAGCTGGCCTCCAGCGGGATCAGGGTCGCCACCATCGCCCCGGGGATCTTCGAGACGCCCATGCTCGGGGAGCTCTCCGAGGAGGTCAGGAGGTCTCTCGGGGAGCAGATACCCTTCCCCCGGCGGCTGGGGCGACCCGGGGAGTACGCCTCGCTCGTGAGGCACATCGTGGAGAACCGGATGATCAACGGGGAGGTCATCCGGCTCGACGGCGCCATCAGGATGGCGCCCAGGTAGTTCTTCTTTGTGCGGGGAAAGGAGGAGTCGAGGTGGAGCAAAACGTGGATCGTGTCGAGGGAGAGGAGCGAAGCGAGCGCACGCCGCTGGGGCGGGTGATTGCTTCCAGCGTCGTCGGTAACGTCATCGAACAGTTCGACTTCGCCATCTACGGTTCCATGGCGGCGCTGGTCTTCGGGCCGCTGTTCTTCCCGGAGTTCAGCCCGCTGGCCGGGACGCTGGCTGCCCTGGCGACCTTCGCGGTGGGCTTCGTCGCCCGGCCGCTCGGGAGCATCTTCTTCGGCCACTACGGGGACAGGATCGGGCGCAAGAGTATGCTCGTTTTGTGCCTCCTGATCGCGGGTTCCGCCACCTTCCTGATGGGGGTGTTGCCGACCTACGCGGCCATCGGGATCTGGGCGCCCGTCCTGCTGGTGACGGTGCGCTTCGTGCAGGGCTTCTCCTTCGGCGGGGAGTACGCCGGCGCGGTGCTGATGGTCGCCGAGTACGCTCCCGTCGAGAGGCGGGGCTTCTTCTCCGGGTTCGTGCCGGCGGGTTCGCCGGTGGGGCTGATGCTCGCCAACGGCACCGTCCTTCTGGTCGCCCTGATGCCGCGGGAGGAGTTCCTCGCCTGGGGCTGGCGGCTGCCGTTCCTCTTCTCCATCGTGCTCGTGGCCATCGGGCTCTACATCCGGCTGAAGATCTACGAGACCCCGGCGTTCAGGCGGGTGAGGGAGACCGGCACCGAGGCCCGGATGCCCATCGTCGACGTGCTGCGCAGGAGCCCGGGGAGGGTGCTTCTGGCCGGGGGTATCAGCTTCGGCTTCGCCGCGATCTTCTACATCACCATCATCTTCCTGCTGAGCTACGGCACCTCCCAGCTTGGGATCTCCGGCAGCATGCTCCTGGTGGGGACCATAATCGGGGCGGTCTTCCAGATAGCCACCATCCTGGGGTTCAACGCGCTCTCCGACCGCGTGGGGCGCCGGCCGGTGATCATCGGCGGCGCGCTGGTCTCCGCGGCTTTCGCCTTCCCCTTCTTCTGGCTGCTGCAGACCGGCGTCCCGGCGCTGGTGTGGCTGGCGATAACGGTGATGATGGTCTCCAGCGGGGCCATCTACGGTCCCCTGGCGGTCCTGCTGGCCGAGCTCTTCGGCACTCGCCTGCGCTACAGCGGGGCCTCCATCGGCTACCAGCTCGGGGCGACCGTCGGCGGCGGCTTCTCCCCCCTGATAGCGGCCTCGATCCTGGCCTGGTCCGGCGGCGGGCCCTGGCCGGTCTCGCTGTACCTGGTGGTGGTGGGCCTGGTGGCGGCGGCGTGCACCTACCTGCTCACCGAGACGGTGCGGGCGGACATGCTCGAGGACGTTCCCGCGGTCGGCTACGAGTAGCCCGAAGACGTGACCCCGGACTACTACCTCCTGGACGAGCTCCTCACCGCCGGCGAGCGTGCCGTGCGCGAGAAGGTGAGGGCCTTCGTGGATCGCGAGGTGCTCCCGGTCATAGGGGAATACTGGGAGAGAGGGGAGCCGCCTCTCTCCCTGCTCCCGGCCCTCGCGGAGCTGAACCTCTGCGGGGGTGCCATAGAGGGCTACGGCTGTCCGGGCCTGAGCGCGGTGGCCGACGGGCTGGTGAACATGGAGCTCTCCCGGGGAGACGGCGGGCTGCACATCCTCTTCGGGGGGACCTCCTCGCTGGTCATGCCCGCCATAGCCATGCTCGGCAGCGAGGAGCAGAAGGAGCGCTGGCTGCCGGCGATGGCGCGGATGGAGAAGATCGGGGCCTTCGCCCTCACCGAGCCCGAGCACGGCTCCGACGTGGTCTCCCTCGAGACCCGGGCGCGCCGCGTGGGCGGCGGGTACGTCCTGGACGGCAGGAAGCGTTGGATCGGCAACGCCTCCTTCGCCGACGTGATCCTCGTCTGGGCCCGCGACGAGGAGGGAGGGGTGGGGGCCTTCGTCGTGGAGAAGGGCGCCCCCGGCATGAGCACCCGGCTCATGACCGGCAAGACCGCGATGCGCTCCTCCTGGCAGGCCGAGGTGGAGCTTGCGGGCGTCCGGGTGCCGGCGGAGAACCGCCTGGAGCACTCCCGCACCTTCGCGGACACGAACAGGGTGCTCGCCGCCATGCGCTACGGGGCGGCCTGGGCCGCCCTGGGGCACGCCGTCGCCTGCTACGAGGCGGCCCTCGCCTACGCCGGGGAGAGGAGGCAGTTCGGCCGGCCCATAGCCGCCTTTCAGCTCGTGCAGAAAAAGCTCGCCGGGATGCTCGCGGAGATCACCTCCATGCAGCTCCTCTGCCTCAGGCTCAGCCAGCTCGCAGACCGGGGTAAGATGACCGGGCCGATGGCGTCGCTGGCGAAGATGAACAACGCGGCGAAGGCCCGCAAAGTCTGCCTGGAGGCCCGTGAGATCCTCGGGGGCAACGGCATCCTGCTCGAGTACCACGTGGCGCGGCACGTGGCGGACATGGAGGCCGTCTACACCTACGAGGGGACCGACGACATCAACGCGCTCATAGTCGGCCGCGACGTCACCGGCGTGAGCGCGTTCGTCTGAGAAGGAGGAACCTGTGGACGTGGAGAAGCTCAGGGCGATAGACGTGCACACCCACGCCGAGAGCTCGCGCGAGGAGCCCGGCGCCAAACACGCCTTCGCCGAGGCCGCCGAGAAGTACTTCGGGGAGAGCGAACACCCCACCGCCTGGGAGGTCGCCGAGTACTACCGCAACCTCCGGATGGCGGCGGTCATCTTCACCGTGGACATGGAGATGAAGACCGGCGAGAAGCGCGTCCCCAACGAGGAGGTGCTCGAGGCCGCAAGGGAGAACCCGGACGTACTCATCCCCTTCGCCAGCATCCACCCGGCGCGGGGAAAGATGGGCGTAAAGGAGGCGGAGCGCCTCATAGAGATGGGGGTCAGGGGCTTCAAGTTCCACCCCAACCTGCAGGACTTCTACCCCAACGACCGGATGGCCTACCCGCTCTACGAGGTCATCGCCGAGGCCGGGCTCATAGCGCTCTTCCACACCGGCCACTCCGGGATGGGCACCGGGATGCCCGGCGGCGGGGGGGTGCGCCTCAAGTACTCCAACCCGATGTACGTGGACGACGTCGCGGTGGACTTCCCGGAGATGAAGATCATCCTGGCCCATCCCTCCTTCCCCTGGCAGGACGAGGCGCTCTCGGTGTGCCTGCACAAGCCCAACGTCTACATAGACCTCTCCGGCTGGTCGCCGAAGTACTTCCCGGAGAACCTCGTCCACTACGCCAACACGCTGCTGAAGAGGAAGATGCTCTTCGGCTCGGACTACCCGGCCATAAAGCCCGAGCGGTGGATCGAGGACTTCGAGGAGGCGGGCTTTCGCGAGGAGGTGAAACCCCTCATCCTGAAGGAGAACGCTGCTAAGCTGCTCGGCCTGCGGTGAGAGTCATGTCGCTCTCGCCGCGAGCAGCACGTTCTCGAGCAGGCACACGTCGGTCACGGGGCCCACGCCCCCGGGAACGGGGGTTATGGCCTCGGCCTTCTTCGCCACGCTCCTGGTGTCCATGTCCCCGACGAGCCTGACCTTGTCTCCCGGCCCTTCGACCGGGTTTATCCCCACGTCTATGGCGATCACGCCTTCTTTTACGTGGCTTTCGTCTATTAGACCGGCCACCCCCGCTGCGGAGATGAGGACGTCGGCCTGGCCGGTGAACTCGCGCAACCTCCCCGCGCGGTAGGTGTTCACGTCGCAGGATGTGACCGTCGCCCCCCGCCTCATCGCGAGCTGCAGCGCGGCCCTTCCTACGTTGGCAGAGCGTCCGATGACGACGATGTGGCTCCTCTCGTAGAACTCCCGCGGGTCTCTCCCGCTCCTCTTCAGATAGTCGTCGAGGATGAGAAAGCAGGCCTTGGGGGTCGAGGGGACATAACGCGGCCTTCCGAGCGCCAGAAGCCCCGCGTTGTAGGGGTGGATTCCCTCGACGTCTTTTGCGGGGGAGAGCTCTTCGGAGAGTCTTTCCACCGGGATGTGGTCTGGAAGGGGTTTCAGGATGAGGATGCCGCAGACGCTCTCGTCGGCGTCGAGCCGGTGCAGGGTTTCCAGGACTTCTGCTTCCGTCGCCTCTTCCTCGAAGGAGGCGCAGAGGTGCCCGAAGCCGAGCTCGCCCGTGAGGTCCCTGAGGCGTCTCTCGTAGGCCACCGCTTCGTGAGGGGTCCCGACGAGCAGCGTCGCGAGGGTCGGCCTGTGTGCCACGTCCCCTGCAGAGAGGTGGGAGAGGAGCTCCCCGCGCAGGCGCTCTTTCAGAGAAGAGGCCACGGAGATGCCGTCTATGAGCCGGGCTCCGCACAGCTCTTTCAAGCGGAGACCTCCGGGGAGAGGGCTTCTTCTCTCGCTTTCTTTGCTTCTTCTTGCAGGTTCCCGAGTTCCTTCAGCCTGGGATCGTCGCTGAGACCGGCTTGTTTGAGGTTGATCTCTGCGAGGTTCGCCGCGGCTTTTACCGTGGCTTCGGCGAGGAGTACCGCCGCGACGGCGTCCCCTTTCAGGTTGGGGTTGCCCGAGCGGGAGAGGGTCGAGGCCAGGGCGGCGGTGCGGCAGGAGATGTCTGCTATCTGCAGGGGCACATCAGCCGCTCTTGAGAGGGCTTCTCTGATCTTCTGTTTCCTTTGCGGGTCTTCTTTCTGCAGTCGGTAGGCTGCCAGGACCTCTTCGTAGGACTCGGCGTCTCTCCCGGCGAGCGGCAGGGCTTCTTCCCGCAGCTCCTTCGCACGTTGGACGAGGCGGTGTGAGCCGTCCAGATGTTTCTCTGAGAAGCGGGAGGCCATCTCAGCCAGAGCCGCCGCGAGCGAGGATGCCACCGCGCAGACCGCCCCACCTCCCGGGGCCGGTTCGGAGGAGCCGACCATCTCCAGGAAATCCTGCAGAGGTAGAGCTGCGTACCCTTTGGAGGATGCTTCGGTCTCTTTCACGCGCAACACCGTACCCCAGGTTGGTCTTCTAAGGCAAGACCGGGGCTCTAGAAGAGCCCCACGATCTCGCCGTTCTCGTCTATGTCTATGCTCTCCGCCGCCGGGTGGGCCGAGAGCCCGGGCATGGTGCGCATCTGGCCGCAGATGAGGTAGACGAAGCCTGCTCCTGCGGAGAGGCGCGCCTCCCTCACCGG
>JAIMBO010000172.1 GCA_023511405.1 Rubrobacteraceae bacterium
AAAGAGATGATCCGGGAGGAGACCGTCAAGACCGGGCGCTCGCCGACGATGCAGGAGCTCGCCGAGAGGCTCGATGCCGACGTCGAGAGCGTCGCCGAGGCGCTCACGCTGGGCCGGGCGTACAACACGACGAGCCTGGACGCGCCGGTGAACCAGGAGGAGTCGGAGGGGGATACGCTGCTCGACCTGCAGTCCGAGGAGAGCTCGCCGATCGAGGGGGTGGAGGACAGGATCCTGCTGGAGTCCGCCATGGAGGGTCTGGACGAGCAGCAGCAGAGGATACTCAGGCTCCGTTTCAACGAGGGCAAGACGCAGACCGAGATCGCGAGGGACATCGGGGTGAGCCAGATGCACGTCTCGCGGCTCCTCCGGCGGGCGATAGACGACCTCAGGCGTGAGCTCGAGTCGCTAGAAAAGCAGAGCTAGGCCGGTACAATACCCGCAGGATGCAGAGCAGAGAGATAAGACGAAGGTTCCTGGACTACTTCGCCGGCAAGGGGCACAAGGTCTACCCGAGCTGGCCCCTCATCCCGCAGAACGATCCGACCGTGCTCCTGACGACCGCCGGGGTACAGCAGTTCATCCCCTACTTCCTCGGTCAGGAAAAACCCCCCACACCCCGGGCCGTGAGCGTGCAGAAGTGTTTCCGCACGCAGGATCTCGAAGACGTGGGCGACGCCTCGCACCTGACGTTCTTCGAGATGCTCGGCAACTTCTCCTTCGGAGACTACTTCAAGGAGGAGGCCATACGCTTCGCGTGGGAGTTCCTCACGCAGGAGCTTGGGCTTCCTCCGGAGAGGCTCTGGGTGACGATCTTCGAGGGGGACGAGGACGCTCCCGAGGATCTCGAGGCCAGGGAGCACTGGATGTCCGTCGGGGTGCCGGAGGAGAAGATCTTCGGGTTGCCCAAGAGCGAGAACTGGTGGGGTCCCGTGGGCGAGACCGGTCCCTGCGGACCGTGCTCGGAGGTCTACTACGACTACGGCGAGGAGTACGGGCGCGGCGATCCGCTCGAAGATGCCAGGTACGGCCCCGGCGGGGAGGAGGGAGATTCGCGCTTCCTCGAGGTTTGGAACCTCGTCTTCAACCAGTACGAGAAGCGCAAGGACGGCTCTCTCGTCCCGCTCTCCCAGAAGGGGATAGACACCGGTATGGGCCTCGAGAGGATCACCGCCGTCTGCCAGGGCGTGCGCTCGGTCTACGAGACCGACCTCTACGCTCCCGTGCTCGAGAAGGTGCGCGAGTACACCGGCGTCTCCCTCGGGGACGGCGAGGAGACCGACCGTTCGCTGCGCATCCTCGCCGACCACGCCCGCAGCATGGCCTTCCTCGTCGCGGACGGCGTCCGGCCCGGCAACCAGCGTCGGGAGTACGTTCTCAGACGCATAATACGCCGGGCGACGCGGGAGGGGTACGCCAGGCTCGGCCTGGGGCCGGAGCAGATCGCGAGCCTCGCCGGTGAGGTCGTGGGGTACATGGGCGGGTTCTACTCGGAGCTCGAGCGGGCGCGGGAGGACATCCTCCGGGTCGTCGAGGTGGAGGCGCGGAGGTTCGTCGAGATCTACGACTCCGGGATGCGGACGCTTGAGGAGGAGATCTCGCGGCTCGATGGCGGCAACTTCCCTGGGGAGGTCGCCTTCACGCTGCACGACACCTATGGTTTTCCGGTCGAGATCACGCGGGAGGTTCTGGCCGAGCGCGGCATCTCGCTCGATGAGGCCGGGTTCCGGCGAGCCATGGAGGAGCAACGCAGGAGGGCCAGGGAGTCGTTCGGAACCCACGAGCGGGTCGTGGCCGCCTTCCGCGACCGGGAGATAAAGAGCCGCTTCGTGGGCTACGAACGGGAGCAGACCGAGACGCGGATCGTCGCCGCGGAGCCGGTCCCCGGTGCTCGGGACGAGTGGTATCTGGTGCTGGAGGAGAACCCCTTCTACGCCACCGGGGGCGGGCAGGTCGCGGACACCGGTTGGATCTCCTGTTCGGATGGTCAGCTCGAGGTCGTCGATGCCATCCCGGCGGGGGACTACCAGGTTCTGCGGGCGAAGGGCGGGGAGGGTCTCAGGGTCGAGGAAGGGCTCGAGGTCACCGCCTCGATAAACCGGGTTCGCCGGCAGCAGATAGAGGCGAACCACACCGCCACCCACATTTTGCACTGGGCCCTTCGCGCCGTGCTCGGCAAGGACGTGGTGCAGGCCGGGAGCTACGTGGGACCGGACAGGCTCCGCTTCGACTACCGGTGCCAGAGGAAGGTGGGAGAAGAGGACGTCCGGCGTGTACAGGAGCTGGCTCTGCTCAAGATCACCGAGAACCAGCCCGTGCGTTACTACACGACGACGCTCGAGGAGGCCAGGAAGCTCGGGGCGATGATGCTCTTCGGGGAGAAGTACGGCGAGCTGGTGCGCGTCGTCGAGATAGACGGTTTCTCCCGCGAGCTGTGCGGGGGGACGCACGTGCGCTCTACGGCCGAGATCGGGGCGTTCAAGGTGGTCTCGAACCGCAGGCACGGAGCGGATCTCTACAGGATAGAGGTCATCACCGGCCGGGAGGCGCTCTCCTACCTGATCGAGGCCTCCGAGAAAGCCGAAGCCGCCGCCTCGGCGCTCAAGACCGAAGTGAGCCGGCTCCCGGAGGCGGTGGAGGAGCTCTCCGGGGAGCTGCGTCGGGCGAGGGAGGAACTACGCGAGCAGCAGCTCAAGGCCAGCCTCGGCCGGGTCGGGGAGCTGATAGAGAGGGCTCAGACGGTGGACGGGGCGAAGATCGTCACCGGTCAGGTCGATGCCAGCGACGTCGCCGGGCTGCGGCGCATCTCCGACGACGTTAAGAACAGGGTCGGCGGGCCGGTGGCGGTCGTGCTGGCCGCGGCGCTCGACGGCAAGGCCGTGCTCGTGGCCAATTTGCATCCGGAGGTCTCCAGGAGGATCGGTGCCGGGGAGCTGGTGAAGGAGATCGCCGGGGTGCTCGGAGGTGGTGGGGGCGGCAGCCCGACGATGGCGCAGGCGGGTGGAGGAGATCTCGAGGCGATCCCGGCCGCCCTCGAGAAGGCCCGCCAGATCTTCTCCAGCCGGCTCGCGGCGCGGACGGAGGGGTGAGCGTCCCTGCGGCGGGCAGGGTGGCGGCCGTGGACCTCGGTGAGGTCCGCTGTGGGATCGCGATCTCCGACGAGACGGCGACCATCGCGCGGCCGCTGGAGGTCGTCGGGGAGGGAGAGGTTGAAGAGAGGTTGCGCGGTCTGATCGATCGGGAGGGTGTCTCCGTCGTGGTGGTCGGCGTCCCCAAGACCATGCGGGGGGAGGAAGGGCCCCAGGCCCGGAAGGTGCTCGAGAAGATCGGACGGATGCGCGAGAGGTTCCCGGCGGTGAGGTTCGTCGAGTGGGACGAGCGCCTCACCACGCGCCTGGCCGGGGGCGGGAAGAAGAAAGGGCCGGTGGATCACCTCGCCGCCGCGCACATGCTGCAGGAGTACCT
>JAIMBO010000173.1 GCA_023511405.1 Rubrobacteraceae bacterium
GTTTATCTCGCGCACCCTGTCCTCCAGGGCGTGCTCGGCGAGCTTGATGCGGCTCGCGGCGAACGTGTTCGTCTCTATCGCCCGGGCCCCGGCGCGCACGTACTCCTCGTGCGCCCTTCGGACGAGATCCGGATGTGTGAGGTTCGCCCGGGCGTAGGGATGCCCGTAGCCCACGCCACGCTCCGCGAGGAGGGTCCCCATCGCGCCGTCGCCGACGAGGACCCTCCCGTCGAGGTATTCTCTCAGGTTCGTCTTCAAAACCACCAGCCTCTCTCCGCTTCGTCGATCTTCGCGCGGAGGAGAGGCCGCGGAAAGCTCTGCGGCCCATCTCTCGGAGTCTCCTCCGCGGGAATTGGCACCTGGCGCGGGACTTCCGCCCGCCGGTTGCCGCGGCTTCGCAGGGCCCGTCCCTCCACCGCTCTTGATGAGCTCGCGGGAATTACACCACGATCGTGGTGGCGTTGCAATCGCCGCGTGGTCGACTGCGGCTCTGGACGTTTGCATCTCTCGTGCGAACCGCCACACCGCAGGTTGGGCTCGCGTCGTTCTCCGGGCCCAATTGCGACGGGATGTGGGTCTCAGGAGGGTTCTTCGAGCAGGCCGGCTGTGGAGAGGATGGCCGGGAGTTGTTCGCGGATCTTTGGGTGGCTCAGGAGACCCTGGTGGCTTCCCTCGTACCAGACGATCCGCGGCCTTCCCCAGTGGCGCCACAGCCGCTCGGGCTGGGATGGAGGGACGACCCGGTCGGCGTTGCCGGCGAAGATGGCGAGCCTCTCCGGGGGGAGGAGGGGATCGAGGGCGAGAGGTGAGATGACGCGGCTCAGCAGCGCCAGTTTCCGCTCGTCGAGGCCGGAAGCCTCGAGGCTCTTCACCGCGGCGCTCGGGGCGGCGTTCCAGAACATGTCCGGGTAGTCGGAGGGGGGATTGCTGGCCACGACGCACTCGAGGTCGCGCTCGAGTCCGCACAGCAGCGCGGCGACGTAGCCTCCGAGGGAGTGTCCCAGGACGCCTATGGCCGGGGCCCCCTCCAGGCGCAGCCGGACGGTGATCCTGCGGATGTCCCAGAGTGCCTGGGACGCTGCGTGCAACGTGTCCATTATGTCCCCGGAGAGCACCCGGTCTCCGCTTATGAGCCCGATCTTTCGCGGGCCGTGGGTCGGGAGCACCGGGATCAAGACGTTGAGGCCCAGCTCGCGGTGCAGGTAGTCCGGCTCGAAGAGCGAGAGGTCCAGCCTGGGGGAACCCATGCGGATGCCGGGTATGCACACCAGCCACGGGCGCTGCTCCCCTTCGTGCCGCAGGACCCAGGCGCAGGCGGTGCGGTTGCTCTCGTAGGAGAGCCAGCGCTCGTATCCCGGCTCTGCGGGGTGCGGCTCGTAGCCGCTCTCGTAGGTTATCTGCTCGAAGGCGGTCCTGCGGACGTGACGCCTCCTTACGCGGACCTCGTTCACCGGGGGCGGGGTGCGGTGGTAGAGGGCCGGCCTCGCCAGCCAACCCTTCTCGTCGAAGAGCGCGAGCGCCGCCTCCGCCTCTTCCGAGACCCGTCGGGCCCGCTCCCCGGTCAGGAGCGGCCACGTCGTGAGAGCGAGGTAGCACATCGAGGCCTCGTCCTCGGCGGCGCGGGCGGCCAGCTTCACGCCGATCTTCGGCTGCGGGACCCCCTCGGGCAGCTTCTCCTGGACGAGCGAGGCGTAGCCGGTCAGGACGAAGCCCGTGGCGGAGAGCACGAGGAGGACGGCGGCGGCTGGTCCCGCGACCGCGAAGTAGGGGATGGCGAACACCGTCCCGAGCAGGGAGCCGAAGGCCATGAAGTGTCGGATGCGGGCGTTGCCGGCCCACAGGAGGTCCGAGAGGCCGGCCGCGAAGAGCAGCGCCCCCGGCGGCCATCCCAGGACCACGCCCCACACTCCATCCCGTGCCCCGCTCCAGAGCCAGGCGCCGCCGAGTACGACCGGCCAGAGGGTGGAGAGGAGCAGGATCAGGTGCCGCCTTCTGGGGTTCTCCCGAAGGTCATCGCCGTGTTCCTTCTCCCTATCCTGCGGCATCAGGGTCGTCCCCGGTGTTTGACAGCAGGACGCAACGAGCTACTCGTACTGTACAGCCTCCACGATGTCCTTTCTCGCGGCCGTCCGGGCCGGAAGGAGCCCGGCGAGCACCCCGATCACGAGCCCCGCAAGGATCGCGTAGAGGGCCGGGAGCGTCGGGTAGTAGAAGGAGATGTCGAAGCCGTTCGCCCCGGTCCCGCGCACGAAGAGGTACCCCAGGAAAGAGCCCAGCGCCACCCCCAGCAGGCAGCCGATCACGCTTATCACGACCCCCTCGTCCACGATCAGCCGCCCCACCTGCAGCCTGGTGGAGCCGATGGCCCGGAGGATGCCTATCTCCCGCGTGCGCTCGAAGACGCTCATCGAGAGGGTGTTGACCACCCCGAACGCCGAGACCGCCACCGAGACGCCCATGATCGCGTAGAAGAACACGTACTGCTGCTCGAAACTGCGCTCTATCGAGGCCTTCCACTCGGCGTTCGAGTAGAGCGTGAGCTGTGGGTAGTCTTTGATGATCTCTTTTATCCTGTGCGCCACGGCCTTGCGATCGGCGCCGGGGGCGACCTTTATGGCGAGGAACCTGTCTCCGCCCACGTTGAAGTCCCGCGCGAGCGCTCTCTTGGAGATGTAGACGCCCGTGCCCCCGCCGAGGATGTCGTTGTCGACTATCCCCGCGACCCGGTAGTGACGGGTGCCTTTCGGGCTCGGCACGGATACCTCGGAGCCGACCCCGAGGTGCTGGGAGCGGGCGAGCTGCTTGCCGATGATCGCCTGACCGTGCTGGAGCTTAGAGAAAGCCCCCCTGCCCACGCCCTTGCCGGAGGCGTAGTTGATCCTGAAGATGTCCGTGTAGTTTCTGTCCAGCCCGAAGATGAAGAAGACCTGGCCTCCGCGGGCCTGTACGGTGGAGGAGATGCCGGTCGTCTCCTCCACGCCGGGGATCTTCCCTATCCTGTGGGCTATCCTGGAGGAGAAGACTATGTTCGAGTTCTGCGCCGTGGGCTCGACGACGTAGTCGCTGCCGAGAGAGCTGTCCAGGTAAGCCCGGATCGAACCGAGCAGGCTCCCTCCCAGGGTGGCGAAGGCTATGACGAGGGCGATGCCGATCATGAGCGCCGAGGCCGTGAGCGCCGTCCTGCCCGGGTTGCGGGTGGCGTTGGCCGACGCCATTCGCCCTTCGACCCCGAAGAGGAGCCTGAGCAGAGGGGAGAACCCCGCGGCCATCGGCCTGACGAGCGTAGGGACCAGGAGAGAGATGCCCAGGAAGATCGCGATGACCCCGGCTATGCCGGAGGCGTAGACGAGCCCCTGCAGCTGGGCCGAGAGGTGCTTCGCCAGGTAGTAGGTCCAGGGGATGCCCCCTCCGGCGAGGACCACACCGGCGATGGGCGAGAGCCTGGCGACGCGGCCGCGCC
>JAIMBO010000174.1 GCA_023511405.1 Rubrobacteraceae bacterium
TACCTGGAGCCCTACCCGGGCTACGTCCACCCGAAGACCGGTCGCATCCACGCCAGCTTCCTGCAGTGCCGGGTCCCCACCGGCCGCCTCGCCTGCACCAACCCGAACATCCAGCAGATCCCGCACGAGGACGAGTTCCGCCGCTGCTTCGTGGCAGGGGAGGGCAACACCCTGGTCATCGCCGACTACTCGCAGATAGAGCTCAGGATCCTGGCGGAGGTCTCCGGGGACCCCGCGTTCCTCAGGGCCTTCAACAGCGGAGAGGACCTGCACCGCCTCACCGCCTCGACGATGTACGGCGTCCGGCCGGAGGAGGTAACGAAGGAGCAGCGCTCGGCGGCCAAGCGGATAAACTTCGGGCTGATGTACGGCCGGGGGGCGAAGAGCCTCTCGGCCCAGCTCGGCACCGACGAGGAGCACGGCCGCAGGCTCATAGACGAATACTTCGCCAGCTACCCGAAGGTGCAGGGCTACCTCCAGACGACCGCCGAGAGAGCCCTGCGGGAGCGGCAGCTGCGCACGCTCGCCGGGAGGGTCAGGAAGTTCGGCCCTCCCTCGCCGCAGGAAGACCGGGGGGCGTTGAGGAGAGAAGCGATGAACTACCCGATACAGGGGACCTCGGCGGACATCACCAAGCTCGCCCTCTGCTACGTCGGCCGCGACCTCAGGGATCTGAAGGCGCGTCTGGTCAATTGCATCCACGACGAACTGGTCGTGGAGTGTCCCGAAGGGGAGGCAGAGGAGGTGGCGGAGCGGATGCAGGGGGCGATGGTGCGGGCCGGGCAGAAGATCCTCACGAAGGTCCCGGTCGAGGTGGAGGTCGCCATCTCACCGGAGTGGCGCAAGGGTTAGCGCCGCTCGCAGAGCGTCGGGAGACTCTCGTAGCAGCGCCTGGCGGCCTCTTCGGCCGCCAGCCGGCTGTAGCACCAATCTCTTCCTGCTATGAGCTCTGCTGTAGCGGGGTTGCAGACGGGCTCTGTCGGGAGACCTTCTCTCTTCCTACCCCCCGATAAGGTTGCGCACCTTCCAGCGCGTCTTCTGCATAGCTTCTCTACCGTTCGTTACGGGATCATTTCAGCAGCCACTCGTGGTCCGGGTCGTTGCTTATGGCCCATTCTCTCACCGGCCCGGCCATGACGTTGAGGTAGTAGAGGTCGTAGCCGGGCGGGGCGCTGACGGTGTGGTAGCCCCTCGGGACCAGCACCACGTCCCCGTCGCGCACGCTCACCGTCTCGTCGAGAGATCGGTCCCCGCTGTAGACCCGCTGCAGCGCGAAGCCTTTCTCCGGTCTCATGCGGTGGTAGTAGGTCTCCTCCAGGTAGGTCTCACGCGGCGGGTCCTCGACGTCGTGCTTGTGCGGCGGGTAGCTCGACCAGTGGCCCTGCGGGGTGATGACCTCGACGACGAGCAGGTGCTCGGCAGGACGGTCGGCCATCAGGATGGGGCGTACCTCCCGCTCGAAGGCGCCGCTCCCGCGCCGCTCGACCTCTATGTCGTCCGGACCGACGAGCAGCGGCTCCGCCCCACGCTCGGCCGGGGACCAGCACAGGGCGACCTCGGCCGGCCCCGTCGTCGCCTCCACGGTGTAGGAGACGTCGGGCGGGAGGTAGAGACCGTGCGGCAGCCCGTCGAAGACGTTCTTGCGGCCTCCCACCTCTTCCCAGCTTCCCGCCTCCCCGGAGACCCGGATGGTCCCCGAGAGCGGCACCAGGCAGACCTCCTGGCCCTCGTTGTCGCGTTTCAGGATCCCCGGGCCCTCGAGCCTCACGACCTCGAAGCCCACCCAGCCCCACCCGGCGGACTCCGGGGTCACCCGGACGAGGGTGCCGTCCGGGTCGGGCTCGGCGCGGCTGGGGACGACGATCTCCGGCAAAGACCCACCTCCTCACAGGTAGCGGCGCTGTAGGCGCCTGTTCTCCTCGTACTCCCGGCGTGCCTTTCGTACCGGCTCCCTACCGGAGACCTCGGCGACCGGCACGTCCCACCACGACTCGTAGTTCGGCACGCCCTCGTAGCGGTCTGCGGGTATGTGGATCACGACGGTCCTCTCCACCTCCTTCGCCTCGGCCAGGGCGCCCTTGAGTTCCCCCACGGTCTTCGCCCGTATGACGTGTGCGCCCAGAGACTCGGCGTTTCTGGCCAGGTCGACGGGCAGCACCTCTCCGGGGGACTCCTCGGTGTCCAGGCCGATCGAGCCGTCTTTGCGGTAGCGGTAGTGGGTGCCGAAGCCCTCGGCGCCGACCGAGCGGGAGAGGGAGCCGATCGAGGAGAAGCCCGCGTTGTCCACCAGGACGATGGTGAGCTTGTAACCCTCCTGGATGGAGGTTGCGATCTCGGCGTTCATCATCAGGTAGGAGCCGTCGCCCACCATCACGTAGACCTCGCGCGAGGGGTCGGCCATCTTAACCCCGAGACCGCCGGCTATCTCGTATCCCATGCACGAGTAGCCGTACTCGACGTGGTAGCCCTTGGGGTCGCGGGTGCGCCAGAGCCTGAGCAGGTCCCCCGGCATCGAGCCCGCGGCGCAGACGACCACGTCACGGGGCCCGGAGAAGGCGTTCACCGCCCCGATTATCTCGCTCTGCGCCGGGAGCGGTTCGTGCCCGAGGTTGCAGAGACGCTCTACCTCCCGGTCCCACTCCTCTACGGCCCGTGCGGCCTCCTCTCGGTAGGAGTTCCCGACCTCAAACCCGGAGAGCGCCTCCGAGAGTGCCTCGATGGTGGCCCGTGCGTCACCCACGAGCTGGAGCCCGGCGTGCTTGGCCGCATCAAAAGCGGCGACGTTTATGTTGACGAACCTCACCCGGGGGTTCTGGAAGGCGGTCTTCGAGGCAGTGGTGAAGTCCGTGTAGCGGGTGCCGATGCCGATGACGAGGTCGGATTCTCTGGCGAATCGGTTCGCGGCGAGCGAGCCGTTCGGGCCCACGGGGCCCAGATTGAGCGGGTGACCGTGGGGCAGCGAGCCTTTCCCCGCCTGCGTCTCGCACACGGGGATCCCGGTCTCCTCGACGAAGCTCCTAAGAGCATCGGTGGCCTCCGAGTAGATCACGCCTCCCCCCGCCACGATCAGAGGCCGCCGGGCCTCACGTATGAGATCCACGGCCCGTTCCAGGCTCTCCCGGTCAGGGAGGGGGCGCGGTATGTGCCACACACGCTTCTCGAAGAGCTCCTCCGGGAAGTCGCAGGCCTCGGCCTGCACGTCCTGGGGCATCGCGAGGGTGACGGCCCCGGTCTCGGCCTGGTCGGTCAGGACCCGCATCGCCGAGAGGGCGGCCGGGATGAGCTGCTCGGGGCGGTAGATCCTGTCCCAGTAGCGCGAGATGGGCCTGAAGCAATCGTTGACCGAGAGGGTCCCGTCGTGGGGCGCCTCGAGCTGCTGCAGGACGGGGTCGGGGGTACGCGAGGCGAAGATGTCCCCGGGCAGGAG
>JAIMBO010000175.1 GCA_023511405.1 Rubrobacteraceae bacterium
GAAAGGGGGCTTGCGTGGGCGCGACCCGCCTCTTCGAGGGGCTCGCGGACCAGATAGCCGGGAAGTTCGGGGAGAGGATCACGGCGCTGCGCCGCGAGATACACCGCGAGCCGGAGCTCGGCTTCGAGACGGAAAGGACCGCACGGAAGGTGCTCTCGGCGCTCGAGGGACTCCCGCTCGAGGTGGAGAGCGGGGTGGCGAAGAACGGCGTCGTCGCGACGCTGGAGGGTAACGGGGAGGGCCCGGTCGTCGTCCTGCGGGCCGACATGGACGCGCTTCCCATACGGGAGGAGACCGGGCTTCCGTTCGCCTCCGAGTTCGACGGGAAGATGCACGCCTGCGGGCACGACGCCCACACGGCGATGCTCTTCGGGGCGGCGCTGGCACTGTGCGAGGACGGGTTGCGCCGGCACCTCGAGGGGAGCGTCAAGTTCGTCTTCCAGCCGGCCGAGGAAGGTGGCGGCGGGGGCAGGGTCATGGTCGAGGAGGGGGTGCTCGAGGGCGTCTCAGCGGCGTTCGCGCTGCACCTGTGGCCCGGGCTGCCGCTGGGGAGCGCTGCGACCAGACCCGGTCCGATCATGGCCGCCGCCGACGCCTTCGAGCTTCTCGTGGAGGGGAAGGGCACCCACGGCGCGATGCCGCATCTCGGGACCGATGCCGTCCTCGTGGCCTCGCAGATCGTCACCCTGTTGCAGAGCCTCGTCGCGCGCGAGGTGGACCCGACGGAACCCGCGGTGGTGACCGTGGGGCAGCTGGAGGCCGGTACCGCCTTCAACATCATCCCCGAGACCGCGCGTCTGAAGGGGACGGTGCGCACGCTCGACGAGGAGCTGCGCCGGGTCATGCCGCAGCGCATCGAGGAGCTCGCCCGCGGGGTGGCCCGCGGTATGAGGGGGGATGTGCGGCTCGACTACGAGTTCTCCTACCCGGTGACGCGCAACGATCCCGAGGCCGCCCGGCTGGCCCTCGACGTCGCCGGGAAGGTGCTCGGCGAGGGACGGGCGGTGGAGGCCGCGCGGCCAGCGATGGGGGCCGAGGACTTCGCGTTCATGCTCGAGGCCGTCCCCGGGGCGTACATCTGGCTCGGGGTCGGGGATGTCTCCGGGCTCCACACCCCGACCTTCTCCTTCGACGAGAGCGTGATGCCCGTGGGCTCCGCTCTGCTCGCCGCGCTCGCGCTCGAGGCGCTCTCTCAGAGAGGGCTTCCGGGGAGCGGGTAGGAACCCAGGGGCGCGCCGAACAGGACGAGCAGCGCCACGAGGGTGGCGAGAGGGATCAGGGCCCCGGCTGCGGCCCGCCGCCACCCGACCTCGAGGGTCTCACGGACGGCGAGGGTTACGACGCAGGCGCCGTACGTGAGGGCCAGCAGCGGCCCGTAGGGGACCCAGAGCACCACGCCTATGCCCGTCGAGTAGCACAGGGCGCGGAACAGCGGCCCCAGGCGGCCGGCCGAGGGAGTGCCGTCGAGCACGAACAGGACCAGCGTGGCGAAGGCCGCCACGAGCAGCGGACCGAGCACCGCGGAGACGGCGAGCCCGAGCAGCGGGGCGTACAGGAGCGCGTAACCGAACCCGCCGGCGAGGATGGACCTGAGGAAGGTGCCGAGCAGCAGGTTCAGGTAGAGCACGGCGGCCGCGAAGAGCGCGGGCCGCACGATGCCGCCTTCGGGGTCGAGCCTGCGAAAGAAACGTCTCGGGGCGAGCCACACCTCCCTGAGGGCACCCCAGAACCCTTCCGGAGAGGGTGGGTACGGCGCTCCGTAACCCGGGGACACGGTGTCTGACCAGTCAGGGTCCTACCCGACCGTAGACGTCCTCGAGCCGGACGATGTCCTCCTCGTCGAAGACGCCGAAGGAGATCTCGAGGATCCTGACCGGGGAGTCCCCGACGCAGGCCAGGCGATGGATCGTGCCGCGCGGTATGAAGAGCTTCTCCTCGGGGTCGGGGTAGAGCGTCTTGTCGCCGAGCTCCACCTTGGCCCCCGGATCGAGGATCACCCACAGCTCGTCCCGCCGGTCGTGGTACTGGCGGGAGAGTATTCCACCGGGGGCCACCGTGATGATCTTGACGGTGCACGGGAGGTTGTGGGTGTACTGCTCGAACTTGCCCCACGGTTTGTCTACTTTTATGGATTGTGGTCTCTGGTCCAAGGTCACCTCTCCTCTCGCGGGCTATTAGTGTAGACCATATGGGGGGCCTTGGAAATGTCCCCGGGAAACCTCTAGCATGCGGGCCCTGGCCTGCAGGCGGAAAGAGCGAGGAAGTTTGGGTGGGAGAAGACGCCAGAGGATGGGCTACGGGCGGAGGAGGCGCGCCGGGGCTCTGATCTCCGGGATGGTGGTCGTCTTGTTCGCGGCGGTGTTCATCGGGGTGCGTGCGCCCTCCACCGGCTCACCCGGTGGGTCGTCGTCCCGCGTCGACGGCGGGACCGCGGCTTCGGGGGGACACCAGGCCCGGAAGAGCGCTCCCCGGAAGGAGCCCTACGAGGCTATCTCCCCACCCCGGGGTGCCGTACCGCCCTCGGACGGAACTCTCGCTGAGAAGGTCTTGAAGATGGAGAGCGTGCCGCTCACCTGGCGGACCTCCGGGGACGGCGGTCACGTGATAGAGCGCAGCGTACCCCTCGGGCGTACGCTGCATGCCGGGGCCAGGGATACCTCCGGAGGTCCGCTCGAGGGCCACCGGCTCGTGATGTACTACGGCAGCCCCCTCTCGGACCAGATGGGCATCCTGGGCGAGTACCCCCCGAAGGAGATGATGCGGCGTCTGAAGGCGCAGGCCAGAGCGTATTCGAAGGCCGACCCCCGGCATCCCGCCATCCCGGTCGTGGAGCTCATAGCCTCCGTGGCTCAACGTGATCCCGGTCCTGGCGGGCTCTACGTCTCGCGCCTCGACCCGAAGGTGATACGCCGCTACGCCACCCTGGCGAAGGAGAACCACGCCCTCCTGATGCTCGACGTGCAGCCCGGGCGCGACTCGGTGATGGACGAGGTCAAGGCGCTCGCACCGTTCTTGAAGCTTCCCTACGTTGAGCTCGCCATAGACACCGAGTACCACGTGGGGCCGGGCGAGGTGCCCGGGCGGGACCTCGGGAGCGTCGACGGCTCCGAGATCGAGCAGGCCGTGCGCTACGTGGACCGCCTCGTCCGCAGAAACGACCTCCCGGCCAAGGTGGTGCTCGTGCACCAGTTCCAGAGCGGGGTGGTGAGGAACGTCGGGCTCGTAAAGCCCACCCGCCACGTCGAGGTGGTCCTCAACGCGGATGGGTTCGGGGTGCCCAGGGACAAGCTCGCCAAGTACCGGATGCTCGTCCGGAACCGCCCGGTTCAGTACGGGGGCTT
>JAIMBO010000176.1 GCA_023511405.1 Rubrobacteraceae bacterium
CGGCGCTGCTCGGAGGACAAGCTGCGCATGATCCCGGAGCTCGAGAAGCTCGCGCTCTACCGGGAGGGGGGGAGGATAGGCCGGGAGGATCTCGACGCCCTGTGCCCGCCCGACGTGCAGTCGAACATCTTCGCCTTCGTCGACGCGCTGGCCGAGGGGAGGCGCCGGCGGGCGCTCGAGGCGCTCGCCCGGCTCTTCGCCACCGGGGAGCCGCCGCTGCGGGTCGTGTACATGATGCGGCGTCAGTTCCGTCTGGTGGGCCGGGCGCTCGCGCTCGTCGGGGAGGGGGCCGCCCCGCGCGAGCTCGCCGGACAGCTCGGGGTGCCGCCGTTCGTCGCCCGCAAGCTCGCGGAGCAGGCCCGGAACCTGGACCCCGCCGGCGTCGAGCGCGCCCTCTCGGTGCTGCTCGCCCTGGAGGGCGGGCTCAAAGGAAGAAGCGACCTGGAGGCGCGCCTCCAGGTCGAGCTCGCCACGATCGAGCTGTGCCGGGAGAGGGCCTCCTAGCCCTCCCTCTCGCCCCGCGAGGAGACCTTCGCGAGCGCGCGGTCGAGGCGGCTCAGCTTGCGCGAGGCCTTGTTGCGGTGGATTATCCCCTTCGTCGCCGCCTTCGCGTACTCCTTCTGGCTGGTGTCGCGCAGCGCGCGCGCCTGCTCGACCTCCCCGGCCTCGAGCGCCCGGTAGAAGCGCTTGGAGAGGTTGCGCAGGCGGGTGCGCACGCTGCGGTTGCGCTCGTAACGCCTGCGGTTCTGACGCTCCCTCTTCGACGGTGCCGGCATGGTATCCTGCCTCCTTCTTCCGGTGAAAACCTCGGACCGGGAGAATGTAACATGCCGGGAGTGCGAAGGCAATCGTGTTAGACTCTCTCGGGTGGAGAGCACCGCACGGAACACGCGCAACTTCTGCATAATCGCGCACATAGACCACGGGAAGAGCACCCTCGCCGACCGCCTGCTCGAGCTCACCGACGCGGTCCCCGAGAGGGAGAGGGTCGACCAGATCCTCGACACCATGGAGATCGAACGCGAGCGGGGCATCACGATCAAGGCGCAGGCGGTGAGGCTGCTCCACCGCCGGGGCGGGGAGACCTACACCCTCAACCTCATCGACACCCCGGGGCACGTGGACTTCGCGTACGAGGTCTCGCGGGCGATCGCCGCCTGCGAGGGGGCGGTGCTGCTGGTGGACGCGAGCCAGGGCATCCAGGCGCAGACGCTCGCCAACCTCTACATGGCGCTGGAGCACGACCTGGAGATCATCCCGGCCATAAACAAGATCGACCTCCCGATAGCCGACGTGGCCGCGGTCACCGGGGAGCTGGTCGACCTCATCGGGGTGGACGAGTCCGAGATCATCCGCCTCTCGGCCAAGACCGGAGAGGGGGTCGAGGAGCTGCTCGACGCGATCGTCGAGCGCATCCCGGCGCCGGAGAGCACCTGCGAGAGGACGCGCGCCCTCGTCTTCGACTCGCTCTACGACCCTTACCGGGGCGTGATCTCGCTCGCCCGCGTCTTCGACGGCTCCCTGAGGAAGGGGGATGCGGTGCGGGCGATGCGCAGCGGCGAGGAGTTCGAGCTTCTGGAGGTCGGCTGCTACTCGCCGAAGCCGAAGGCGCTCGAGGTGCTCGGGACGGGGGAGGTCGGCTACCTCGTCGCCGGGCTCAAGGACATCGAGGCGCTCCGGGTCGGGGACACGGTCACGCTCGCCGCCGAGCCCGCAAAGGAGCCGCTGCCCGGCTACGAGCGGGCGCTCCCGACGGTCTTCTCCGGGCTCTACCCGACCGACGCCGACGACTTCGAGCGGCTGCGCGGGGCGCTGGAGAAGCTGCAGCTCAACGACGCCTCGCTCTACTTCGAGCCCGAGAACTCCAGGCTCGGCTTCGGGTTCCGGTGCGGTTTCCTGGGCCTGTTGCACATGGAGATCGTGCAGGAGCGGCTCGAGCGCGAGTTCGACCTCGACCTCATCGCGACCTCCCCGAGCGTGCGCTACCGGGTGCGCGCTGGGGGCAAAGAGTTCGAGATCACCAACCCGAGCGACCTCCCCGACGACTACGACGAGATCCTGGAGCCGGTCGTCAGGGCGACGATCGTCTGTCCGAACGAGTACGTCGGGGCGGTGATGGGCCTCTGCCACGAGCGGCGCGGGACCTCGGTCGGGATGGAGTACCTCTCGGCGAAGAGGGTTCAGCTCACCTACGACCTGCCGCTCGCCGAGATAATCACGGACTTCTTCGACGCCCTCAAGAGCCGCACCAAAGGGTACGCCTCCTACGACTACGAGCCGAAAGGCTACGAGGCGGCGGACCTCGTGAAGGTCCGGGTGCTCGTCGCCGGGGAGCCGGTCGATGCGCTCTCGATCATCGTCCACCGCGAGAAGGCCTACCAGCGCGGCAGGGCGCTCGTCGAGAAGCTCAAGGAGCTCATCCCGCGCCAGCAGTTCGAGGTGCCCGTGCAGGCCGCGGTCGGCCGGCGCGTCATCGCGCGCGAGACCGTGAAGGCCTACCGCAAGGACGTGACCGCCAAGTGCTACGGCGGGGACATCACCCGCAAGCGCAAGCTCCTCGAGAAACAGAAGGCCGGAAAGCGCCGGATGAAGCAGGTGGGGAACGTCGAGATCCCCCAGGAAGCCTTCCTCGCCGCGATTCGTATCTGATCTTCGAAGGAAATGGCCACCCGGCCAATGCGGAGCCTCGGACCTTCCCCCTAGAATCATTACTGGTTCGGAGACCGGTAAGCTGGACCGCGAGGGAGGGGGCTTCTCTGAGCCAGATCGCAGACCACGATATCGGGGCCGAAGGTCCCGCTCTGCTGCGCGACCCCGCACGCGGGGAGAGGGCGGCGCCGTACACCCGCAGGCGCCAGTCGGTGCGCCGGGCCGTGGCGGCGCTCTCCCTGGGTTCCGTGGACCTCCTGCTCGCCGTCGGGGTGTGGCTTTCGGCGCGCTGGGTGCACATCGCGGTAGGGCTCGGGCCCCTGAGCGACCTCACCTACCTGGTCTTCGTGCCCGGGACCGTCCTGTGGGCGGGGCTCAGGGCGGCCGTCGGGCTCTATCCCGGCTACGGCCTCTCGGTCGTCGAGAGCCTCCGGCGGCAGAGCCACGCCACCCTCGTCGCCGGGGCCGTCACGGTCGTCTTCTTCTACTTCCTGCACATAGGAGACAACATCTCCCGCCTTTTCGTCCTCGCCGGGTTCGCCGGGCTCCTGGTGCTCGCGCCGCTCGCGCGCGCCGGGGTGCGGGTGCTGCTGCGCAGGGGCGGGCTGTGGGGCAAGCCGGTCCTCGTCGTCGGGGAGCCGGAGGACGCCGCGCGCGTCGCGCGCCGGATGCG
>JAIMBO010000034.1 GCA_023511405.1 Rubrobacteraceae bacterium
GTAGACGAGGGGGGGTAGGTTTGTTTCTGGCGCTGATCATATTCATCGGGACGCTGGTGCTCGTCATCTGGCAACCGAGGGGGATCGGGATAGGATGGAGTGCCTCTGCGGGGGCGTTTGCGGCGCTGGCCACGGGGGTGGTCTCGCTCTCGGACGTATCCGAGGTGATCGGGATCGTCTGGAACGCCACGCTGGCGTTCGTGGCGGTGATCCTGATAAGCCTCGTTCTGGATGAAGCCGGGTTCTTCGAGTGGGCTGCGCTGCACGTTGCGCGGTGGGGGAGGGGCAGCGGATACCGGCTGTTCGCCCTGATCGTCCTGCTCGGGGCGGCCATCGCCGCGCTCTTCGCCAACGATGGGGCTGCTCTGATCCTCACGCCGATCGTGATAGCGATGCTTCTGGCGTTGGGGTTCGGTGCTGGATCGACCCTGGCCTTCGTGATGGCGACCGGGTTCATCGCCGACACCGCGAGCCTTCCGTTGGTCGTCTCCAACCTGGTCAACATCGTCTCCGCCGACTTCTTCGACATCGGGTTCGGGCGGTATGCGAGCGTGATGGTGGTGGTGGACTTCGCCTCGATCCTGGCGAGCCTCGCGGTGCTCTTCCTCTTTTACCGCAGGGACGTGCCGGGGCGTTACGATGTGGAGCAACTCAGGCGTCCTGCGGAGGCGATAAGAGACCCGCTGACTTTCAGGGCTGGCTGGTGGGTTCTGGTTTTACTGCTCCTCGGGTACTTCCTCGGGGATCCTCTGGGGGTGCCGGTGAGCGTGACGGCCGGGGCGGGAGCCATCGCTTTGCTCCTCATCGCCGAGCGCAAGAAGATCATCCCTACCCGCAGGGTGGTGCGCGAGGCCCCCTGGCAGATAGTCGTGTTCTCGCTGGGGATGTATATAGTGATCTTCGGTCTCAACGACGCCGGGCTCACCGGCTACCTCAAGAATCTCTTCTGGTTCTTCTCCGGAGGAGGGGTTTGGGCGACGGCTCTGGGGACCGGATTTACGACGGCTTTCCTCTCCTCGATCATGAACAACATGCCCACGGTGATGATAGGGGCTCTCTCGATAAACTCCGTCCCGGTGGCGGGCCTCGCGAAGGAGGCCATGGTCTACGCCAACGTCATCGGCTGCGACCTGGGACCCAAGATCACACCCATAGGCAGCCTCGCCACGCTCCTCTGGCTGCACGTTCTGCAGCGCAAAGGTGTGAAAGTGGGCTGGGGATACTACTTCAAGGTGGGGATCAGGATCACCCTGCCGGTCCTCTTCGTGACGCTCTCCGCCCTGGCGCTCTGGCTGAAACTCTTCACATGAGAGGAGGTATGGGAAAGGGATGAAGCAACGCAGAGATCTCGTTACGCCCGTGTGCGAGCGTACGGACGGCAACGGCGGCTGCGCGGAGGCGGGGCCCTGTGCGATCGTCTTCGAGGCGGGCACCATCGAAGAGCTGGGACGTGCGGTCGCCCGGTGGGCCGGAGAGCATCCGGACCACTTCCTCGTGTCCTTCAGCCACACCGCCGAGAGCAGGCTCGAGGCCACCCCGGGCCTCGCGGGACCGCGTGAGGGCAGAGTCTACACGGGATTGCTCCTGACCCACCGCGTGCGCTACGGGTCCGTTGGCGGCGCGGGTCTTCCCGGGCGTTTGGCTGGGGAGCAGACCGGGTCCCGTCCGTAGAACCGCAGCCTTCCCCGAGATTGAACGGAGGCGGCCGGCTACGGTATGATCCTTTGGCCTTACTTCCGGTAGAACTTGGAAGGAGTCGTGTCAGATTGGCCGTCGCAAGAGATCCCCTGCCCTTCGACCTGGTGGCCTTCGATCTGGACGGGACCGTGCTCAGGCGGGACCTCGAGATCACGGACCGTACCGTCAGCGTCGTGGGCAGGTTGCGGGAGGCGGGGGTGAGGGTTCTCGTCGCCACCGGGCGCCACTTCGAGGGGGCCCGCGAGCATGCGGCCAGGCTCGGTCTGGACGAGCACGAGCCGATCATCTGCTACGGTGGCTCGATGGTGCGGCGGATGGACGCCTCGGAGACCCTGCTTCTGCGCGCTGTGCCCACCGGGTCTGCACTCGATGCCCTGAGGTGGGCAGCCGAAAGAGGTCTTCACGCTCGCGTCTTCCTCGACGGCAGGATCGTGACCGGCCCCGAGACCCCGGCCGTGGTGCGCTACATGCGCCGCCGCGACGAGCCGAACGTGGAGGTCGTCGATGACCTCTCATCCTGGCTCGTACAGAGTGGCGAGAGGCCGCTCAAGCTCGTCTTCGTCGACGGCCCGGACGAGGTGGAGCGCTGGCTCGGAGAGGCGCGGGATGCGCTCTCCGGAGAGCTCTTCGTCACCCGCAGCCTGCCACACTACGTGGAGCTCGGCAACCCAGAGGGGACGAAGGCCGCGGCCCTCGATTACCTCTGCCGGCGTTTCGGGGTCGAGCCCTCGCGCGTCGCGGCCTTCGGGGACGCGGACAACGACGTGGACATGCTGCGCTTCGCCGGGCTCGGGGTCGCGGTCGGGGGGATGACCGGGGAGGTCCGGGCGGCGGCCGACGTGGTGGTGCCCCCGGTCGGCGAGGACGGGGTCGCGCGTTTCCTGGAGGAGCTCATCTAGTGCCCGAGCTGCCCGAGGTCACGGTCATCTCGGAGGACATCCGCACCCTCGCCGCCGGGAAGAGGGTCGCACGGGCGGCGGCCTTCAGGGACGACGTCACCAACGTCGGGGTGGAGAGGTTCGGAAAGGTGCTCGCCGGCAGGACGCTGCGTACGACCGGGCGGCGGGGGAAGATGATCCTTCTGGACTTCGGAGATCTCGTCGGGGTGGTGCACCTGGTGATCTCCGGGCGGGTGCTGCGGCTTCCAGGCTGGCGTGTCCCCGACAGGATCCATACCGCGGTGGTCGAGTTCGAGGGCGGTCCCGTGCTCGGGTTCACGAAGCTCTGGCTCGGGTACTTCGACCTCTACCCGCCGGAGGAGGTGGAGCGTCACCCCCTCATCTCACGCCTCGGCCCCGACCCCTTCTCCGAAGGGTTCACCCCGGAGTACCTGCAGGAGGCCCTCCGCCGACGCGCGACGGTCAAGAGCCTCCTGCTCGACCAGTCGGTCATCGCCGGGCTCGGCAACATCTACGCCGACGAGGTACTGTATGCCGCCGGCGTCCACCCCGCTCGCAAGGCGAACACGCTGGATCCCGGCGAGGTGCGCAAGATCTTCGAATCCACCCGCAGGATTCTTGCCCGCGCGATAGAGCTTCGGGGTACCACCTTCGACTCCTATCACGACGCCTTCGGGGAGAGCGGCCGCTACCAGCACGAGCTCAGGGTCTTCACACGAGCGGGCGAGGGCTGCTACGCGTGCGGCACGGAGATCGTGAAGCTCCGGGTCGCGGGGAGGGGTACCTACGTCTGCCCCTCCTGTCAGCCGCTTTGAGCCAAGATGCCACCGTGGAGCCGGTGTGCGTGATTGCCGCCAGGTGATCTACGGTGTTTAATAGACGGCCTATGAGAAGAGCAGGATCGATCCTCCCTCACCCCTGCGATGCCTGGCTCGCCCGCAGCGATTTCTTCGGCAGGATGCGCCGACTCTTCGCGCAGCTCCGCGCTCCGCGCCGTGAGAACGGTGTGTACGCCGGGTACAGAGCCGGGGCCAAGCGTGCCATCTCAGAGCTGCACGAGAGGAACGCCGCCGTCTTCGAACGGGCGCTGCGCCTGAGCGAGAGAGCAGAACGCCTCGAACGCTCCGGTACTCCCAGCGAGAGCGCCTGCAACCGCGCCGCCCGGGCCAGGGAAGACGCCCTGGAGGCACTCTTCGAGTTGCGAACCACGTTTTCCGCCGGGGTCCCGGAGAAGGCCCGCGCCTTCGACGAGGAAGCCCGTAGGATCTACCCTTTCCTAGAGCTCCCCTGAGGAGGTTCCCCGCAGCCTCCTCAGCTCCGGGAGGTGAGGGAGGAGTACGCTTCCCGGGCGAACCTGCGCGCGGCTGGGCCGGTCTTCGGGTTGAGGAACAGGGCGCCGGTCGCCGCGGCCAGGACGAACAGGATCTTGCCTGAGGAGCCACCCCCTCCGTTCTTCACCTTCTCGCCCCGGATGCGGCGGCTACCGGCCTCGGCTGCCGCCACGGCGGTCTCCACCTCCCGCCGGAGCCTGTCGTCGTCCCAAAGCCTCGAGACGACCTCGGTCGGGCTCTGTCCGGAGACCTCGTCGTAGATCCTGCGCCCGGAATCTATCAGGGTGCGGATGTTGTTCCTGAGCTCGTCGTCGTAGAGCAGCCTCTCGACGAACGGCCGGACGTCTTCGTAGAAGGACTCGAAGGACCCCAGCAGGTCGAAGGACGTATCCTCGGCCTGATTCTTGAGCTTCTCGATGCGGCTCGTTCTCCCGAACAACGCAGGAACCTCCCTCTCTTCTCCGATCCTCAAAGGCGGGTCTGTACCATGGTACACATCATACCCGTTTTGCGGGGTCGGTATCCGCTCTCTTTTCCGCGAGCGGACGCAGTTCCACCCGGACCTCCTCACCCTCGACCCCGATGGTCTCGCCCGCCCCTTCCTCCGCCGTCAGGAGGGTCAGCTCCCGGGCGAGCACCTCGGACTCGAAGTATTCCCGCCAGCGTCCCCCGAGCAGACCGAGCACCCGCGGGCTCCCGGAGAGGGTGACCGAGATCTGCTCTTCTATCTCGAATCCCTTCTCCCGCCTCAGGTTCTGGACCTTGTGCACGAGCTCGCGTACCAGCCCTTCGTCCTCGAGCTCTCCGTCGATCCGGGTGGAGACGGCGACCGAGAGACCTCTCTCCCTTGCCAGCGAGTAGCCCTCACGCTCCTTCGGCTCGACGAGCAGCTCCTCGGGGGAGAGCGTGATCTCTTGTCCTCCGGCCCGCACGCTCACTTCCTCACCGGCAGCCGCCCGCTCCCGCACCTCCGGCGGAGCCTCGTCCAGCGCCCGCCTTATCTCCGGGACGAGCCGGCCGTACTTCGGCCCCACCACCGAGAGGTTCGGGCGCAGCTCGTAGGAGACGATCTCTTCGGCCCGTCCGATGCGCAGCTCCTTCACGTTGAGCTCGTCGAGCACGATGTCTCCCAGGCTCTCGAGCGCCCGGCGCACCGGTTCTTCTTCGCCCCTTCCCGGCGCGACCACGACCTCGCGCAGCGGCTGGCGGGTCTTGATCGCGGCGGCGTTGCGCGCCGCCCGGCCGAGCGTGACGACCCGGCGCGCGGCGGCCATCCTCTCGGAGAGCCCCCGGTCTACGAGGGCCTCGTCCGCCTCCGGCCAGTCGGCGAGGTGCACGCTCTCCGGTGCCTCGTCGTCTACCCCGGCGACCAGGTTGCGGTAGATGGCCTCGGCCACGAACGGGGTGAACGGTGCGGTGAGTTTCGCCACGGTGACCAGGCACTCGTAGAGGGTGGAGTGCGCGGCCTTCTTGTCCGTGTCGTCCTCCCCCTTCCAGAAGCGCCGCCGGCTGCGCCTGACGTACCAGTTCGAGAGCTCCTCGACGAAGTCCTGGATCGCCCGCCCGGCCGAGGTCGCGTCGTAGTCGTCGAGCCTCCCGGTGACCCGCTCGACGGTGAGCTGCAGCTCGGAGAGCACCCAGCGGTCGAGCAGGCTCCTCTCGGAGGGTTCGACGCGGTCTCTTATCGGATCGAAGCCGTCGATGCGGGCGTAGGTGACGAAGAACGAGTAGGTGTTCCACAGCGTCAGCAGGTACTTCCTGACGGCCTCGTCCACCTGCTCCTCGGAGAAACGTCGGGTGTTGCCAGGGGCCGAGGCGGTGTAGAGCGCCCACCTCAGGGCGTCGGCGCCCTGCTTCTCGAAGATCTCCCAGGGGTCTATCACGTTGCCGAGCGACTTGCTCATCTTGCGCCCCTGGGCGTCCAGGATTATCCCGAGCACCAGGCACGTCCTGTACGAGCTCCTCCCGAAGAGCATCGTCGAGATGGCGAGCAGCGAGTAGAACCAGCCCCGCGTCTGATCTACGGCCTCGCAGATGTAGTCCGCAGGGAAGAGCCGCCCGAACTCCTCCCGGCCGCTCTTCGGGTATCCCCACTGCGCGAAGGGCATCGAGCCCGAGTCGAACCATACGTCGAGTACCTCGGGAACCCGGCGGGAGACCCCGCCGCACTGCGGGCACGTGATCTCCACCCGGTCTATGTACGGGCGGTGCAGGTCTTCCGGAACCTCGCTCTTCGCCAGGGCGCGCAGCTCTTCCGTGCTCCCCACCACCGTCACGTGTCCTCGCCCGCAGCGCCAGATCGGGAGCGGCGTCCCCCAGTAGCGCTCGCGGGAGAGCGCCCAGTCGACGTTGTTCTTGAGCCAGTCCCCGAAGCGGCCCCACTTTATGTGCTCGGGGACCCAGTTGATCTTCTCGTTCTCCGACAGGAGCTCGTCGAGCACGGCCGTAGTCCTCGCGTACCACGCCTTCTTGGCGTAGTAGAGGAGCGGCGAGCCGCACCTCCAGCAGTGCGGGTAGGCGTGCTCGTAGCGTCCGGAGCGGAAGAGCAGCCCCTTCTTCCGGAGCTCTTCGATGAGCCCCTCGTCGGCGTCCTTGACGAACTGCCCGGCAAAAGGCCCGACCCTCTCGTCGAAAGTCCCGTCCGGCCTTACCGGGTGGATCGTCGGCAGCCCGTAGCGCTGCCCGGTGCGCGCGTCGTCCTCGCCGTACGCCGGGGCGGTGTGCACCAGCCCGGTTCCCTCGGTGGTGGTGACGTACTCCGCGAGTACGACGGTCCAGAGGTTCTCGCTCTCCTCGACCTCGACGTAGTCGAACGGCCTGGTGTAGCGCAGCCCCTCGAGCTTGCGGCCTTTCCTCGACTCGAGGACGGTGTAGGTGCCCTCGCCGAGCACCTCGTCGGCCAGCTCCTTCGCCAGGATGAGGCGCTCGCCCTCGCGCTCGGCCGTTATGTACTCAACGTCGGGGTGGGCGGCTACGGCGGCGTTCGAGACCAACGTCCAGGGGGTGGTGGTCCAGACGAGGAGGCTCGTCCCCTCCTCGTCGGCGAGCGGCAGCCGGACGTAGACGCTCGGGTCCTCGACCGGATCCGGGTACTGCTGGTAGCCGAGCGCGACCTCGTGCGAGGAGAGCGAGACCTGATCCCGGGGGCAGTGCGGGGTGACCTTGTAACCTTCGTAGAGGAGACCCTTCTCGTGCAGCGTCTTCAGCGCCCACCACACGCTCTCGATGTACGAGCCGTCGAGCGTCTTGTAGGCGTTCTCCATGTCCACCCAGAAGCCCATCCGCGAGCTCATCTTCTGCCAGTCGTCGACGTAGCGGAAGACCGACTCGCGGCACAGACGGTTGAATTCCTCGACGCCGTACTCCTCTATCTGCGCTTTGCCCGAGATGCCGAGTTCCCTCTCGACCTGTATCTCCACCGGCAGGCCGTGGCAGTCCCACCCCCCCTTCCTCTCGACCCTGTAACCCCGCATCGTCTTGTATCTGGGGATGAGATCCTTGAACGACCGGGCCAGCGTGTGGTGGAAGCCAGGCCTGCCGTTGGCCGTCGGTGGCCCCTCGTAGAAGACGAAGTTCCTGTCCTCGGGTCTCCTCTCGACGGACTTCTGGAACGTGCCGTCCTCTTCCCAGAACGCCAGGATCTCCCTCTCCAGATCCGGGAATCTCACCTTCGGGTCTACCTTCTCGAAAGCCATGGCACTCCTCTTCTCCTCTCGAAGACGAGAGGCTCCCGCCCCGGCCGGAGCCTCCTCCACTCCGCCGCAGGGACGGGAGCCACACCAGAAGCGTGCCCTCGCGGTACCACCCTGCTTGCCGGATGCCTCGCGGCACCCGACCTCTCTGCGGGTGCTTCCCACACCCTCCCGCTGTAACGGGCGGACCCGTCCGGTCCTACTAACGCCTGGGACCACGCCCTTCGCTTTGGGGCCGGCGGCTCAGGGAGGATCTTCGGAACGCCTCCCGCGCCGGGCTCACACCGTCCCCGGCTCGCTCCTGCGGGACGCGGCGTACCTACTCGTTCCCGTCTTCGCCTTTCGAAAGGGCTTTGTATCCCGCCCGAAAGCGGATGTCAAGTGAGGCGCCGGCAGGTGATCCAACCCCACCGTTTTCTTCGTTGGTACTGGTGGAGGCTTCGTGCGGTATCCTTGATCATGGTGTCGGCTTCGGGGGTTGAGGTGCCTTTAGCCAGCGGATCCAAAACCGCACTCGCCGGTGTCTCGGGTGGTGTGCTGGCCCTCGGCGTGACCGAGCTGGCGCACGGGCTCTCCCCGGCGGTGCCCTCGTTCGTCGGCTCGGTGGCCCAGCAGGTGGCCCGCCTCACCCCCGGCGGGGTGGTCACGAGGGCGATAGAGACGCTCGGCACCGCCGATGTGGCGTTCCTGATCGGGGCGACGGTGCTCCTCACGCTCGCCGTCTGCGCTCTGCTGGCACGCTTGAGCCGGAGCAACCCCCCGGGATCACTCGCCGGTGCGCTGCTCCTCGGGGTTGTGGGCGTGCTCTCGGCTTCTTCCGAACCGGGCTCTTCTTTTCTCGCGGTCGCCCTGACCGCCGCGGTGGCGCTCGCCGCCGGCTCCGCCGCGGCCCTCCTCATCCTGCGCAGTCCCCGTCGGGAACCCGGCGTGCGAACCGATGCCCGGGAGCTTACCGTCGGACGCCGCCGGCAGACGGGGGAGAAGGGGGTCTCGGTCGGACGGCGAAGTTTCCTCGCGGCGAGCGGGCTCGTCGTCGTGGCCGGGCTCGCGCTGGCCGGCGCGGGACGCCTGCTCGGGGGCACATCCTCCCAGCAGGCTCCCCGTCCCCGCAGGCTGAAGCTCCCCGCAGGACACCCGAAAAAAGGCGCCGGAGGCGTCCTCCACGAGACGCTCCCGCCGCCCCCGAAGGCCGCCTCGATAGAGGTGAAGGGGATGCCGAGGCTCATCACCCCACCCCGGGACTTCTACCTGATAGACACGGAGCTCTCCTCACCCCGACTCGACGCCGATACCTGGAGGCTCAGCGTGAAGGGCGCGGTGGACAATCCCTTCGAGATCTCCTACAAAGAGCTGCTCGAGATGCCCACGATCGAGGCGGACATCACCCTCTGCTGTGTCTCGAACCCTCTCGGCGGCGGGCTCGTCTCGAACGGCCGCTGGACCGGCGTCCTCCTCTCCGACATCCTCAAGGAAGCCGGCGTGAGCCGGGATAAGATCACCCGCACCTCCGAACAACTCGTCGGTCGCAGCGTGGACGGCTTCACGACCGGCTTCAGGACCGCCCTGGCCCTCGACGGCCGTAGGGCGCTCGTCGCGTTCGGCCTCGACGGAGACCAGCTCCCCATAAAACACGGCTACCCGGTTCGCCTCGTCGTCCCCGGCCTCTACGGATACGTCTCCGCCACCAAGTGGCTCACCGAGATAGAACTCACAGGCTGGAGCTACGACGCTTACTGGGTCAGGCGTACCTGGTCCAAGCAGGGCCCCATCAAAACCCAGTCCCGGATAGACACAGTGAAGGACGGCCAGACCCTCGAAGCAGGAAAAGTTCCCATAGGCGGCGTCGCCTGGGCCCCACACCGCGGTATCTCGAAGGTCGAGGTCTCGACCGACGGCGGCAGAAGCTGGCATGCGGCGAAACTCGCCCGCTCCCTGAGCCCCGACTCCTGGCGCCAGTACGTCTACTACTGGAACGCCACCCCAGGCTCCCACACCCTCCAGGTGCGCGCCACCGACGGAACCGGAAAGACCCAGGTCGCCAGAGAGACCCCACCACACCCCTCCGGCGCAACCGGATACCACACCCTCCACGTCTCGGTCGCTTGAGAGAAGCACAGCCCGTCTACCAGAATTAACCTGACCTTGATGTAGAGGTATATACTAAGAAAGATTGTTTTAGTTAATATAGCTCCAATTAGGAATGATAATCATAAAAAATTTTGGTTACGTAACTAAACTGTAACGTCTGCGAAAGCCAAACGCAACAAAGAAGCTGTATATTGACCAGTGACCGGACTCCGGCCGCAGGATTTTCTTTCCCCCCTCCAGATCCTGTGGCCGGATCGGTTTTTGTAGGGGTGATGGGGTATCCTCTTTTCGGGATGAAGGTCCGGGAGCTCTACGATTTCGATCTCTCGCCGTCTGAGGCGCGGCGTCTGCAGGAGGAGCTCGCGCCGCGGGTGGTGTGTGGGCCGCCGTTGGACGTCGGGTCGGTGCGGTATGTCGCTGGTGCGGACGTTTCCACGCAGGATGGGATGGCCTACGCCACGGTCGCCGTCCTGGGCTTTCCTGAGCTCGAGGTGGTGGAGGTCGAAGGGGAGGCCCGGCCGCTCGAGTTTCCGTACATCCCGGGGCTTCTGGCCTTCAGGGAGATCCCGTCGGTCGCGGCGGCGCTGCGCAAGGTAGAGACGCCGGTCGACGCGGTCATCTTCGACGCGCAGGGCATCGCGCACCCGCGCAGGCTCGGGCTCGCCTCCAACCTCGGGCTCTACCTCGACGTGCCGAGCGTGGGATGTGCCAAGAGCCGCCTCGTCGGGACATACGAGGAGCCCGGGATGCGCAAGGGAGAGAGCTCCGAGCTCGTGGATCGGGGAGAGGTGGTGGGGAGGGTGGTCAGGACCCGCGACGGCGTCTCGCCCGTCTTCGTCTCGGTCGGGGACAAGATAGATCTCGAGAGCGCGGTGGAGCTCGTTCTCGCCTGCTGCACCCGCTACCGGCTGCCGGAGCCCACCCGCCAGGCCCACAACGCCGCGAACCGGCTCCGACGTGAAGGGGGCACCGGCTCGCTCTTTTAGAACGAGCAACCTCCCCTGGCGGGATTTCTCCTCTGATGATAACCTGCGCCCATTGGTTAGGGAGCATCTCGTTCGTGTACCTGCGTGATCTCGGGAGGGGATCTCAGATGAGGGGAAGAGCAGAAGGGCGACGCACCGTAAGCCGCCGGGATTTCCTGAAGGTCGGAGGCACTGGTCTGACCGGTGCTGCGCTGCTCGGCGCGGCGGGATGCGGCGGGGGAAAGAAGATCCAGGGCGGAGCCGGAGGACAGCAGGCCAGCGGGAGTGCCTCGGGCAAGAACGTGCTCGTCTACGGCCGCGGCGCGGACTCCGTCTCCCTCGACCCGATAAACGCCACCGACGGAGAGTCCTTCCGGGTCACCACACAGGTCTTCGACAGCCTGCTCGCCTTCGCGCCCGGCACCACCGACGTCGTGCCCTGGCTCGCGGTCGAGGTTCCGAAACCCGAAAACGGCGGGCGCGTCTACACTTTCAAGCTGAGGAAGGGCGTGAAGTTCCACGACGGAACCGACTTCAACGCCGACGCCGTCGTCTTCAACTTCGACCGCTGGAGGGACACCAAGAACCCCTACCACAAGGGCGGCGGCGGGCAGAGCTCTAACTTCGCCTACTACAGCTCGCAGTTCGGCGGCTTCGATGAGAAGTCGATCATCGAGAAAGTAGAGGCGGTGGATCCCTATACCGTTCGCTTCACGCTGCGCGAGCCGCAGGGGCCGTTCCTCAGGAACATAGCCATGCACCAGTTCGCCATCGCCTCGCCCGCGGCGATAAAGAAAGACGTCGAGAACTTCTGGCAGCACCCGGTGGGGACCGGGCCCTTCAAATTCGTCTCCTGGAACCGGGGTTCCGAGGTGGACCTCGAGAAGAACCCCGACTGGTGGGGCAAAGACTACCCGGTCTCGAAGGGCGGGGGAGGCCCGAAGGTCGCCAAGCTCGCCATACGCTCCATCCCGGACAACACCTCGCGGGTGGCTGCTCTCACCGGCGGTCAGCTCTCGATCGCCGATGGGCTCAACCCCGACGACGTCCCGACCCTCAAGAAGAACAGCGGCCTGAAGGTCATACTCCGTCCGCCGCTCGACATAGGGTACCTGGCGATGAACCTGCAGAAGAAGCCCTTCGACAAGAGAGAAGTTCGCCAGGCGGTCAACATGGCGATAAACATGCCGAAGATCGTCGAGGCTTTCTTCGGGAGCACCGGACAGCAGGCCTCGACCTACATCCCGCCCACCGTGCCCTACTTCGACAAGAGCATCAAGCCCTATCCCTATTCCCCCGCGAGGGCGAAGAAGCTCCTCGCCAGGGCCGGGCTTTCGGGAGGGTTCAAGACCGAGCTGTGGTACATGCCGATCCCCCGACCCTACATGCCCGACGGCAAGGGCATAGCGCAGGCGATGCAGTCCGACCTCAAGAAGGTCGGGATAAACGCCAAGCTCGTCACCTACGAGTGGGGCACCTACCTGCAGAAGACGAGCAGCGGCCAGCACGACATGTGTCTGCTCGGCTGGACGGGCGACAACGGCGATCCCGACAACTTCCTCAACGTCCTTCTCTCCAGCTCGAGCGCCACCCCGAAGGACGCGCTCAACGTCGCCTACTACAAAAACCCCAAAGTTGACAGGCTGCTCAAGACCGGCCAGCAGAGCATAGACCCGGGCGTGCGCCGGCGCGTCTACTACGAAGCCCAGCGGATACTGCACCAGGACGCCCCCTGGGCGCCCATCGCCTACGCCAAACCGCCCATAGGTTCCCAGAAGGCCGTGAGCGGCTACAAGCCGAGCCCGACCGGCAGCGAGGCGCTAAACACGGTCTCGCTCTGAGGTGTACAGGTAGAGGATCTCTCGGAGGTAGAGGCTGACCGTCTACATAATCCGCAGGCTACTTCAGATCGTCCCGGTGCTGCTCGGGGTATCTGCCGCGGTCTTCTTCATGGTCAGGGCGATACCGGGGGATCCGGCGCAGATCCTGCTGGGGCAGAACGCCACGCACGCCCAGGTGGTACGTCTCAGGCACGAGATGGGGCTCGACCAGCCCCTCGTCGTCCAGTACGTGGACTTCCTGAAGAACGCCGCCCGGGGAAACCTGGGGAATTCGATCGTCACCGGACGTCCGGTGACGGTGGAGCTCGCGGCGAGGTTCCCGGCGACGCTCGAGCTCACGCTGTTCGCGATGGTGATCGCGGTGGCTATAGGCGTGCCGGTAGGCGTCATCGCTGCGGTGAGGCAGTACTCGCTCCTGGACAAGATCACGTCTGTGTTCGCGCTCACCGGGATCAGCATGCCCATCTTCTGGCTCGCGATGATCCTGATAGTCATCTTCGGGGTCAAGCTGGACGTGCTGCCGTTCCCGGGGCGGCTCTCGGCGGGGGAGTCGATCCCGCAGGTCACGGGGCTCGTGCTCGTGGACTCGCTGCTGGCGGGCGACTTCGGGGCTTTCCGGGACGGTTTTTTGCACCTCCTGATGCCCGCGGCGGCGCTCGCGACGATACCCCTCGGCACGATAATGCGGATGACCCGCTCGAGCATGCTCGAGGTTCTGGGCGAGGACTACGTGCGCACCGCGCGGGCCAAGGGGCTGATGCCCTGGCGGGTAGTCTTCAAGCACGCCCTCAAGAACGCCATGCTCCCCACGATCACCGTCATCGGGCTTCAGGTGGGACTTTTGATGGGAGGAGCGATCATAACCGAGACCATATTCTCCTGGCCGGGGGTCGGGCAGATAGCCTACGAGTCGGTCTACCGCAGGGACTACGCGATGATACAGGGTGTCGTCCTCTACGGGGCGACGCTCTTCGTGCTGGTGAACCTGGTCGTGGACGTCCTCTATGCGATCCTCGACCCGAGGGTGAGGTACTAGGATGACCGCGGAGGCCCAGCGCGACGTCGCCCTCTCGCCGGCCGGGGTCGAGACCCGCAGCCGGGCGAAGGATTTCCGGAGGGTCTTCTTCAGCAACCGGCTCGCGCTGTTCGGGACGGTGGTGATGACCATCTTCGTGCTGGCGGCGATCTTCGCGCCGCTGGTCGCGCCCTACGACCCGCTCGCGCAGGATCTCACGGCCAAGTTCGCACCCCCGAGCCTCGCCCACCCTCTGGGGAGGGACGAGCTCGGGCGGGACATCCTCTCGCGCATCATCTACGGGGCTCGCGTCTCGCTCACGGCCGGGCTCGCGGCGGTTGCCTTCTCCACCGTGGTCGGTACCACCATCGGCCTCGTGGCCGGATACGCCGGACGCTGGGCCGATTCCGTCCTGATGCGCCTGATGGACGTCCTGCTCGCCTTCCCGAGCATCCTGCTCGCGATAGTCGTCGTCTCCATCCTCGGACAAGGTCTCACCAACGCGATGCTCGCGGTCGGGATCGTCTACGTGCCGCAGATAGCGCGGGTGGTGCGCTCGGCGGTCATAAGCGTCCGGGGGCGCGACTACGTCGAGGCGGAAAGAGCCCTCGGCGCCTCGCACCTGCACATAATCCGGGCGGCCATCCTGCCGAACAGCATGGCGCCCCTGATCGTGCAGGCGACGCTCACGCTCGCGACCGCCATCCTGGACATCGCCGCGCTCTCCTTCCTCGGGCTCGGGGCTCAGCCTCCCACCCCGGAGTGGGGGGCGATGCTCACCTCGGCGTTCCAGTCCGGGTACGGGGTCTTCGTCGAGGGGCAGCACGCCATACTCTTCCCCGGCATCGCCATAGCACTCGCCGTGCTCTCGGTGAACTTCATCGGCGACGGCCTGCGGGACGCCCTCGACCCGCGCCACCGGCGTTAGAACAGCGGGTCAGGAATAGTTTTCCGGTTTTGTGGGAACCATGGGGGCCATGATCATCGTACACGTGGTAACCGAGGGAGTCGGGAAATCCCTGGCCATCCTGCAGAGCGGAGGAAACGGTTTCTCTCTGTCGGCGGCCTGGATCGCGGTCGGGATACTGGTCGTCGTGCTCGTCGTGCTGTTCGCGGCCGGTTTCCTGCGTTCGAGGGGCCGGGAGGGGAGCGGTGTGGAGGGCGCCGAACCGCAGCGCCCCGAACAGGCCGACCCGCACGCGGGTTCTTATCCGATAGAGGTCTACAAGAGCGTCGGGGCCCTGCAGGAGAAGGCGGAGCTCAAGATCCTTATTTACACCCCGGAGGAGTACGAGGACCAGCTCGGCGGCGACGGGAAGCTGCGGGACAGGGGGTTCATCGGGGCCGTAAGGGCCTACCGGCAGGTGGAAGGGGAGGGGTGGCTGGAGCTGCCGCCCGGCCGGGCCGCGGAGCTTCTGGAGCTGCGCACTGGCGAGTACGAGGAGGACGCCGGGCGTTCGGCCCTGCTCGTCAGACGGCTCCCGCCGGGGCTCCCGGCTTCGGTGCAGGACAGGTTCAGGTCGGGCGACTAGCGGGAGCTGTCGCGGGTTTGCCCGCCCTGAGCGAGTACATGAGCGGCAGCGAAGGCATTCCCTCCGGCAGCCGGTAGACGCCTGGCTCCGTCTCTACCAGAAACGGCCAGCGCCTGAAGAGAGTGTGGTCGTGCTCGTTGAGCATCTCCAGCCTCAGGCCGGCCTCTATGATGGCGGTGATCACCTCACCAAGCGGATGGTTCCACTCGTGGGTGCGGTCGTGGGCGGTCTGTGCGTCCGGATCCGCGTAAGTCCCCGGCTCGTCGGAGACGACGCCCTCCTTTCGGAAATAATCGTATCTTACGGTCAGGTCTTCGTCGGCGAAGATCCAGGTTACGGGGTGGAACTCGGCGAGGTAGAGGAAGCCACCGGGGCGGAGCAGACCGGCGATCGCCTCCGCCCAGCGGCCGAGGTCCGGCAGCCAGTCCAGCGCTCCTGTGCCGGTGTAGACGACGTCGAAGCTCCTTCCGGGGAGAGCCTCCGGTGCCTCGTAGACGTTCGCGCAGACGAACTCGGCTTCGAGCCCGGTGTCGGCGGCCAGGCTGCGCGCGGCCTCGACCGCCGCGGGAGAGAAGTCCAGCCCCACCACGCGCGCCCCGCGCCTGGCCCAGCTCAAGGTGTCGAGGCCGAAGTGGCACTGCAAATGGAGCAGGTCCTTCCCCGCGACCTCGCCGACCTCTTCGATCTCGAACGGTGGCAGGGGGGCACGCCCGGCCCTGAAGCCGACGACGTCGTAGAAGCCGCTTCGAAGGTGTATCGGCACCCTCTCGTCCCAGAAGGCCCGGTTTTCTTCCAGCCACCTTTCGTGTGATCCGCTCACGGCAGGTTTTCGATGCGCACGGGCTCGACCGGATCGGCGAGGTCGAAGCCGAAGACGCGCGAGTAGAAGTAGAGCTCGCCCTCGAGCGCGCGCTTTACGTTTTCGGCCCGGCGGAAACCGTGCTGTTCGCCCTCGAAGGGGACGTAGGCGACCGGGAGTCCCTTCTCCTTCAGCGCCTCGACCATCCTCTCTGCCTGGTTGGGAGGCACGACCTCGTCCTCGAGGCCCTGGAAGAAGATCACCGGGCACGAGAGCCGCTCCGTGAAGTGTATCGGGGAGCGTTCGCGGTATAGATCGGCCCTCTGTGGGTATGGTCCGATCAGGTGCTCCAGGTAACGCGACTCGAACTTGTGCGTCTCTCTGGCGAGTGCTTCAGCGTCGCTCACCCCGTAGTAGCTCGCCCCGGCGCCGAACGTATCCCGGAAGGTGAGCGCGCAGAGAGTCGTGTACCCGCCCGCGCTCCCGCCCGTGATGATGAGGCGTTCCGCGTCGGCCAGGCCGCGCTCCGCCAGGTGTCGGGCTCCGTTCACGCAGTCGTCGACGTCCACGACCCCCCACCTGCCGTAGAGCCTGCGGCGGTACTCGCGCCCGTAGCCCGTGCTCCCGCCGTAATTGACGTCGAGCACCGCGATGCCGCGGCTGGTCCAGTACTGTATCTGCGGGCGCAGCGTCGGGGTGGTCATCGAGGTGGGGCCCCCGTGGCTCTTCACGACGAGCGGCGGCAGCTCCCCCTCGGGGGCGGCGTAGTTCTCGTTTTTCGGCGGGTAGAAGAAGGCGTGCGCCGTGAGGCCCCCTCCGGTCGGGAACTCCACCGGCTCCGGAACGGAGATGTACGTGGGATCCAACCCGAGTTCGCTCGAGCAGCGCAGAACCTCGTGCACCCCGGTCGCGGGGTCGAGCCGTACGACCGAGAGCGGCTCCGTCGGCGAACCGCCGATGAAGATCACCCCGGGATCCCCGGAGCGCACGTGGGAGATCGCCTGATAGGGCGTTTTTATCTCTTCCAGGTCGCCGGAGCCGACGTGTAGCCGGGCCAGGTGCGAGATGCCGCGTTCTATGTAGCTGCAGACGATCGTCGTGGGGGAGAGGAAGGCGTAGGTGGACGTGCCGAAGACCCACTGCGGCACCCCGAACTCGGCCTCCATCTCGCACAGGGGTTCGACTCCACCTTCCGTCAGCCGGTAGAGGTTCCACCAGCCCGTACGATCCGAGACGAAGCAGAGCTCCCCCTCCGGAGACCACTCCGGCTGGAAGATGGACTCTTCCTCCCCGCCCGCGACCCTCACCGGGTCCTTCGGCGAGCCTTTTTCGTTCAGCTCCGCCACCCACAGCTCCGTGCCGTCCCAGGGCATGTTCGGGTGGTTCCAGGTGAGCCAGGCCAGCCGGGTTCCGTCCGGGCTCAGGCGGGGCGAGGAGTAGAAGTCGTTGCCGGAGGCGAGCACCCTCTCGGAGCCGCCTTCGAGGTCTATGGCGACCAGACGGTTCTCCGGTTCCCTGCCCGCCTCCTCGTGGTCCTCGCAAACGGTGATGAGGAGGCCGCGGCGCGCATCCACGACCGTGTCCGCGTAGCGCCGGGCGGAATCCGGGGTGATGGGCTCCGGTTCTCCGCCGGGGGATTGGCGGTAGAGGCGCTGGTCCGAGAAGTTGGAGAAGTAGACCACCCCGTCGTGGACTGCGAAGTCGCCGCCGCCGTACTCGTGCACCCGCGTACGCGCGTTGAAGGGTTGGGGGGTGACCTCTTCCACCCGGCCCTCCGGCGTGCGGCGCACCACCACGTTGCGGCCGCCCTCCTCCGGGCGTGACTCCAGCCAGTAGATGTCCCGGCCGTCGAGCGCCGTCTGGCCCAGCCCGACGCTGCCCCTCGCGACCATCTCCGAGGAGACGGGGGATTCCCAGGAACCGTAGGGGGTGGTTCTGCGCGCACCCATCCGCTAATCCTCGCGCACGTAGCGGGCCGTGACCTCCTGGCGGTTGCCGCACTGCGGGCAGGTGAACGGACGGACCTTCCTGGAGCCGTAGGCCGGGACTATCGTCGTCTTGTTGTAGTCGAAGACGTAGCCGCACTCCTCGCACTTCTGCCGGAAGGTGACGACCGTGCCCCGCGTGTTGACCACCTTCGCTCCCGTCATCTCTATGGCCATCTATTCACACCTCCGAAGTGACGTTCTCAGGCGGGATTTTACGACCCGGAGCGTCCTCCGGAGGTTCAGAGGAACAACGGGGCTAGCAGGGTGACGCTTCAAGAGAGCGAGGGTTTCGGTGGAGATCGGGTAGGACTTTTATACTCTCTCTCCGGCCGAAGGCTTCCTCTCCTTCCTGAGTTCGAGCCGGGCTATCTGCGCGCGGTGGACCTCGTCGGGGCCGTCGGCGAGGCGCAGGGTGCGGGAGGAGGCCCACATGTACGCGAGGGGGAAATCGTCGGAGACGCCGGCACCGCCGTGCGCCTGTATCGCCCGGTCGAGGACGCGCAGGGCGACGTTGGGGGCGACGACCTTTATCTGGGCGATCTCGCTGCGGGCCTCCTTGTTGCCTACCCGATCCATCATGTAGGCCGCCTTGAGGGTGAGGAGGCGCGCCTGCTCTATCTCTATGCGGGAGTCTGCGATCCACTGCTGGATGACGCCCTGCTCGGAGAGGGGTTTGCCGAAGGCCACGCGGTTCTTGACCCGCTCGCACATGAGCTCTAGCGCCCGCTCGGCGACCCCGATGAGGCGCATGCAGTGGTGTATGCGTCCGGGACCGAGCCGACCCTGGGCGATCGCGAACCCCTTGCCCTCCCCCCAGATCATGTTCGAGGCCGGCACCCGGACGTCCTCGAAGGTGATCTCGGCGTGGCCGTGCGGGGCGTCGTCGTAGCCGAAGACGGGGAGCGTCCGCTCTATCTTCACCCCCGGGGTGTCGAGCGGGACCAGGATCATGGACTGTTGCTCGTGCCGGGGGGCCTCCGGATCGGTCTTGCCCATTACGATGGCTATCCTGCACCTCGGGTCCCCGGCCCCCGAGGACCACCACTTCCGGCCGTTTATGACGTACTCGTCGCCGTCGCGCACGATGCTGGCCCGCACGTTGGTCGCGTCCGAGGAAGCCACGTCCGGCTCGGTCATGCAGAAGCAGGAGCGGATCTCACCCGCGAGCAGCGGCTCGAGCCAGCGCTTCTTCTGCTCCTCGCTGCCGTAGCGTACCAGCACCTCCATGTTGCCGGTGTCCGGGGCGTTGCAGTTGAAGGCCTCGGGGGCGATGGGGCTGCGGCCCATGATCTCGCACAGGGGGGCGTACTCCAGGTTGGTGAGCCCGGCCCCGTACTCCGAATCGGGGAGGAACAGGTTCCAGAGCCCCTCGGCGCGGGCCTTCTCCTTGAGCTCCTCCATCACCGGCGGGATGCTCCACCGGCTCTCCGCCGCATCGAGCTGCTCGCGGAACACCCGCTCCGCCGGGTAGACGTGCTCGTCCATGAACGCCTCCAGACGTGCCCGGAGGTCTCTGACCTTCTGCGAGTATTCGAAGTCCACTCTCCCGCCTCTCCTCTTCGCTCCCTGTACGTTCGCGCAGAGGTTATTCTAGCGGAGTGTGCTCCCTCTCTAGCTGCTGCTCCCGGAGGGCCGCTGTCCGAGCTGCACGCTGATGGTCTGTTTGCTCCCGCCGCGCACGACCGTCACCTTGACGGTCTCCCCCGGTTTGTAATTACGCAGGGCGGCGACGAGATCCCCGGTGTCCGCGATCTCGTGAGATCCGACCTGGGTTATCACGTCCATGCGTTTGAACCCGGCGCTCTGGGCCGGGCTGTTCTTCGCCACCTTGACGATGATCGCTCCGTGGTCGACCGAGATCCCGAACCGTTTCGCTATCGAGGGGGTCAGATCCACCGTGTAGACCCCGAGGTAGGGGTGGACGACCCTGCCGTTGTCGATGATCTGGTTCGCCACGGAGGTCGCCACGCGGGCGGGGATCGCGAAGCCTATGTTCTCGGCGCCTGTCTGGCCCGGCGGCAGGTAGGCCTCGTTTATCCCTATCACCTCGCCTTTGATGTTGGCCAGCGCCCCGCCGGAGTTGCCGGGGGAGATGGCGGCGTCCGTCTGGATCAGACCGGTCAGGGACGGAACCTGGACACCTCCGGTGTAGCGGGACGGGATCGAGCGGTTGGTGCCGCTCACGACCCCGAAGGTTACCGTGGACTGGAACCCGGAGGGGCTGCCTATGGCGACCGCCCACTCACCGACCTTGAGGTTCTTGTCGTTGGAGAACGTGGCCGCGGGGAGGTTGTTGCGGTTCACCTTGAGGACGGCGATGTCGTCGTAGGTGTCACGTCCGACGACCTGAGCCTTGGCGATGGAGCCGTCCGCGAAGGCGACGTTGACCGACTGTGCACCCTGCACGACGTGGGCGGCGGTGATGATGTAGCCGTCGCTGCGGTAGATCACGCCGCTGCCGATGCCCTGCGCGCTCTGCGGCCCGAAGGGGGTCTGCTGGATCTCGCGTACGTTCACCTGCACCACGCTCGGGCTGAGCTGGGCGTAGACCCGGGCCACCGGTTGGTTCTTCGGGATGCCGGAGGATGCCTGCTGCGCCGTCTGGGTGGTGTCGTTTTTCGTGGTCCCCGCGCTGCTGCCGTTGCTCGCGGTATTGCCGTTGCCGCAGCCCGCGAGCAACAGCCCGGCGAACAGAATGCCCAGTAGCGGCAGAATGACTTTCCGGAACCTCACATCGGCACCTCCCGGTATAGATACGCAGGTTCATTTGTGGAGGACTCGACATCCAGTTCCGTTATACCCCAAAGGGCTGGCGGGTGCGCCGCGAAACGGTTCTCCGATCCCGGGAGGAGGTGTTGCCGACCGCTATCTGGCCAATGGATCTGCGGGATACAAACCCGGAACGAGCCCCTGGCTGGCGGCGAGGCCGAAGAACATGGCCGCCGCCGAGAGCGCGACGGCTGCGATCCCGGATCTTTCGGCGCCGAACAGGTATCCGGATGCGCCCAGCACGATGCCCGCGAGACCGGCCGACACCGTGGCTTCCATGAGCCGGGCGTCGAGCCCGCCGAGCGCAGCCGCTGCGGCCGCGAGGACCGCTCCGCCGGCGAACAGGCGCCCGACGAACCGTCCCAAAGGCGGCTTCTTCTGCTGTGTGTCCATCTTTCTCCCGTCTTTTCGGTGCCGAAAACGTATCCGTTATTCTCCGGCACGTTCCTTTGAAGAGCCTTTGAGAGCGATGAGAGTTTTCCTACGAACCTTTTACGGACCGCTCCGTGTGGGAAATCTCATGTTCCTCACAGGATGGCCACACCTCCGGGCGCGAGAATCAACCTGAGAAAGAACCCCAAGATGGAGGAGTGAACGTGTCAGGAGAACGGAGGTCTCTGTGGAGGCGTATCTTCGGCGGCCGGGACTACGCCGCCGCGCGGCGGGACAAGGTGATCGTCTACATCGTCCGCCGGTTGGACGACGGCGTACCGCTGGAGGAGATCGTCGAGGAGGAGTACGTGCGCAGGATGGCCACCAGGGGCGAGGTGGAGCGTATCCTCGCCAGTCCCGAGCTGATCGAGAGCGTGAGAGAGCGCATGCACCGGGAGCTGGGCACGGAACCCGCGGGGTGAACGCCGGGACGTCACCGGGGTCTCTCTGGTTGGCCGTGCGCCGCGCCAGGACCAGCATCAGCCCGCTGACCGTGGAGCTCCCGGGTGGCGTGAGGGCGCTCGCGGTCTTCGGCTCCCCGGAGGAGGCCCGGGCTTTTCTCGAACGTGAGCCCGGGACCTGGCGCCTCAGGGAGACGACCTCCGCGGAGATCGTCTCCTTCCTCTTCGACCCCCGCGCCGGCGTGCGGCGGGTGGTCCTGGATCCGCTTCCGGACGCGGCGGCAGGTTGCCTGAACTCTCTGCTCGGCATCGGTCGAGAGAGCTTCGCCCGGCGTTACCTTCGCATGGAAGCAACGCCCCACACGGCGTTCGAGCGAGCGGCTCCCCCGCTCCCGCCGGTGTAGCGCCTATGCGGCCCGGCGGGAGAGCAAATCGTAGGCGAACAACAACGCGGCCGCGCCGAATACGGCCGCAGGAACGGAGAAGAGGCTGAACTCCGTGGGGCCGGTCTCGCCGATGAGCCCGGCAGCGAATCCCCCCAGGGACGCACCCGACATCCCAAGCACCATGGTGATCGCGGCAGCACCGAGACCCCGATCGGGAACCAGGCGCCAGGCCATGAGCCCCGCCGTGAGCCCCACCAATATCCATGACATCAGCCCCAATTACGTCCTCCTCCGAGATCTCCGGCCGTTTCGGTGCAGTCTGCCCGCCGGTGATGTGAGGGGCCTTTGCCGAAGATGAGGGTTCCCACAGAAAGACTTGCACGACACCCATGATAAGATAAACGTAATATAGCGATCATGCTGCGTGTACTCATAGTGGAAGACGAAGAACGCCTGGCGCGTTTGATCTCGCGCGTGCTGAGCGAGGAGGGTTATGCGACCGAGACGGTCTCGGATGGAAGGTCCGCTCTCGCCCGCGCGCTGGCGGAGCCTTTCGACCTTTTGATCGTCGACTGGATGCTGCCCGAGCTCGACGGGATCGAGGTCGTGCGCAGGCTGCGCGCCGCCCGGATGAACGTGCCCGTTCTGATGCTCACCGCCCGTACCCAGATCGAAGACCGCGTCGAAGGCCTCGATGCTGGAGCGGACGATTATCTTCCGAAGCCGTTCGCCTTCCCGGAGTTGCTGGCCAGGATGAGAGCCCTCTCGAGGTGGCCGCGCGAGACGAAGCGTACGGATACGGTGCTCTCGGCGGGAGACGTCACCCTCGATCCGGTGCGCCACGCTGTCTGGCGTGATGGGGAACGCATAGAGTTGAGCGCCAGGGAATTCGCGCTGCTGGCCACCCTCGTGCGACGTCCGGGGCAGGTGTTCACCCGCTCGGTGCTGTTGGACACCGTCTGGGGGTCCTCTCCGGAGGTGTACACCAACGTCGTGGATCTCTACGTCTCCTATCTGCGGAAGAAGCTGGATCGTGAGGGGGAGAGGTCCCGCATACGCACCGTGCGTGGCGCCGGCTACACGTTCGATCCGCACCCTGCCGGTTGAACCTGAACCGCATCAAACTCCGCCTGACGCTCGGCTACGTCGCCGTCTTCGCTCTCATAGTCTTCTTCTTGATGGCGATCGCCGTGGTCGGATTCTCCCGGGAGCTCGTCATCCAGCAGGACGCCTTGCTCACCCAGGAGGCCCGCCATCAGGCGGCGAACCTCCTCGGCCGGGGACACCGCAAGACGCTGGCCGAGGGCTCCGACCAGTATGGTTGGGCGGCGCTCAGGACGGGAGGACGCGTCTTCGCCCGCGACCGGTCCGCCGCGGGCCTGGGCCTCCCCGCCCGCCCTCTCGCGGAGAAGACGCTGGAGAATGGTCGGGTGGTCTCGGCGACCGTCGACGCTCCACGCGGTCAGGCGAGGGTCGTGAGTCTGCCCATGCGCAGTTCCGGCAGGATCGTGGGGGTGGTTCAGTATGCTCGCTCGCTCGACGAGATGCACCGGACGGTCAGGGAACTGGTCCTGGTGCTCCTCCCGCTGGGGATCGGTGCGCTCGGGCTCGCCGCCCTCGGGGGAACCTACATGGCCGGGCGTGCCGTGCGCCCCGTACGCGAAGCGTTCGAGCGGCAGCGCACCTTCATAGCCGACGCGAGCCACGAGCTCAGAACGCCCCTCACCCTGATCCGGGCCGACACCGAAGTGCTGTATCGTGGACTCGAGGATTCGGGAGACAGGGAGCTCGCCGCCGACGTGCTCGCCGAGACCGACCGGATGGACGAGATGATCTCCGATCTGCTGCTCGTCGCCCGGTTGGACGCCGGGAAGCTTCCGGTCGAACGCGGGAGCTTCGAGCTCGCGCCGGTGATCCGCGATGCGGTGGAACGCTTCGATCGGCGCGCCGGCTCCGGGGGTGTACGGCTCGAAGTGGACGCTCCGGAAGACCTCGTCGCCGGCGGAGATCCCACTCGTACGGGGCAGATTCTGGCCGCCCTGCTCGACAACGCCCTCGTCTACACCCCGCGGGGGGGCACGGTGACCGTGGGTGCGCGCCGGAGGGGCGGGTTCGTGGAGATCACGGTCAGGGATACCGGTCCCGGCATCCCCAACGAGCATCTTCCGCACGTCTTCGACCGGTTCTACCGGGTGGACAAGGCCAGAAGCCGCGCCAGAGGGGGAGCAGGGCTCGGGCTCTCCATAGCCCGCGACCTCGCCCGCGCCCAGGGAGGAGATCTGGAGGCCACGAACGCGCCGGAAGGCGGCGCCTTGCTCCGGCTGACGCTGCCTGCGGCCGACGTTCCCTAGCGTCGGGCAGTTTCTGTGAGAACTCTCATTTTCTTCACAGCTTCCGCATAACCTTATGGGTGAGACTCCTTAAAGACGGGGACCCGGCATCGGAGCCGGTCCATGCAGAGTACCGGAGGAGGGTATGTTCGGTTACATAATGGTGCTGGTTCTGGGCGCCCTGATCTCCGGGGCGGCGGCGCTGTGGGTGAGAAGCTCCTACGCGCGTTACTCACAGAAGAGAAGTACGAG
>JAIMBO010000177.1 GCA_023511405.1 Rubrobacteraceae bacterium
GGGTTCGGGGTGCCCAGGGACAAGCTCGCCAAGTACCGGATGCTCGTCCGGAACCGCCCGGTTCAGTACGGGGGCTTCAAGCTCTTCTACCGGCAGGACAGGCCGCTCCTCTCTCCCACGGAGGTGGTCAGGATGGACCCCGCGCCGGCGGTCGTCGACTACCAGTAGGAGGCCGGGGCTGGCTACGCCCCGCCCGGCACGGACTCCCTCGCTAAACCCCGCCCCCGTTCCGACCGATAACAGGCGTGTGGCGGGCAGGGACAGGCAGGGAGGGGACGGATACCGCGCACTCTTCGAGCGGCTGGCGGAAGCCGCCCTGGTGATCGACCCGGAGAGTGGGGCGGTGCTGGCCGCCAACGCCCGGGCCCGCGAACTTTACGGTCTCCGCGGCGGTGCTTCGCTCTCGCGGCTCTCGGACCGGCCCGACGAAGAGAGGCGGCAGCTGCTGCGGGCCCTGCGTGGGCCGCTGGGCTACGAGGCGGTGCACCGCGGGGAGGACGGCGAGAGGTTCATCGCCGAGACCAGCGCGTCTCCGGTGGACTGGAGAGGGGTTCGTGCGGTCGTCTGCCTCGTGCGCGAGATCACAGGACGCCGCCGGATGGAGATGGATCTGCGGAGGACGGAGCGCAGGTACCGCAGCCTGGTCGAGGAGACCCCCGGCGTGGTCTTCTACGTGGACGACGCGGGGGGTCTCGAACCCCGGCCGTACATGAGCCCGTACGCCGAGAAGATGCTCGGTTTCTCCCCCGAGGAGTGGCTGGCCGACGAGAACCTCTTCCTCAAGCTCCTGCACCCCGAAGACCGGGAGAGGGTCCTCACCGCGTCGGTGCGCTCCCGGATGACGGGGGAGCCGGTCGAGATCGAGTACCGGATGATCTCGCGCGACGGGCGGGTCGTCTGGGTGCGCGACGCGAGCGCTCCGGTCGAGGAGGACGGCGGGGTGCGCTGGCAGGGGGTCATGGTCGAGTTGACAGCCCTCCGGGAAGAGCGGCCCTTCGGGGAGCCCCCCCGCGACCCGCTGACCGGGCTCCCGGGCAGGGAGATCTTCCTCGACCGGCTCTCGCGGGCGTTGCTGCACCGCGCCGGCAGCGGGCTTCCGGCCGTTTTCCACCTCGACCTGGACGGGTTCCGGCTCGCCGGAGACGCTCTGGGAGAAGAAGGGAGCGGAGCCCTGCTGCGCGCCGCCGGACGGCGGATCTCCTCTTCGGTGCGGGAGACGGACACCGTGGCCCGGCTCGGGGAGGATGAGTTCGCCGTCCTGATCGAGGATGTGCGTGACGCCGCCGACGCCGCGCGCCTCGCCCGGAAGCTCGAGCGGGAGATCCGACACCCCTTCACCGTGGAGGGTGCCGACGTGCTCCTGAGCGCGAGCATCGGCGTCTCGCTCGGCAGGACGGGCGTCTCCCCGCAGGAGATGTTGCTCGAGGCGGAGGCTGCCTCCTCCGGTGTCAAAGCCCGGGGTGGGGCGGCGTGCGGGTTCTTCGATGCGGAAGAGGAGGCGCGCGCCTTCGAGCGTCTGGCGCTGGAGTCGGACCTGCGGCTTGCCCTCGACCGCGGGGAGGTGGAGCTCCTGTTCCGGCCGAGGGTGAGCCTGCGGGACGGGATCCTGCGGGTCGTCGGCGCCGAGGCCTTCCCGAGCTGGGAGCACCCCGAGCACGGCAGGCTGACGCCGGGAGAGTTGTTCGAGGTCGCCGGGACGGCCGGCCTCGAGGAGGATCTGAGGAGGATGGTCCTCGAAGAGGCGTGCCGGAGGGCCGTGCTCTGGGCGGGGAGAGGCGCCACGCCCTTCGTGGGGGTCGCGCTCTCCGGTCGCATGGTCCCCGGGCTCGTCGGCCTCCTCGCCCGGCTGTTGCAGGGAGGCGGGCTCGACCCGCGGACGCTGGTTTTGCAGATCCCGGAGGCGGCCCTGGTGAGCGCGCCGAACGGGATGGAGCGCTCGCTCGCGCACCTCAAGCGGCTCGGCGTCGGGCTGGAGATATGCGGTTTCGGGGTGGGCGGTCTGCCGCTCTCGCACCTCGGGAAGTTGCCGGCTGACTCGGTGAAGATCGACCGCTCGCTGGTAGAGGGGCTTGAGTCCGACGCCTCCTGCCGGGCGGCCGTGGGGTCCGCGGTGGCGCTGGCGCGGGCCCTCGAGGTCGAGCCGGTGGCCGACGGGGTCGAGCGGGGCGGACAGGTCGAAGCGCTGCGGGTCCTCGGCTGCACCACGCTGCAGGGGAACCTCTTCGCCGGGCTCCTGCCGGCGTGGCGTCTGGACGAGATGCTCGCCCCCGGCGGGAGCCGCTAGTCTCCCTTCGAGAGCCGGTTCCCCCCGTCGGCGTGGCGCGCCGCGACGAAGAGCAGATCCGAGGTTCTGTTGATCACCCGCAGGGCCTGCGGGTGGGCCTCGGCGTAACCGGCGGCGACGAGGCTCCTCTCCGCCCGGCGCACCACCGATCGGGCCACGTCTACGAGCGCACCGAGGCGGCTCTCCCCCGGTACGACGAACTCGCGCGGGATCTCCGTCCGCTCCCTCCACTGCGCCAGGGCGTTCTGCACGTACTCGAGGTCGCTCTCGCCGACCGTGTTCTCCTCGTTCGGCATGGCGACGTCGCCCATGATGCGGTAGAGGAGCCGCTGCAGGGAGAGCAACAGCGCCGCCAGCTCCCCCTCCCCGGCCTCGGCGCGGGCGAGCCCGAGTAAGGAGCTCGCCTCGTCTATATCCCCGAGCACCCTTATGCGCGGATCGTCCTTGCGCAGACGTCCCGCCCCGAGCAGGGTCGTCGTGCCGTCGTCTCCTCTGCCGGTCGAGACCGGCGGGTTGTCATTCTCGCCCATCAGGCTCTCCTTCCGCGCTCTCCGAAGGTGGCGTCGTTCCCCTTCCACGGCCTTTCGACGCGTAATCTAGCATCCTCTGGGTTAGAATCATCGTTCGTGAAGGTCTTCTTGAGGTTCCCGCTCGATTCCGGAGGCCCGCTCGGCCGGGCGAGGGAGGTCGCGGCGGGGCACCCGGGTTGCCGCATCGAGGGGGAGCGGGTCGGGGTGGAGCTGGACCTCCCCGCCGACTGGCGTACCCTCCATGAGCTCTCGGTCCTGCTGCGCGGCGAGGGACGGGTGGAGTACGCGGTGGATGGCCGGGCCGTGAGGGGTGAGGAACTGTTCGCAGGGATGCGGTGCTTCTTCAGGAAGGAGCGCTCGGGGAGCCCAGCGCGGGAGTGGTGCACGCCGCGCTCCCTCTCGGAGAGGCAGCTCTTCCCCTGCCGGCAGATCCACGTCTACGACAACCC
>JAIMBO010000035.1 GCA_023511405.1 Rubrobacteraceae bacterium
GAGGACGGCTACCTCTACGTGGTGGACCGCAAGAAGGAGCTGATAAACGCCTCGGGCTACAAGGTATACCCGAGGGAGGTCGAAGAGGTGCTCTACGAGCACCCCGACGTGGTCGAGGCCGTCGTGATAGGCGTCCCCGACCCCTACAGGGGGGAGACGGTCAAAGCCTTCGTGGTCAGGAAGGAGGGGAGCACCCTTACGGAGGAAGCTTTGATCTCGCACAGCAGAAAGAGGCTTGCGGCGTACAAGGTCCCAAAGGTGGTGGAGTTTCGGGAGGAGCTGCCGAAGAGCGCGGTGGGCAAGCTCCTGAAGAGGGTTCTCGTGGAAGAGGAGCGCCGGAAGGCGGAGGGTAGAGGGTGAGGTTCGAGAAGGCGTTCATCCCGGCGGGTTTCTGCTGGTCTTCCCCCTTCACCCGCTGGCAGGGACCGCTCGCCGAGGTGAACAGTTTGGATCTCGCCGTTCGGGTCACGGAGAAGGCGCTCGAGCAGAGAGACCTCGCGCCGCAGGAGGTCGGCTCCATCGTTTTGGGCTGGACCATCCCCCAGAAGGAGATCTTCTACGGCGCGCCCACGCTCGCCGCCCGCATCGGAGCACCGGGTGTGACGGGCCCGATGATCTCGCAGGCCTGCGCGACCTCGGTCGCCTGCATCCATGCCGCCGCGTCCGACCTCGAAGCGGGGGTGGAGGATCTCACGCTCGTCGTCACGACCGATCGCACCTCCAACGGCCCGACCCTCTTCTACCCCCGACCCTCCGCCCCCGGCGGCTCCCCCGAGGTGGAGAACTGGGTGCTCGACTCCTTCGCCAGAGACCCCTGGGGCGGGGCGGCGATGTACCAGACGGCCGAGAACGTCGCCAGGGAGAAGGGTATCTCGCGCGAGGAGCTCGACGAGATAGCCGCCCTGCGTTACGAGCAGTACCGGCGCGCGCTCGAGAACGACCGCGCGTTCCAGCGGCGCTACATGGTGCCGGTCGCCGTCCCCGAAAAGCGCGGTGAGCCCACCCTCGTGGAAGAAGACTTCGGCGTCCATCCGACCACGCGGGAGGGGCTGGCCAGACTCAAGCCCGTGGCCGAAGGCGGCGTCGTCACCTACGGTACCCAGACCCACCCCGCCGACGGGGCGGCCGGGGCCGTACTGACGACGGAGCGGAGGGCGCGGGAGCTGGGAAGAGGGGAGGGGCTCATAAGGCTCCTCTCCACCGGCTTCTGCCGGGTGGAGAAGGCGAGGATGCCCAAGGCCCCGGTTCCAGCGGCCAGAGCGGCGCTGAAAGATGCCGGGATCTCCCTCGCAGGAGTGGACGCGATAAAGACCCACAACCCCTTCGCGGTCAACGACGCGTACTTCGCCAGAGGGATGGGGGTCGGGGTGGAGGAGATGAACCGCTTCGGCTCCAGCCTCGTCTACGGGCATCCGCAGGGACCGACGGGGATGCGGCTCGTGGCCGAGCTGATCGAAGAGCTCAGGATGAGGGGAGGAGGCGTGGGGCTGTTCACGGGGTGTGCCGCCGGGGACACGGGGGCGGCGGTGGTCCTGCGGGTCGAGGATTAGCTCCCTTCGGAGAGCCTCTCCTTGACCCTCTCCTCCCTGTCCTTCAGGTACAGGAAGACGTCCTGGGCGAAGCGGATCGCGTGCTCCTCGTTCAGGTTGACCCGGCGGTTCACCAGGACCGACTCCAGGTACTTCACCGCCTGGTCGGCCATCCCGACCATCAGCTCCGCCTGGTGCAGCGTCTCCCGTCGCTCCTCTGGCGAGAGCTCCCCGGCCCTTTGCGCCTTCTCCTCGTGTTCTTCCAGGTAGCGGATGAAGTCCCGTATTCCCAAAACGAACGCCTCCTCTAGAACCTCGAGTCTTCCAGTATCTCGCGGGTGATCCTGTGCTCGCCCAGCTCCCTCGCTCGCTCCTCGGCGAGCCTGCGCGCCCGTCCCCGCAGGAACGCCGGTACCTCCTCGAGGGCGGCGAGCGCCTCTCCGGTCCACACGGGTTCCTCCGGTGCCGCCGGCGAGGGGCTCCTGGTGCGGCGCAGCGCGCCGTCCACCGCATCGGCCAGCAGTGCCGCCCCCCGGTAACCCATGAGCGGCAGGCGGACGAACGGATGTACCGCGGCCGGAGGGCAGAGCGGGAGGAAAGAGGCGCCGGATCTCTCCGCAGCCTCACGCTCGAAGTGCGTCGCTATGAGCAGGTCCGGGCGGGTGCGCTCCACCCTCAGGGCCACCTCCCCCGGCTCTTCGGCGACGAAGGTCTTCTCGGTGAACGTGCCGGCGTGGAACGAGAAGTCGTGCTCGAGGTGGGAGAGGTAGGTCCCGCTCCAGGCGATCTTCGCCCCGACCTCGCGCGAGAGAGCGTAGCCGAGCCCCACCGCGTAGGTGAAATCTCCGAAGATCGCGACCTTCTTCCCCCGCAGGGTCCGGGGGCTGAGAAGCCGGGCGTACCACGGCAGCTTCGCCGTCTGCGCCAGCTCCCGGAAGACGAGCCGCCGCACCCGCTCCTCGCTCGTCGAGCAGGCCTCTCCCACCGCCCGCAGCGCTGCCCCGGTGCCGGCCGAGCCGATCATGGGGGTGGTGATCCTCGGCATCCCGAAGCGTTCTTTGAGGAAGCGGGTGGCCGACTCGCCGGCCTCCCTGTAGAGGACGACGTTCGCCCACGCCCGGGGGAGGTTCCGGAGGTCTTCCAGGCTTGCTCCGAGCGGCACCCGGGCGTTCACCCCGACGCCGAGTCCCGCCAGGAGCCGCTGCAGCTCGTCCATCTCGGCCTCCGCCCTCGGGTCCAGTACCGGGGCGCCGAAGAGGTTGACCGAAGGCTCGGGTGTCTTCTCCTGGGGGACCGCGTACTCCCGGACGAGTTCGGCGAGCATGAGGTCGGCGGCCTCGTGCTCACCGAGTCCCGGCTTCTGCCAGGGGCATCGGAAGAGACGGCGGGGACGATCTTCTCTTGCCGGCAACCTCACCTCGGGCACCTCTTCTCCCGAGAGCAGCGCGGAATCCGAGCGGGCCACGATGACGGCGCCGACCCCGGGGTGTCGCCGCACGACCTCGAGTACGTCCCTCTGCAGGCTCTCCGCCCCTCTGCCCGCCGGACTCGGGGAGACCGGCGCACGCCCTTCGTAGCGCGCCCAGGGCCCCCAGAGAACCTGGAAGTACTCCTCGTGGGCGGAAGCCCGGAAGATTACCCACACGTCCTTCAGGCTCGCGGCGACCCTGAGGATGCCGTGGGCCGAGGGGCCCTCGTAGACGCCCGCTACCACCCTCACAGCTTTATCGAGTCCAGATCTTCGGCCCGATCGAGGGTGCTGCAGAGGAACTCGAGCACCCGGCGGGCTCCTCGGTAGCCGTAGACCCCGAGCTGCATGAGCTCCGTGCTCTGGCAGCACAGCCAGCCCCGCGCGGCGAGCGGTACGTGGAGCCCGGGGCTGGCGACGACGATGTCGGGGCGGCTGCTCTCGATGCGCTCCATCTGTCCCTCGGGATCCGGCGCCTCGACCACGTCCACCTCACCACCCAGAGCCTGTATCTCCGCAGAGAGCACCCGGCGGTCAAGACGTGGAACGCCCACCTCGACTATGACCGCCCCGGCGTCTGCGAGGAAGCGCGCCAGCGGCAGCTCGAGCCCGGTATCCCCGGCGAAGAAGATCCTCTTGCCCCGGATACGGCTTCTGAGCGGCTCGAGCTCCTCCCACGTGGGGTGTGGTCCGCCGGCCCACTTCACATCCAGCCCTGCTGCGGAGGCCACGTCTTGCAGAAACCTCGAGGTGCCCCCGATCCCGATCGGGAGCAGGCTGCGCACCACCAGCGCGCCGCGCTCTGCGGCGGCCCGGACGGCGGTCGGCAGATACGGCGAGCAGGCTGCCACTACCACGCCTTCGCCCAGGGCGGGCAGGCTCGCCGCTCCGAGCCCGGGCAGCCCCCCCGCCACCTCGACCCCCAGACGGTCCAGCTCCGACGCGAGCTCCTGCCAGGCGCCGGGGGGAGACCCGGCCCCGAGCAGGACCACCCGGCGGGATTGCTCCCGGCCGGGCCTCTCCGGGCGCCCGGTCCCGAAGAGTCCCCCGAACAGACGGCCGGTGCGGCCCTTCGGCGGTGGTGTAGGGGCTATCTCGCCCGTGGCGGCGGGACACAGGTCGACGAGCGCCGCCAGCGCCCGGTCCTCCAGGTCGGTGGATAGGATGCGTGATCCCTCGGGCTCGAGCCCCACCGCCCGGACCGGCACCCCCAGACGCCTCTCCGCGAGCCGGGCTTCGAATGCCGCGTCCACCCCCAGTTGTCGCGCCGGGCGCCCGCAGACGATGAGCCCGGCCGAGATGCCCGCCAGACCGTCGGCCGCCTCGGCTACGCCGGAGGCCACGCTCCCCTGTCTCACCTTCGTCTCCGGGTCGAGCAGGATGAACCGAACCCGCTCTCCCGGTGAGTAGTCCGCGGTCAGAGCGCCCGGCAGCAGGCGGGACAGGTGTACTTCGGAGCGGGTTCCGACGAGGACGATGAGCACGTCGGACAGCTCTTCGGAGAGGCTCCTCAGGCCGCAGAGCGGCGAGAGGACGTCAGGTGTGCCCGCTTCGTCGAGGATGGTCAATTTCTTCCGGATCCCCTCCCGAGATACCGTCCCCCAGAAGACTAGTCTAGCGCGACGAGGGTGTCGAGCGCCAGCTCCACCATGCCTTCCACCGCCTCCTTGAGCGCCGCGTCGGAGATGCGCTCGGTCTCGTGCCCGGTGAAGGTGTCGGAGACTGTGAGCAGGCACCCCGCCCGTGCTCCGTGCATCGCGGCGAGGGTGAAGATGGCCGCGGCCTCCATCTCGACGGCGAGGACCCCAAGCTTCCCCCACGTTTGCTTGGGATCCTCCATGGGGTCGTAGAAGAGGTCGGAGCTGACGATCGGGCCGGTGAAGACCTTCCTCCCGGCCTCCTGCGCGGCGTGGTGGGCGGCGTGCACGATCTCGAAGCTGGCCGCCGGGGCGTAGGGCAGCCCCCGGGTGAGCTTCGAGACGGTCCCGTCGAGCGGGGTCGCGGCGGTGGCGACGACGAGGTCCCCGAGCTGCATCTGCGGGTGGTAGCCGCCGCAGGTGCCGACCCTGAGCAGGTTCCTGGCTCCGAGCTGCAACAACTCCTCCGCGACGATGGAGGCGCTAGGGCACCCCATCCCGGTCGTCTGCACCGAGACGGGACGGCCTTTGTAGGTGCCGGTGTACCCGAGCATCCCACGCTCCTCGTTGACGAGCCGGGCGCCCTCGAAGAAGTTCTCTGCTATGTAGCGGGCCCGCCGGGGGTCGCCCGGCAAGAGCACGCTCTCGGCGTAGTCTCCCGGCTCGGCGCGCAGGTGGACGGGGCTCAAGTCTCGCTACCTCCCTCCTCCGTTCTCTTCTACGGACCCTCAAGGATAGCAGGGAGAGGGCGGGGCGGCTCGTCGGAGATCCCGATCGAACGCACCAGCCGTCTTCGAGCCTCTTCGAGGCCCCGCCCGCCTCTGTGGTAGAGGAGGGCCACCTCTCGCCCGCTATCGACGCCGTCCCCGACCCGGACGAGCACCTCGACGCCGACGCCGGGGTCCACATCATCACCTTTTCTCTGCCGCCCGGCGCCGAGCAACAGCGCCGCCTCACCGACGAGGTGGGCGTCGAGGCGGGCGACGTAACCGTCGCGGGGGGCTCTCACGGCCTCGACCTCCCCGGAGACGGGGAGGGTATCGAGCGCGGAAGGATCCCCCCCCTGGGCGGCGACGAGGCGGAGGAAGGTCTCGTAGGCCGCCCCCGAGGAGATGGCCCGCTCGACATCCCGTCCGGGCTCCTCCCGCCCCGCGAGCGAGAGCAGACGCGAGGCGACGGTCTCGGCGGTCTCCGAGAGGTCTTCCCTGACCTCCTCCCCCTTCAGGAACCTCACGGCCTCCCGCACCTCGAGCGCGTTGCCGACGGCGCTGCCCAGCGGCTCGTCCATCCCGGTGATGATCGCCGAGGCGGAGATGCCGAACCGACCGCTCAGCCGTACGAGCATCCCGGCGAGCTCGCGGGCATCCTCCACGCTCTTCATGAACGCTCCCGAGCCGCACTTCACGTCGTAGAGCAAAAACTCCGCGCCGGTGGCCACCTTCTTGGAGACGATCGAGGATGCGATGAGCGGCAGCGAGTCCACCGTCGCGGTCGCGTCCCTCAAGGCGTAGATCGCCCGGTCCGCCGGAGCGACCTCCCCGGCCTCTCCGATCGCGATCCCCACCTCCTCGACCTGCCTCCGGAAGCGATCCTCCGTGAGCGCGCACGAAAAGCCGGGGATGGACTCGAGCTTGTCCACCGTCCCACCCGTCGTCCCCAGCCCCCGGCCGGAGAGCTTGGCGACCGGGAGCCCGCAGGCGGCGGCGATGGGGAGAGCGGTGAGCGAGACCTTGTCCCCGACCCCGCCCGTGGAGTGCTTGTCCGCGCATCCCGGAAACGAATAGTGCTTCCCGGAGTACGCCATCGCCCGGGTCATCGCGAGCGTCTCCCCGTAGCTCATGCCCCGGAGCAGGATCGCCATGAGTAGGGCGGACATCTGGTAGTCCGGGATCTCACCCGAGGTATACCCGAGGACGACCTCCTCTATCACATCCCGCGGGAGTTCTCCTCCACGCTTCTTGACCTCGATCGCTTCGAGTATCCCACCGCTCCCTGGCACCTTTCCTCCCCGCGTCATCGTTGCCACGAAGACCCATCTTAACCCGTACACGGCATCCTTGAGGATGTCGTGTACCCAGAGATTTTGTGGGGGCGGGCATCGTAGCCGCCGACGCCATCCTGCTCGGCGCGATGGTAGCCTCCGGCATGTGTGGACCGGTACCGCGGACAACGGACGGGCCGACTGAACCACACGAGAGCCTCTTTTATCACCGAGGAGGAGATCCCCTTCACGGCGGGCCCGCTGCGCGTGATCCCCTCGAACATGGTAGGCTCAGCGATGGCCGGGACGCTCTCGCTCGCGTTCGGTTGTACCCTGCGGGCGCCCCACGGTGGCATCTTCGTGATCGGGCTCGTCGGACACTGGCCGCTGTAGCAACGGGTAGAAGGCTGGGTAGATAAACCAGCTTGCAGACGCGCGTACCGCCAAACATCAGGTTGATCTCAGCCCGATCACGCACAGGCTCAACAGTCGACCTCGTAAGACTTTAGCCTACGAGGCTCTAACTGCTACACCTGTCAAGACCGTTGTGCTTGCCGATGAACCACAAGCTTTCCTGTACGAGTTCGGGTTCAACAAACTGCCAGTAAACCTCACAGCTTAAGAACTTTAGCATCTGGAAGTGTGCGTGCCGAATAGAAGTCAAAATTTTACATTTGCTCTTGACTGGAACATTAGTCAAAGATATTATGTTGCGAGACGAACTCGGGAAGGGGTAAGTCGAATGACGATATGGTCGGCATTGCTTATGGTGTTGGGGGTGTTATGGCTGGCTCAGATAGTCGGCACCTACTTCCAGATGCGCCACTACCGGCGAGTTCTGGGCAGGATCACAGAGAGATACAGCGAGGGGTATGTGGGGGTAGGCAACTCGCGGACACGTTTTGGTAAAGGGGTCATTCTTATCCTGGTGGTTGACAGCAAGGGGGTAATAATCCGGGAAGCTTTGCGAATGAAGGGTATGACAGTATTTGCCCGTTTCAAGAGATGCTCAGCGCTTGAGGGATTGGACCTGGAGAAAATCAAGAATGGGGGTGAGCCGCTGATGGATCGTTCCACTGCACTAGCCGCTCAGAGAGCGATTGAGCAGATCGAGCGGATAAGCGAAGAACGTGGCCGTCAACTTGTCTCCGGTCAAGCAAAAAATAGACACATACGAGACATAGTAGGGGGGTAGAGATCATGCACGAAATATCTGGCTGGCTGAGTCATGACCAGGTACTAGCTCTGATTCAGAGCGCTTCGAAAGCCCAGCAGCAAGTGCAGGCAGGAGGCATCTTCGGAACTCTGGGTGCGATAGGGCAGTGGTTCATTGGACTTTTCCAAGCGGGTGGGAAGGTCTTCGTCAGCTATGTAACCGGTATACTGCCACTCCTAATCGTGCTGTTGACGGCACTTTACGCCGTTATAAACCTTGTCGGTGAGCAGCGCATACACCGGGCTGCTAGGTTCGCGGCCGGGAACATAATTACCAGGTACTCGTTGCTGCCGCTTCTCGCGGTGTTCTTTTTGACCAACCCGATGGCGTACACCTTCGGGACTTTTCTGGAAGAGAAGTACAAGCCAGCCTTCTATGATTCTGCGGTTTCCTTCGTACACCCGATACTCGGGCTCTTTCCGCATGCCAATCCCGCGGAACTCTTCGTGTATCTTGGGGTGGCACACGGCATTCAGAAACAAGGGCTTCCTCTCGGCCCTCTAGCGGTCAGGTACTTCATCGTCGGGTTGATCGTCATCTTTATTCGCGGGGTTGTAACTCAACAGATAACGTTTTTCTTGGCCCGCCGTCAGAACATAGAACTTTAGGGGACGTTAAAAGATGCAGGAGCAGGAGAAGAGGCGTACCTTCAGAGCCGTACGAGTCGAGCGCGGAGCTCAGGGATGGGGAGGCCCGCTCGTAATCAAGCCCACCGAGGAGAGGGATAAGATCTCAGCGGTTACTGGGGGAGAGATCCCACCTGTAGCCCGCAGGCTCGCCGAGCTCACCGGAGCAACTGTGGTGGATGGATTCCGCAATCCACCCCCGGATGACGAGATCGCTGCTGTAGTTATAGATTGTGGAGGGACCGCGCGCGCCGGGGTCTACCCGAAAAAGCGCATTCCGACGATCAACCTTACCCCATCGGGGCAGACTGGGCCTCTGGCCCAGTTCATAAAAGAGGATATCTACGTAAGCGGGGTTCGGCCAGAGAACATCAGCCTGGTTAATGAAGAGAGCACACCGATCACCGACGTTGGGGAGGCTGAGCCCCGAGGTGCTCCTGCCAATCCTTTCGAGCTTGGGGGTAGAGCCCAGGAGGCTATCCCGGAGCACGGGGGTGGCATCACCGGGTTCATCTCTCGGCTGGGCCGCATTATGGGCGGCATCATAGGGGTACTCTACCAGAGCGGTCGACAGGCGATAGACCAGGTCATAAGGAACATCCTGCCGTTCATCGCCTTCGTAACGATGCTCATCGGGATCATCAACGCGACCGGTTTGGGCAATATAATCGCTCATGTTCTGACCCCTCTTGCAGGCAGTCTACCGGGTTTGATCGTTCTCTCGTTGATCGTGGGATTGCCTTTCCTCTCCCCGGTCCTTGGTCCGGGGGCGGTCGTGGCTCAGGTTACCGGTGTTCTCGTCGGGCAGCAGATAGCCGCAGGCAACATTGCCCCGGCCTTTGCGCTCCCGGCGCTCTTCGCCTACGACACTCAGGTGGGGTGTGACTTCATCCCGGTGGGACTCTCTCTCGGAGAGGCCAAGCCCAAAACCATAGAGGTCGGGGTCCCAGCAGTACTCTTCTCGCGCCAGATCACCGGCCCCATAGCGGTCATCATAGCCTGGGCGTTTAGCCATGGACTCTACTGATAGAGCGCCTGCGCTCGAAAGCAAGGGGGATAGGAAGTTTTGGATAAGGTTTTATTCAACGGAGATAAAGGAGCTCGGCCCTGAGGCGACAGAGTTTCTTGACGCGGGTATGGCCATCCTCTTTCAGACCGGGGCTCCACCGGAGCTGGCCGAAATGAGTGTGCTGCATGAGCCACGGGTCTGTCGGGAAGCCCCTCCTTTGCCAGGAGATGTGCTCCGTGTTGATGCGGCGAAGGTTCATATAACGGCCATTGGTGAGAAAGCCTGGCAGAACATGCGTTCTCTTGGTCACGCCGTCCTCAAGTTCAACGGAGAAAAGACGCCAGAGTTGCCCGGGGACATCTGTTTGGAAAAACTGGATGGCAAACGAATTGCAGAAGCCTTCAGGCCTGGTGTGAGGCTCGAGATAGATGCGGAGACAAGATGAGTCTGCGCCGGAGACTGGAAGAGCTGCAGCGGGAGGGCAAGCCCATCAGGGTCGGCCTTATCGGAGCGGGACAGATGGGGCGTGGTTTCATTGCGCAGGTGACCTGTATCCCGGGTATGGAGGTGGTCGCCTGCGCAGACATGTTTCCCGAGCGCGCTATCTCCGCACTTCGGGAAGCCGGGCTTGCGCCGACGGAAGGTGTCGGTGGTCTGCCTGGACGTCCGGCCGTGACCGATGACGCGGTTATGGTTGCACGTTCTGAAGGGATAGACGTCGTAGTTGAAGCGACCGGTGTACCCGAAGTAGGCGCGCGAGTTGCCTATGAAGCCATACAGAGTTCAAAGCATACTGTCATGCTCAACGCCGAGGCCGACGTTACCGTTGGCACCATACTCGCTCGAATGGCTAAGAGCGCAGGCGTCGTCTACACTGGCTCTGCCGGGGACGAGCCCGGTGCGATAATGGAGCTTTTCGAGTTTGCCTCTACCCTGGGCTTCGAAGTGGTCGTCGCGGGGAAGGGTAAGAACAATCCACTCGATGTGTCGGCGACGCCCGATTCGGTAGCAGAGGAGGCACACTCCAAGCGTATGAACCCACACATGCTCGCCTCCTTCGTGGATGGAACTAAAACCATGGTCGAGATGGCTGCGCTAGCCAACGCAACCGGTTTCGTCCCAGATGTTCCGGGGATGCACGGTCCTGAGGAAACTGATCCCAACCGTCTCTCGGATATCTTCAGCCTCAAGGAAGAGGGAGGGTTGCTCTCTCACTATGGCGTGGTCGACTACGTTCGGGGAGTTGCCCCTGGAGTCTTCGTCGTGGTTCGCTCTCAGGAAGGAGCCGTACGAGAAACAATGCACTACGTGGGCCGTGGTGAGGGGCCTAACCACGTACTCTATCGCCCCTATCACCTCACGAGCCTGGAAACCCCGCTCTCCGTGGCACGTGCAGCTATCTATGGCGAGCCCACGATAGTCTCGCTGCCCGAGCCTTCAGCCGAGGTGGTGGCGATTGCGAAAAGGGACATACCAGCAGGAGAAAAATTGTGCAGTATAGGCGGCGAAGACTACTACGGCAGGCTTTATGCAGCAGGTGAGGCAACGAGTATGCTGCCTATAGGTCTCGCCGCGGGTGCTCGTACCATCCGATCCATACCACGAGGGCAAGCTATACCACGCACCGCAGTGGAGCTCGCTGATGATTCCTTCGTGGTTAGCCTGAGGAGATTGCAGGAGGCGACCAATATTCACTCAGAACAGTAATGCAGCTAATCAGGAGACGATAGAGAGGTAGATAGTAGTGAAGCGCATTCTGGTCATATGCGGAACCGGCATAGCGACTTCCACGGTCGTGGCACAGAAAATCAAAGAGTACTGCATCGCTCACAACATAGAGGTGACAATAGATCAAAAAAAGGTAATGGAAACCTTGAGTGGCGTAGAAGGGTACGACCTTGTCGTTTCCACCACCCAGGTGCCATCGAATGTGCAAACCCCTACCATTAGCGGACTGCCTTTTATCACGGGGGTGGGGGTAGAGGAAACCTTAAAAGAGATAGAGAGTAAGTTGCGAAGCTAATTACAAGGAGGCTTGCGCGTGTCCCACATAACTCAGTTCATAACCAGCCTCGGGCCATCGGTTGTCCTTCCTGTTCTGATCTTCGTCTTCGCCCTCATCCTGGGCCAGAGGCCAGGACGAGCATTCCGGTCCGGCCTTCTGATCGGCATAGGTTTCGTAGGCATCGGCTTAGTCATAAACCTACTGACCTCACAGATCGGACCGGCGGCCAAAGGTATGGCGAAGAACTTCAACGTGGGATTGAACACGATAGACGTGGGCTGGCCAGCAACCTCGGCGATAGCTTTCGGATCTCAGGTTGGTGCCCTCGTCATCCCTCTTGGGCTTGCGGTCAATATACTTCTCCTGACGGTAGGTCTTACCAGAACGTTGGATATAGATCTCTGGAACTACTGGCACATAGCCTTCACCGGCGCTCTGGTGGCAATCTTAAGCGGTAGCATACTCTGGGGCTTCGCTGCTGCAGCAATACACATGGTGATCCTACTCGCTCTTGCGGATTGGAGCGCGCCTTGGATCCAAAAGTACTATAACTACCCCAACATTTCGCTGCCGCACGGGACCTCAGCACCGTATATCTTACTCGCCATCCCGCTAAACTATGTCTTCGACCGTATCCCCAAAGTTCGCGATCTGAAAGCAGATCCGGAGACCATCCAGCGGAGGTTCGGGGTCTTTGGTGAATCGATTATCTTGGGACTCGTGCTCGGCCTTCTGCTCGGCATCTTGGGTGGTCTGTCGTTCATCAAGACGGTACAGTTGGGGATCAACCTGGCAGCGGTGATGTTACTGTTGCCACGGATGGTCTCAATCTTGATGGAGGGGCTGATTCCCATCTCTGAGGCGGCACGAGAGTTCGTGCAGAGGCGCTTTCCGGGCCGAAATCTCTATATAGGTCTGGACTCAGCGGTAGCCGTCGGAGCTCCGGCGGTCATCGCCACCGCCGTGCTCATGGTGCCGATAACCCTGCTCTTGGCAGTGATATTGCCTGGCAATCACGTCCTTCCTTTTGGGGACCTGGCAACCATGCCGTTCATCGTGGTAATGATGGTTCCTATACTTGGGGGAAACATTCTGCGCTCGGTAATAGCAGGGACGATCGCGATAGCCGGGGGCCTGTATATAGCGACCTGGATCTCTCCTACCTTCACTCAAGCTGCGGAGAACGTGAATTTTAAGGCCCCGGGCGGGGCAACTCACCTCTCGTCCCTGGTTGATGGAGCAAACCCGCTGACGGCCGTCTTCTACGCGCTGGGGCACGTTCCGACCGTAGGGTTGCCTCTGCTCGCCGTGGTGGCGCTGCTTTTCGCGTGGTGGGTGTCACGCCGCTCCCAGCAGGAGCCTTCGCCTGCGAGTGGAGCGCCAGAGGAACCTGTAGAGCTTGAGCGTACGGGAGAACCGGACATTACTACTGAGGCGTGAAAGAATGAGGGGACTTGGGCAACTATGACATCAGAGGTAGAAACCACAGGAAGCGGGTCTCCTTTTGCTCCACATCTCATTAAGCTTGGGCTCGAAGCTGCTGATAGGAAGAAAGCCCTGAGTGAACTTTCACGTTTGTTGGAGGATTCGAATAAGGTGCGTGATTCATACCTGGGGGCGGTTTTGGTGCGGGAAGAAGAGTTCCCGACCGGACTCCCTACTCCAGGGGCGGCGATAGCGATTCCACACGCGGATCCAGAACACTGCTTGGAGCCTGCTGTAGCGGTGGGGATCACGAAGTCCCCCGTCTCTTTCGCGGAGATGGGTTCACCCGAGTCGGAGCTCGATGTCAGGATCATATTTCTCATCTCGGCGACGGAATCTGGAGACCACCTACGATGGCTGAGTACTCTTGCTACGGTCTTCCAAGATCCCGATTTCGCCCTCAGATTGCTCGACTCTAAGGACAGCTGCGAAGCATACAGGCTACTGGATGAAGCATTCGGATTTCACAAGGAGAGCGATAGAGCATGATTGTTTACTCGCTCAAGGGGAACAACCTCTCTTCGCAAGACAGGCTGATCTTGAAGGTACTCAAGCTTTATTATGAGCACAACCTTACGCAGACCGAGGTCGCCAACAGGATGGGCTTCTCCCGACCCAAGGTCTCCAAACTACTTGCCGAAGGCCGGGCACGGGGCTTGGTCAGGATACAACTCGCCCAGCCAGCGGGGGACTTCACGGAACTCGAGATAGCTCTCGAAAATCGTTATGGTCTGCCGGAGGCACTCGTGGTCGAGACCGCGGATGATCCTCGCGCTACCGAACTTGCGGCGGGGGGAGCAGCAGGAGAGCTCCTCTCAGGTATCTGCGACGAGACCACCACGCTTGGTCTCTCTTGGGGACGCGCCTTGCGGGGCTTAGCCGAAGCCTTGCCTGCCCAAGCGTTCACGTGTGGAAGAGTGGTTCCGCTGGTCGGGGGCATGGGGAGGGCCCAGAATTCTCTACATGCCAACCAGATCTGCTCCGTGGTCGCCAGCAAGCTCGGGACAGAGTGTGTATTCCTGACGACCCCAGCGATGGCTCCTTCTCCACAATCCCGCGCCGAGCTTGCTGAGACACCAGGGATACAGGAAGCACTCATCGAAGGCACCCGGTGTGATGTGGCCGTCGTTGGCATTGGGGCGGTTCACCCAACCTCGACGATAGTACAGGCCGGGTATTTGAGCCTTGAAGACTTTCTCGCTTTGGGAAAGCGTGGGGTCGTAGGGGACATTTGTTGCCATTTTATAGACGGGGCCGGGGAGCCATGCTGCCCGGAGATCTCAGACAGGGTCGTCGGTATCACTCTAGAGCAGTTGAAAGACATCCCGAAGGTCATCGGGATAGCGACCGGGGCCGAGAAGGCTGCGGGGGTAGCTGCAGCCCTCACAGGAGGCTACCTCGACGTGCTGGTCACCGACCGTGAGTTGGCTGAGACCCTTTTGAACATCACACTCCACCATCGAGAGGAGAAAGGAGAGCTTGCTTGAGCGCACAGGACGGTCGGATCAGACTTCTCGAAGAGATGCTTCTGATTCGTGCCTTCGACGAGAAGGTCAATGACCTCTATGCCGAGGGCAAGGTCCACGGCACGGCCCACTTCTACGTTGGCGAAGAGGCGGTTGCCGTCGGTGTGATCTCCACTCTGCGAAAGGGCGATGTAATCACCTCTACACACCGCGGACATGGGCACGCTATAGCTTTCGGGCTCGACATAGATCGAATGGCCGCGGAGCTTCTGGGCAAGGCAGAGGGGTACTGCCATGGTAAAGGTGGCAGCATGCACATAGCGGATGTAAGCGCGGGGATGCTCGGCGCCAATGGAATCGTCGGTGGGAGCATGGGGATAGCCTGCGGCGCAGGGTGGGCCTTCAGGAGACGAGGCGAGGATAGAGTTGTAGTTTGCTTCTTCGGCGATGGGGCCGTGCAGGAAGGCATCTTCAGCGAAGCCCTGAACTTGGCCTCGATCTGGGATCTCCCGGTGGTCTTCGTATGTGAGAACAACCAGTACGCGATGTCCATAAGCGTCGAGCGGGCATTGGCAGGAGAACGTATCTCCGAGCGGGCCTCAAGTTACGCCATGCCTGGGGTCACGGTCGATGGAATGGATCTCCTCGCCGTGCAGGAAGCCGCTCGAGAGGCCGTTTCGCTCGCCCGCGGAGGTGGCGGTCCCTCGCTTATCGAAGCTGTTACCTACCGATACCTCGGACACTCCAAGAGCGATGCAAACCTTTACCGCACCAGAGAGGAAATACAGCGCTGGCGTGAGCGTGATCCTATATCTCGCTTCGCCTCGTTGCTTGAGAAAGAGGGTGTGCTAGAGGAGGAAGGGGTGGAGCAGATGGAGCGCTCTGCCAGAAGCAGGATAGAGCAAGCTTTCGAGCGGGCGGCGTCTCTCCCAGAGCCCGAGCCTGAGAGCGCCCTGGAGGACGTTTATGCCTAGTGGACGCGAAATCTCCTATCGGGAGGCCGTCCGGGAAGCAATGGTCCAGGTGATGCGGGGAGATGACAACGTCTTTCTGATCGGGGAAGACGTCGGTGTCTACGGCGGAGCTTTCGGCGTCTCACGCGGGATGATCGAAGAATTTGGTCCCGATCGAGTCGTGGATGCACCGCTGTCCGAAGCTGCAACGGCCGGGATGTGCGTAGGTGCGGCCCTGCTCGGTATGCGCCCGATCTTCGAGATACAGTTCTCGGATTTCATTACCCACTGTATGGACCAGTTGGTAAACCAGGCAGCCAAGCTGCGCTACATGTTCGGTGGCGAAGCAAGGGTGCCGCTGGTCGTGCGTACCCCGGGAGGGGCGGGTACGGGTGCCGCTGCCCAGCACTCCCAGTCCCTCGAAGCTTGGTTTGTCCACGTCCCTGGCCTCAAGGTGGTGATGCCCTCCACCCCATACGATGCTAAAGGGCTCCTGCTCGCCGCACTCGACGATCCCAATCCCGTCATCTTCTACGAGCACAAGCTCCTTTACAATCGTAAGGGCGAGGTTCCCGAAGAACTCTACCGACTACCGCTCGGCGAGGCCGCAGTGAGCCGGGAGGGCGATGATGTAACTATCGTCTCCTGTGGGCTTGTCCACCACTTCGCGCTCGAAGCCGCGCAGGAGCTCTCCGGTGAAGGCATAGAGGCTGAGGTTATAGACCTCAGGACACTCTCACCGATGGACCATGCCACCGTGCGACGTTCAGTGGAGAAGACCGGCAGGCTTGTGGTTGTCGAGGAAGACGTGAAGACCTGTGGGTGGGGTGCGGAGGTGATCTCACGCCTCACCGAAAGCGAGACGTTCTACGCGCTCGACCGTGCTCCGGCACGGGTAGCCGGAGAAGACACACCGATCCCGTACAACAAAACCCTTGAGGCTTTCGTGCGTCCGAGTCCGGAGAAAATAACCCGGGCTGTACATAGCTTGCTGGACGCCAGGGTGGGGGTGTACGGCTGATGGCTGTCGAACTGAAAGTCCCGGCGCTGCTGATGGATATGGAGGAGGTTGCCATCTCGCGTTGGCTCGTAAAAGAGGGCGCGACGGTGAAGAAAGGTGATCCTCTGCTCGAGATAGACACCGATAAGAGCACCTTCGAGGTCGAGTCACCGGCAGACGGCGAGGTACATGGCATACGAGGTGAGCCAGGGGATACTATGCCTGTGGGGGCACGCTTAGCCTACATTCTTGCTCCAGGAGAGAAAGAAGCCGGGCTTGCCGAGAGGCTCGCCACCACCTCCGACGGAGAAATAAAAAGGAACGAAAAGGTCCGTTCTGCTCGATCCCAGCGAGGACAAAAGAACGGTCGGGAGCTTCGAGCCTCTCCTGCAGCTCGTCGGGCTGCAGCCGAGCGCGGCATCGCGCTTGAGGATGTTCGCGGCTCAGGACCCTATGGCAGGGTCTACCTCTCGGATGTGCTCGCCGTGGATACCTCGGAGATGTCCCGTGAGCTCCCCATCGGGATGCTAGAGAGCACATGCGAGGATGAGGAGGGGGGGGTGATCCGGGAGCCGCTCTCCCGCATCCGCAGAATCGGGGCCGAACGTACCGCTCGCAGTTTCGCCGAGGTTCCTCATTTTTATCTCACCCGCGAACTCGAGGTTGGGAGGCTTCTCGAGTTACACGAGAAGCTCAAAGAGAAGCTAGTTCCAGCCCCCTCGTTCAACGACCTGCTTTCTTTTGCCGTCTGCCGTACTCTGCCAGATCATCCCAGGATAAACAGCCGCTACGAGGATGGAATGCTCCTGATCAACCGCCAGGTGAATCTCGGAATAGCCGTGGCCACTGATGACGGGCTCGTCGTTCCCGTAGTGCGGGGCGCGAACGATATGCGCCTTGCAGAGTTCGTGGCGTGTGCCAGAGAGGTCATATCCCACGCCCGGGAGGGGAGGCTCTCCCCACAGGAGCTCTCAGGGGCTACCTTTACTGTTTCCAACCTTGGTATGATGGGAATAGACTCATTCGATGCGGTCATAAATCCACCTGAAGCTGCTATCCTGGCCGTAGGACGTGTGAAGACGGTTCCAGAGTGGCACGAGGGTGAGTGGCTACCTAGACGGGTAATTTCCGTTACTCTTTCGGTCGATCATCGAGCTGCTGATGGGGCTGATGGTAGTCGCTTCCTTGCAGCTCTAGCGGATGTGTTGCTCGACTGGGAACTGCTGCTCTGACGGGAAGGAGATTGTGGCCGGGGTGAAGAATGCGAGGTTAGAGGGAGTTGCGGCCTCGGAGGGTGTTGCGGTGGGACCCCTCTTCCGCTACCGTCCCCAGACGCTCGAACCCGAGCGTACTTCGATTCGCCGGGAGGATGTCGGGCGGGAGATAGAGCGCTTTCACGCGTCAGTGGAGAGGGTCATACAGAGGATCCGCCGGACGAAAGAGGAGCTGGAGAGGGGAGGATCTCATGAGGAGGCCGGGATCCTCGAGGCGCACATCGAGCTTGCAGAAGACCCCGAGCTCTCCTCTGAGGTGGAGAGGAAGGTAAGGGAGGATCTAAAAAGCCCCGAGGTCGCCCTGCTCGAGAGTGCGGAGGAGTTTGCCTCCCTTTTCGAGGGGATGGAGGATGAGTACCTGAGGGCCCGGGCCGATGACGTGAGGGACGTCTGCCGCCAGATAGCCTCCGAGATCATGGGCGTCTCCTCTTCTTCGCTCTTCTTACGGATGGAGGGGCCCTCGGTCGTGGTGGCGCAGAACCTCGCCCCTTCTGAGACGGCGACGCTTCCGAAGGAGAAAGTTCTCGCCCTGGTGACGGCCGAGGGTTCGAAGACATCCCACGTAGCGATCATGGCCCGTTCGATGGGCATCCCGGCCGTCGTGGGGCTCGGAGGCGAGGCCATAGAGGAACTCTCGTCTGCCTCGGTGGTGGCGGTGGACGGTGGTGAGGGCTACGTGGTGGCAGACCCCGACCCCGAGGAGCTCGCCCTCTTCGAAGAGAAAGAACGTCTGGTGAGCGCCGAGAGGGAGTCGCTCGAAGCCTTCCGGCATGTTTTGGCCAGGACCAGAAGCGGCAGGCGCATAGAAGTCTCCGCCAACCTCGGCTCGCCCGAAGAAGCCGAAGGAGCCCTGCGGTGGGGGGCGGAAGGGGTAGGGCTCTTCCGCACGGAGTTCCTCTTCATGCAGAGGGAGAGCCTGCCGGAGGAAGAAGAGCAGTACGGAGCCTACGCCGCGGTGGCACGAGCCTTCTCGGGTAGACCCGTCATCGTGCGCACCCTCGATGTGGGAGGAGACAAAGACCTGCCCGGCATAGAGCAACCCGAAGAGGATAACCCCTTTCTGGGCTGGCGGGGGATAAGGATGTCCCTCGACGAGCCGGAGCTCTTCAAGGTTCAGATCAGAGCGCTGCTCAGGGCCGCCACAGAAGGCAACCTCAAGGTCATGTTCCCCATGGTCACGGGGGTGGAGGAGGTGAAGAGGGCCCGGCGGCTCATAAAAGAGTGCGAGGGAGAGCTCGAAGCGGAAGGGAAGCCGAAAGGGGAGCTCGAAGTCGGGGTGATGATAGAGACCCCCGCTGCGGCGTTGTGCGCGGAAGAGCTTGCAGAGGAGGTCTCCTTCTTCTCCGTAGGCACCAACGATCTCGTGCAGTACACCCTGGCCGTGGACAGGGGAAACGAGAAGCTCAAGAAGCTCTACCGGGCCGATCACCCGGCCGTCTTGAAGCTGATCGAGACGACCTGCCGGGCGGCGGAGGAAGGGGGGATCTGGGTCGGGGTGTGCGGGGAGGCGGCATCCGATCCCGATCTCATCCCCACGCTGGTGGGGCTCGGGGTGAGCGAGCTCTCGATGAGCCCCCCCTCCATCCCGCGGGCGAAGAAGGTGATCTCGGAGCTGCCGTAGGCCTCTTCAGCCGAGCAGGCTCTCCCCCGGCAGCCCCTTTCCGTCCGCGCCGAGCCAGGCGGCGACGGTCGCCCCGACGTCCGAGAAACCCCGGCGCACGCCGAGCGGGCGCGCCTTCCCGCTGGCGGCCGCCAGGAGCAGCGGAACCCGCTCGCGGGTGTGGTCGGTGCCGCGGAAGGTCGGGTCGTTGCCGTGGTCGGCGGTGACGATGAGGAGGTCCTCTTCGCCGAGGGTTGCCAGGATCTCCGGGAGGCGCCGGTCGAAGCGCTCCAGGTTCTCCGCCATCCCCTCCGGGTCGCGCCGGTGGCCGTACTTCGCGTCGAAGTCGACCAGGTTCGCGAAGACGAAGCCCTCCTCGAGATCGCCGAGCGCCTTGAGCACCGCGTCCACCTTCGCCATGTCGTCCGGTTTACCGGGGAGGTGGCGGGTTATCCCCCGGCCGTCGAAGATGTCGTAGACCTTGCCAACGGCGACGACCTCCCGCCCGGAGGCCTCCACCCTGTCCAGATAGGTCTCCCCGAAGGGCTCGATGCCGTAGTCGTGGCGGTTCTCGTTCTCCCGTTCGTAGGAGCCGGGCTCCCCGTGATAGGGGCGGGCGATGACCCGCTCGACCATTATCCTACCCTCGCCGATGAGCATACGGTGGGCTTTCTCGCAGGCCGCGTAGAGCTCCTGAAGCGGGATCACACCGGTGTGGGCCGCGACCTGGAAGACCGAGTCGGCGGAGGTGTAGACGATCCAGGCGCCCGTCCTCTCCTGCTCTGGCCCGAGCTCCTCTATTATCTGCGTGCCGGAGGCGGGGCGGTTGCCGATCACCCTCCTCCCGGTCTCCCGTTCGAAGCGGGAGATGATCTCCTGCGGGAACCCCTCGGGGTATGTGGGGAGCGGCTCTTCCAGCACGAGCCCCATCATCTCCCAGTGGCCGGCGAGCGTGGCCTTCGCCGCCGAGCGCTCGGTCATGAGGCCCCAGGAGGCCCGGGGCTCTTCGGTTGGAGGCACTCCTTCCAGCTCCAGGACGTTGCCGAGCCCGAGGGAGGCCAGGTTCGGCAGCCTGAGGTCGCCCACGGCCCGGGCGGTGTGGGCCAGCGTGTTCGCGCCCTCATCGCCGAACCTGGCCGCGTCGGGAGCGTCTCCGGCCCCGACCCCGTCCAGCACGATCACGGTGGCCCTGCGTCCCATGTCCCTCCTCGCGGTACCATCTATACTGCCGTGTCGGGGAGAATATTAACGTCTGGAGCGTTCTTGCGAGATGGATTCGATCTCTGAGACGAAGACCACGGAGGGTCGGGTGCGCGACGCCCGGGCCGAAGATGCCGGTGTCCTCTACGAGCTGGCCTGCGAGCTGGCGAGGGCCGTAGGAGACGTGGAGCCGCCGCAGGGGGCGGTGAGAGAGAGGTTGCTCGAGCTTCTGGAGGAGCCGCGGGCCCGGGTCTTCGTGGCCGAGCTCGGGTGTGGCGTCGTCGGGGCAGCGAGCGCCTGGGTGAAGCCGGATCTCGCCCACGGCGACCGGGTGGTCGAGGTGCCGATGCTCGTCGTCTCGCAGGAGTACCGGCGCAGGGGGTTCGGGAGGCTCCTGATCGAGGCGGTGAAAGAGCTCGCTCTCGCGAGCGGGGCCTCGCTCATCGAGCTGGTCGCCACGAAGGACAACAGGAGCGCCCGCAACTTCTACCGGACGATGGGCTTCGTCGAGACCGAGCACGTGGCGCTCGAGTACGTCGGCGACCTGCGCGGGACCTCCTCCTAGAGGAGCACCCGGGCCGCGGCGAGGAGCAGGATGGCGGTGGTGGGCAGGGCGGCGTAGAGGATGCGCCTCAGAGGAACCTCCTGCACGATGCGCAGCCCGGCCGGGATGAGCCCGGCCCCGAAGAGCACCCCGAGGACCCATCTGAGACCCGGTACGGCGGAGAGCACGGCCAGGTACCCGAGCGGGTACGCGAGCGTCCGCCAGGTCATCAGGTAACCGAAGCGCCCCCCGAGCGTTCCCAGGTGGTAGAGCGCGCCGAGCGCGAGGGAGAGCGGGAGCGGTAGGAGGAGCGCCACCGCGGCCTCCCGGATTCCCCCCGCGAAAAACCACGCCACGGCCGCCGGAAGCCCTGAGAACGCCAGGAAGAGCGCCGGGGCGCGCACGTCACCGAGCTTCGGCAGGACCTCGAAGAACTGCAGGGGGTGTGAGACGAGCCGGCCGAAGAGCCTGAGGTAGCTGGAGAGCGGGCGCGAGACGTCCCACTCGCTCGGCGCCCCCCGGATCGTCTCCCGCGTGTAGCCGCGCTTCGTCATGGCGGCAGTATACGCGGTGTGCCAGGTGTTTTGCGCCCCATGACCCCGGGCGGTATAACTCTGTGGGCGTGTCCTGTGAAAGGAGATCTTTGAGAGGTTCATCAGAGGATGACGGCGACCTCGTCGTCGAGACCCGGGGGCTGACCAAGCGCTACGGGAGGGTGCTCGCCGTGGACGGCGTGGACCTCCACGTGCGGCGGGGTGAGATCTACGGGTTCCTCGGGCGCAACGGGGCGGGAAAGACGACCACCCTGCGGATGCTCCTCGGCCTGATCCGGCCCACCGCCGGGGAGGCCCGGGTGCTCGGACAGAGGCCCGGGGATCCGGCCGTGCTCTCCCGGATCGGCTCTCTGGTCGAGACGCCGGCCTTCTACCCCTTTCTCTCCGGGATGGACAACCTGCGCGGGGTGGCGAGCTACGCCGGGATCCGGGCGGGACGGGGGAGGTTGCGCGAGGTGCTCGAGCAGGTCGGGCTCGGGAAGAGCGCGAGGACGAAGTTCAGGAAGTACTCTTTAGGGATGAAGCAGCGTCTCGGCGTGGCGGCGGCGCTCTTGAAGGACCCGGAGCTGCTCGTCCTCGACGAGCCCACGAACGGGCTCGACCCGCAGGGGATAACCGAGATGCGTACCCTGATCCGCTCGCTCAGGGAGGAGGGCAGGACGGTGCTTCTCAGCAGCCACCTGATGTCCGAGGTCGAGCAGGTGTGCGACCGGGTCGGGATCATAAGCCGGGGGCGTCTGGTCGCCGAAGGCTCCGTCGAAGACCTGCGCGGGGTGGGCGGTCTCGTCGTGCGGGCCGAGCCCCTCGGGAGGGCCGGTGAGATCCTCCGCTCCGTGGAAGGCGTGGGGGGAGTCGAGGTTTTGGACGGCGAGCTGCGCCTCGCCGCTGCCCCCGAGGCCGCGCCGGCGGTGGCCCGCGCCCTGGTCGAGTCCGGGATGGAGCTGCTGGAGCTGCGGGTGGCCCGGCGGTCGCTGGAGGAGGCGTTCTTCGAGCTCGCAGGCGAGCGGGAAGGGGAGGGTGGGACGTGATCGCGTGCCTCCGCTTCGAAGTCTACAAGTTCCTCCGGCGGCCATCCACCTGGATACTCGCGCTCATCCTCGTTGTCGCCGTCGCCTTCCTGGACTACTACCAGCTCTACAACGCCTACGAGACGACCGTGAACGGCGGCAAATCTTTCGTCGGGAACCTCTCGGGGCGCGGTCTGAGAGACTTCAGGGATTACATGCTCCCGAAGGAGGCCACGCTCAACGTCCCCTCGTTCCTCGCAGCGCTCGCCGCGCCGTTCGTCCTGATCCTCGGGGCTCTCTCGGTCGGGAGCGAGTACGGCTGGGACACCGTGAAGACCTCGCTCACGCAGGGCGTCGGGAGGACGGGTCTGCTCGCCGGGCGCGTCCTCGCCGTCGCCGTGGTCACCCTGGCCTTCGTTGTCGTCTCGTTCGCCGCCGGGCTCGTCTCGAGCTACGTCGTCGCCGGGGCGCTCGGCGTGCGGGCGGTAGCCTGGCCGGAGGCCTCCATGCTCCTGAAGAGCATGGGGGTCACCTGGCTCATCTTCGGCGCCTGGGCCTCGCTCGGGATGTTCCTCGCGTTCCTGTTCCGGGGGACGGCGCTCTCGATCGGGCTCGGCCTCATCTACGGGATCGTCTTCCAGACGCTCGTCTCGAGCCTCTCGGCCAACAGCGAGCTCTTCCAGAGGATACTCGACGCGCTGCTCTCCAAGAACTCCTCCGATCTGGTGAGCTCGCTCGGCAGCGCGCCGAAGGCCTTCTCCGGGGGGCAGAGCACCGGTGACCCGACCCAGGCCGCTCTCATCCTCTCCGCCTACGTCGTCGCCTGTCTTCTGCTCTCGGCACTCCTTTTCGGGCGGCGGGACGTGACCTAGGCGGAGCGGGGAAGCATCCACGCTTACTGTTATACTTTCGAGCAGGTATCGAGGTCTTCGGGCTTGTCGAGTTTGACATCGCAGAAAGGCGGGAGGCGATGAGCGTAAAAGACTTTTTTGGCGTACGCAAGAAGCTTGCGAGCGACTCCGGAGAGGTCGCCTACTACAGTCTGAAGGAGCTGGATGAGAAGGTCTCCGGGGACGTCTTCTCGCTACCGTTCTCGCTCAGGGTGATCCTGGAATCCCTCGCGCGGGAGTGCGGCGGCAAGTTCGTCTCCGAAGAGGACGTCGAGACCCTGGCCTCCTGGCCGGATTCGGTCGGGGAGGAGCTCGCTTATCTGCCGGCGCGGGTTGTGATGCAGGACTTCACCGGCGTTCCGGCGATCGTGGACCTCGCGGCGATGCGCAGCGCGATGAAGGCCGTCGGGGGCGACCCGAAGAAGATCAACCCGCTCATCCCGGTCGACCTGGTGATCGACCACTCGGTCCAGGTGGATGCGTTCGGGACGCCGCTTGCCTTGCGGATCAACGCCGAGCGCGAGTTCGAGCGCAACCGCGAGCGCTACGAGTTTTTGAAGTGGGGCCAGCAGGC
>JAIMBO010000178.1 GCA_023511405.1 Rubrobacteraceae bacterium
GAGGGTATAACCCCGGACGACTACTTCCGGTACATGGGCACCCTGCCCGCCCCGCACATCCTGGAGTTCCTCAACGGCTACTGCGAGCGGGACGGGCTCGAGCCGGACGCCGTGCGCGAGGCGCTCAGGATCGCCAGCGAGCGGGACGCCCGCCGCGTCGGCTATGTGAGAAGCATCCTGGAGCGGTGGGTCGAGCGTGGGGTGAAGACCCTTGAAGACGTCAGACGCTTCGAGCAGGACCGCAGGCTCAGGCTCGTCGGAGAGGGGGTGAGCGGTGGAACGGATAGACAGTCTGCTGCCCGACGCCGGGAGGGCTATGAGTGGCTCTTCGGCGAAGAGGGGTAGGGAGAGGAAAGCCCTCAGGCTCGACGACAACGTCTGCCCCCACTGCGGGAGAGAGCTCGAGGTGGAGTGGGTCGAGTTTCCCCCCGCCCTGAAACGCAAGTACGGCAAAGACGGAGAGTGGTACTACCATCCCTGCACCCCCGAGTGCGAGGCCAAGAACGAGCGGCGCGAGTGGGAGATGATGCGGCGCGAGGCGCGCGTCGAAGCCCTGAAGGAGCGCAGCGGGCTCTCTAAGCGGATGCGGGGCTACACCTTCGCGAGCTTCAAGCCTTACGTCAGCCCCAGTGCGACGCGGGCGGCGGAGAAGGTGGAGGGTTACCTCAAGAACTGGGAGGAGAACCGCGAGGCCGGGCGGGGGCTGTACTTCTGCGGTGGGGTTGGGACCGGCAAGACCCACCTGGCGGTGGCGGTGATGAACGAGCTGATGGAGCGGCGCAGGGTACCCTCGCTCTTCGTCACGGTCCCGGAGCTGCTCGACAATTTGCGCGGCGCCTACAACGAGCCGGGGCGCAACCTCGACGAATGGATGGAATCGGTGAAGAACGCAGAACTGCTCGTGCTCGACGACCTCGGCTCCGAGCGTCCCACCGAGTGGGTGCAGGAGCGGATCTTCGTGGTCGTCAACCACCGCTACCGGGAGGCTCTGCCGACCATCTTCACCTCCAACATCGGCCCGAAGGATCTCGCCGTTCAGCTCGGCGAGAGGACGGCGAGCCGGATCATCGCGATGTGCGAGTGGATCTCGCTCGAAGGAGAAGACTACAGGGAGCTGGAGGCCCGCAGGAGGCTATGAGGGAAGAGTTCATGATCACGAGGGGCGGCAGGCAGTACGTGCTGTTCGCCGGGCTTCTGGACGAGGCCCACTCGCGGGGCCTCAAGAGCATCGACACCGAGCTTCTGCAGGTGCCGGACGAGAGCAACGGGCACGTCGCGGTGGTCAAGGCCACGGTCGAGATGGAGGACGGGCGCACCTTCAGCGGGCTCGGCGACGCCTCGCCCGAGAACGTCTCGCGCAACATCGCCTCGCACCTGATCCGGATGGCCGAGACCCGCGCGAAGGCCCGTGCCCTGCGTGATGCGGTGAACGTGGGGGCCACGGCCCTCGAGGAGCTCACCGACGGGGACGATGCTCCCCCGGTGCCGGCGCGGCAGGAAGAGCGGCGCCCGCGCCCCTCCAGGGCGCATCTCAGGGACGCCACCGCGTCCCAGCGGTCCCGGGAGAACGGGGAACACCCGGCGCGTGACTCCTCCCAGAAGGCGCGGCCGAGCCAGGTGAACCTGCTCAGGACGCTCGCCGAGGAACTGCGGGGGGAGAACGGGGTGGCGAGGCTGGAGAGCAGGATCGGCAAGCCCCTGACGGAGCTCACCCGCGCCGAGGCGGACGAGTGGATCGACCGGCTCACCCCTCCGGAGGAGCGGGGTTAAAGCCTTCTTCCCGCCTCTCCGATAACCATCTGAAGGATGGATGGTGTGCGTGAGGCGTGGGGGGAGAGGCATGCCGGGGCGCCGCCCGGACGGATCATGCCTCTTGTATGCGGGGTGCTCCTCGCGCTGGCCCTCTGCTCCGGCTGCACCGCGCCGCGGGCGGCTCTCGGGGAGCATCCACCTCCCGCGGGGGCGCTCGTGGTGAGCTTCATAGACGTCGGGCAGGGGGATGCCATCCTGGTGCAGTCCGGCGGCAGGAACTACCTCGTCGACGGCGGGAGGCCCGAGGCGGGTCCGGAGGTGGTCGATTTTCTGCGGAAGAGCGGCGTGAAGAGGCTCGACGGGCTCGTCGCCACCCATCCTGACGCCGACCACGTCGGCGGGCTTCCTCAGGTCCTCGACGCCTTCGACGTCTCCACCGTCTACCTCTCCGGGGATACCAGCGCGACGACCACCTTCACCACCTTCCTGCGCGGGGTTAAGGAAGAAGGAGCGAGGGTCGTCGAGAGCCGGGCCGGGATGCACTTCGACTGGGGCGGCACCCCGGTCACCGTCGTGGGCCCGCCACCCGACTCCGAGGGCGGTCTCTTCCCCGAGAAGAACGACAACTCCGTCGCGCTGCTCATCAGTCGGGGTGCCGCACGCATCCTGCTCGCCGGGGACGCCGGGGCCGAGGAGGAGCGCTACATGAGCCTCGGGCCCTACGCCGGGCCGCTCACGATCCTCAAGGTCGACCACCACGGCTCGAGCTACAGCACCACCCCGCTCTTCCTCAGCCGCTTCCGTCCCAGGGTGGCGGTCATCTCCGTCGGGGCGGACAACCCCTACGGGCATCCCACCCGACAGACCCTGCGTCGCCTGAAGGTCGCGGGAGCGAAGATCTTCCGCACCGACGAGGATGGGGACGTAGTCGCCACGATAAAAGACGACGAGCTGGAGGTGGCCGTGAGTAGACCTTGAGAAGCGGGAGCCGTACTTTAGACTAGAGACAGAGGTAGCGAAACGAGAAAGGATGCGAAGTTGGTCAGCTTCAACAGGGTGATACTCGCCGGAAACCTCACCCGCGACCCGGAGCTCAGGTTCACCCAGTCCGGGGTGCCCGTCTGTGGTTTCGGCCTCGCCGTGAACCGCGTCTACTCCAAGAACGAGGAGGTCGACTTCTTCGACGTCTCCGCCTGGCGCGACCTCGGCGAGCGGGTGGCGAACTACGTGAAGAAGGGCGACCCGGTCCTGGTCGAGGGGCGGCTGCAGTACCGCACCTGGGAGGCCCAGGACGGGACCAAGAGGAGCAAGGTCGACGTGGTCGCCGACAACGTCCAGTTCCTCGGCCGCGGCGGAGGCGACTCGGGCGGAGAGCGGGGAGGCCGCACGGCGGACGACGTGCCCGAGATGAGCGAGGAAGACCTCGACGACATCCCGTTCTGA